>CAZSMU010000037.1:0-7012 GCA_964607915.1 uncultured Haliscomenobacter sp.
GGCGAAAAAGGGCCTTTTTGACCCCTCGATGATTCCCCTCGCAACAAGTCTATTGTAAAATCCCCTTTTTTCGCGCTCCTATACGCCTTGGCAACAAGTCTTTTTTATTTTTGTCTTTGAGAGCGGGTTCGGGATTTGTAGCCGGGTCAAACAGGGCCGGTTTTATCCTCGGCAGAAAGCTCAAAAACACCATGGGGGACTGTCCTCGCCGACCCCGCGCAAAAGGCTATTCATTTTCAAAATAATACCGCGACGGGGCTCTTCACACAACCCCTTTAAACACTGCTAATATGTCTGACACAAACAAAAAAAACTCTCTTTTGGCAGCCGATAACATCCGCATCCTGGCAGCGGCGATGGTTGAAAAGGCGAAGTCGGGCCACCCCGGCGGCCCGATGGGCGGAGCGGATTTCATTCACGTCCTGTACTCGGATTTCCTGAACTACGACCCCGAGGATATGGGCTGGCCGCTGCGCGACCGCCTCTTCCTCGACGCAGGGCACATGTCGGCTATGTTGTACGGTGTACAGGCGCTCCTGGGCAACTACACCCTGGACGACCTGAAAAATTTCCGGCAGTGGCAGTCCCCTACGCCGGGCCACCCGGAGCTGGACGTTGCCCGGGGCATTGAAAATACCTCCGGCCCGCTTGGCCAGGGCCATGCCTTCGGTATAGGCGCGGCTATCGCCGAGCGTTTCCTGGCGGCCCGCTTTGGGGAGTTGGTTTCGCACAAGACCTATATCTATATCTCCGATGGCGGCATCCAGGAGGAAATCTCGCAGGGTGCCGGGCGCCTCGCCGGGCACCTCGGCCTGGGCAACGTGATCATGTTCTACGACGCTAACGACATACAGCTCTCGACGGTCGTCGAGGAGGTGACGGGCGAAGATACTGCCAAAAAATACGAGGCCTGGGGCTGGCATGTGCTGACCGTGCCCGGCAACGACCACGATGCGCTGCGCCAGGCCATTCAGGCAGGCATTGATGAAACGGAGCGTCCCACGCTCATCATCGGCAAAACGCTGATGGGGAAGGGGGCCCGCCTAGAAGACGGCAGCAGCTACGAGGGCGAAGTGGAACTGCACGGCAAGCCGTTGGGCGAGTCGAAAGCGTCGTTTGCCAAAACCATCGAAGGCCTCGGTGGTGACCCCCGGGATCCCTTCCAGATCTTCCCGGCAGTCCGGGATGCCTATTCCGACGTGCTGGAACAAAAGAGGGCCATCGCCCGCGATCGCAAATCAGCGTTCGCCCGCTGGGCTGCAGCAAACCCGGAGCAGGCCGCCCGGCTCGATTTTTTCCTCTCCGGTAAATTGCCCGCCCTCGACTGGTCGCAGGTGAAGCAGGCTCCCCATAGCGCTACGCGCAACGCTTCCGCCACGGTGTTGTCCTTCCTGGCCGACCACGTCGATAACTTGATCGTCGCGTCGGCCGATTTGTCTAATAGCGATAAAACAGATGCTTTCCTCAAAAAGAAAGCCCCTTTTAAAAAAGGCGATTTCTCGGGGGCCTTCCTGCAGGCCGGCGTAGCCGAACTGACTATGGCTGCCCTGTCGATCGGCATGGCACTGCACGGAGGCGTCATACCGGCCTGCGCGACGTTCTTTGTGTTCAGCGACTATATGAAGCCCGCTATCCGCGTATGTGCGCTGATGGAGCAGCGCGTCCTCTTCATCTGGACGCACGATGCCTTCCGCGTAGGCGAAGACGGCCCCACCCACCAGCCCATCGAACAAGAGGCGCAGATCCGGCTTCTGGAACAGCTTCAGAACCACTCAGGGCAGAACAGCTTCTTGGCCCTGCGCCCGGCAGATGCCCACGAAACGACGGTGTGCTGGAAACTGGCTCTGGAAAACGACCATAGCCCCAGCGGGCTCATCCTCTCCCGCCAGAATGTGCAGGATCTGCCTTCGGCCAACCGCTTCGCCGAGGCGCAGCAGGCGGACAAAGGCGCCTACATCGTCCAGGATTGCCACAGTGAACCGGATGTCGTACTCGTCGCCAATGGCTCGGAAGTAGCTACCCTCATCGCCGGGGCCGATATCCTGCGTGCAGAAGACGACTTGCAGGTACGCGTCGTCTCGGCGCCCAGCGAGGGCTTGTTCCGCCGACAGCCGCGGGCATACCAGGAAGCGGTGCTCCCGCCTCACCTGCCTACCTTTGGCCTCACGGCCGGGCTGCCGGTCACACTGCGCGGTCTCGCAGGTCCCCACGGGGTAGTCTGGGGCCTCCAACATTTTGGGTATTCCGCACCCTACACGGTGCTCGACGATAAATTTGGCTTCACCGCGCAAAAAGTGGCGGACAAGGTGCGCGAAATGCTCCGGGCAAACGCATGACGGCTATGCGCGAGCTTCCCCGCCCCCGCATTCGCCCCCATCGGACGGCTTTCGACCAGCTTTTGGAACTCGTCGGATGGGGGCTGCTCCTCGGCCTTTGGGGCTACGCCGCAGCCCGCTATGGGGCATTGCCGGATCGCATCCCCACCCACTTCAACGCCGCAGGCGAAGTGGATGCCTTTGGAAGCAAGCAAAGCCTTTGGGCGTTGCCCGTCGTCGCTTCGGTCCTGTTCACAGGACTGAGCTTCCTCAACCGCTTTCCCCACCTTTTCAACTACTTGCAGCCCATCACGCCGGAGAATGCGCTGCGGCAATACACCATCGCCACGCGCATGATCCGACTGCTAAAGCTCGTATTAGCCGGAGTGTTTTTTATGCTGCTATACCTGACTGTACAGACCGCCCACGGGAATGTCCAAGGGCTGGGTACCTGGCTCCTGCCGCTGGTTTTGGCCCTTGTGTTTTTCCCCCTGGGCTATTTCTTGTACCAGTCGCTTCGCTGAGGGGTTCAGAACGGCACGTTGTCCACGACTTCCAGCCCATAGCCTGTGAGCCCGACGCGCTTCTTAGGGCTGTTGGTCATCAGGCGCATGCGGCAGATGCCGAGGTCGCGCAGGATTTGCGCGCCTACGCCGAAGTCGCGCTGCGACATTTCGGGCCGCCAGGGGTGGCTTTCCTCTGTGTTGGCCTCGCTCAGCTTTTGCAGGGTCTCGAGGATAGAGAGTTCTTCCTTTTCGCCATGCCGCATGATGAGAAGCACCCCTTTTCCTTCCGAAGCTATTCTTTCTACCGCCTTTTGGAGCTGCAGGCCCTCGTCGTAAAACAGCATCCCGAGCAGGTCGGAGGTTTCGGAGGCGGAGTGGACGCGCACCAGCACCGGCTCGTCAGGGCTCCAGTTGCCTTTATGTACGGCGAGATGTACGTCTCCTGAGGTAGCCTGGCTGTAGGCGCTGACCTCAAAGGTTCCGAACCGCGTGTTTAGGGAGATGCTCAGTTCTTTTTTCACCAGGCGCTCTGTACGCATGCGATACGCCACGAGGTCTTTGATAGCGACGATTTTAAGTCCGAAGCGCTCTGCGATGCCCACCAATTGAGGCAGGCGGGCCATGGTGCCGTCTTCGTTCAGGATCTCTACCAGGACGCCCGCCGGGTAAAAGCCGGCCAGGCGGGCCAGGTCTATAGCTGCCTCCGTATGGCCGGTGCGGCGCAAGACCCCGCCCTTGCGGGCGCGCAGGGGGAAAATATGCCCGGGGCGCGCATAATCAGAGGCTTTGGCCTCCGGATGTACCAGGCGGCGGATGCCGACCGCGCGGTCATGCGCGGAAATACCGGTCGTGCAGCCATGGCCTATCAAGTCAATAGAGACTGTGAAGGCCGTCTCGTGCAGGGCCGTATTGCTCGACACCATCATGGGCAGGTTCAGCTCGTCGGCCCGCTGTTCGATAATCGGGGCACAGATAAGCCCCCGGCCGTGCATCGCCATAAAATTGATGATTTCGGGCGTCACGGCCTCCGCCGCGCAGATGAAGTCGCCTTCGTTTTCCCGGTCTTCGTCATCCACGACGATGATGACTTTTCCCATGCGGATATCCGCAATCGCCTCTTCTATGGTGTGGAGGCGGATTTCCTCAGGTTGCCCGTTCAGTTGGTTGCCAGACATTGGTTTTAATTCCTTTTTTATAAAAAATCCACCCCGCAAAGAGGGCGGCGTTCATCAGTAGAAAATAGCGCATGCCGCGCAACAGGAGTACCTGTATGCCCATCCGCGCCAACAAAAGGTCGAGCAGCGGCACACCCGCCAGCAAGGCCGACTGCATCAGAAACAACAGGCCGTACCATTGGTTTCCCAACAGCGCCAGAAACAGGGTGCAAAGTAAGGCTATCCACAAGGAGTGTGGACCTGTCCAGCGCAATATTTTGTGGGAAAAAAACGCGAATCCCACCGCGTGTACCGGAGGCCACCACAGGCGGCGAAACAGGGCCATATTCTGAAAGTTCCCCGCGCCGATGCGCTTTTTCCGGCGGAACTCCACCTCGATGCGGTGGGTGGCCCCTTCCAGGACCCGGGCTTCGGGGTCGCTGATGGCTTTCCCGCCGCGCTCGACCGCCCGCATGGCAATGTAAAAATCATCCACCAGGAAATTGGGCGGCACTGGCTCGAAATGGCTTGCCCGCACTGCGTACCCCGCGCCGAAGGGGCCAATCATGGCCCCCCACAGCAACCCTTCGCAATACTTCAGCCGGGCCTCGCCGCCGAGATAGCGGCCCTCCGCACGCGAAATCCCCGCCGCCTGCTGCCCCTGAGGCAGGATGACACTGTCCACCACCGCTATACCGGGCTCTTTGAAATGGCGCAGCAGCTTGAACAGGGTGTCTTCCATAAACAGGACGTTGGCATCGGTGATGAGCAGGATGTGCTCTGGACCACTGCCGTATGTTTCCAGGGCTTCGGCAGCCAGGGCGTTGATTACCCCCGGCTTGCCCCCGCGCTGCCCGAACCGCCGGAACCGGAGCCAGGGGCAGCCCCCGGCGTATTCGGCGGCCAGGGCATCTGTTGCGTCGGTGGAAGCATCGGAGCCCAGGTACACCTTCAGGAGCTCTTTTGGGTATTGGGCTGCTGCGATGCTGTCCAGCTTTTGCCGCAGCACTTTTTCTTCGTTGTACGCCGAGATCAGAATGGAAAGCCGGGGCAACGACGCCGTTTCCCCCTCTTCATAGCGGGCATGGCGGAAGGCTTTGCCCTTCGCCAGGATGCGCAGAAGAAGCGGATAGAGCCCGTAGGAGTACAACAGTGCCCCCAGGCAGCCCCAACAGGCAATTTTAAGCAAGATTTCCGCCATAGCCATATTCGCCGGGCTGTCCCGGCAGTGCATGTATCGTTTCCAATAGCTTGCGCGCCAGCGCGTCCCGGTCGAAATGCGCCCCGATGAACGCCCGTGCGCGGTGCCCGATCTCCCGCCTCTGCTCCGGGTTGGCGTGCAGATAGCGGAGCCGCGCGACAAACTCGGCGCAGGAATCGGCTGTCAATACCTCTTGCCCGGCGCGGGCGGGAATGCCTTCCATGCCGACAGAGGTGGACAAAACGACCTTTCCCATCGCCATGCCTTCTATTACCTTGATGCGCACCCCGCTGCCCGACAAGATAGGGGCCAGCAGCACGGCCTGGCGCGCCATGAACGCCCTCGCATCTTCCACCTCCCCCAACACCCGCGCGTTTGGCCCGCTGAGTTGCCGGGCCCAGGCGGGCATGTTCCGCCCCGCTATCTCGATCTGCAGCCCCGGGAACTCGCGTTGCACCGACGGCCATACTGCGGTCATAAACCATCGGATGCCCTCCGCATTGGGCGCCCAGTCCATCGCCCCGATGAAACCCAGCGACAGCGGTCCTCCCTCCTCGCTGCAATCGGGGTATTCCCCCAGGGATACGCCTACGGGAAAAGCCATGCCCTTCCCTCTGAAACCCATCGCCCGAAAACGCGCCAGGTCGCGCTCCGTGATGGCCAGCAGCAGGTCGTAGTGCGACAGCATGGCTTCCTCGTAGCGCCGCAACTTTTTTGCCAGATAAGCGATGTACCAGCGCCTGGGCCCCTGCGGCAAAAGGGCGGCATGGCGCTCCCAAACTTCGCATTCGACGTTGTGCGCCCGCAGGATGACCGGCGCCGCACTGTACCGCCGGATGGTTTCGATATAGGGCGAAAGGTAGGGCGTCTCGAGGAGGAAGGCATCGAAAGATTCGGCAGACAGCCATTCCTCCAGGGTGCGGGTGTAGGGCTTGGACAGGAATCGGGAAATGTGGTAGGACTCACCCGAGAACAGGTTGGCAAAGGCACCCTGGGGCGTTACGCGGTTGTCCACTTCGGCCGTGCGCACCTCGCGGTAGTGTGCCAGTGCCGCCGGCCAGCCATCGGAAGGCTTGCGGAAGAAGTGCCTGCTGGTGTTCATCGCCAGCAGGCACAGTTCCACGCCGGCATCCCGGAGGGATTTCCCCATTGCGTGGATTGCCATGGTTTCCCCGTCGGAAAGCGGATACGGGAATTTTTTGCACAGGTGCAGGATGCGCAACATGCGAGATTTAGTTGCTCAACGCATTGTTTGCCCGATTGATATCTGCCATGCGCATCGAAGGATCTATTTCTATGCGCAGGATATTTGCTTTCGGGGCCGGCAGGATGAGCCGGTAGTAGGGGTTCACCCAGGACCAATCGGCCTCGACTCGGTACTTGCCCCCGGCCTCTTCCGCCGGCTTGGCGCCCCGCATAATTTGCAAAGGGACGTGTACGGTTTCCGAAGAACCGTCGCGATAGGTGATGCGCAGGTCTATGGGCATAGGCATGCGGCCCACGCGCTCCAGGGTGAGCGTGGTTTTTCCGTCGAGTTCTTCGAGGGCTTTGATGCCGTAGTCAATGGTTGCGGTGGTATTGACGAAATACTCTTTGTACCAGTCGAGTTCCAGCCCGGACACTTTTTCCATGATGCGGATAAAGTCGTTGGGGTTGGGGTGTTTCATCTTCCAGGTGTAGTAGTAGCGCAGCAGCCCCGCATCGAAGGCCTGGCGGCCGATGATGTATTCGATTTGCTTGAGGAATACGCCGCCCTTGCTGTAGGAGCCGATGCTGTAGGCGCGGTTGGTATTGAAATGGTCGGCATGGGTGCTCAGCGGTTCTTCCGTTCCGCTT
>CAZSMU010000037.1:7022-9719 GCA_964607915.1 uncultured Haliscomenobacter sp.
CTGTAATTGCCGGCAAAAGGAAAATCTACAGCTTCGCCGGGCAGCAGGCCTTCCTTGCGCAGGTAGTTGGTCACTTCGTCGGTTGCGTAGTCGGTGAAGCCTTCGTCCATCCAGGCGTAGAGACTCTCGTTGGAGCCCAGGGCCATCTGGTACCAGGAGTGCATCAGTTCGTGGACCGAGACGCCGACCAGTCCTTCGAGGTCGCCTTCGCCGAGGATGAGGGTAGCCATCGGGTATTCCATGCCTCCGTCGCCTCCCTGGATGAAGGAATATTTTTTGAACGGGTACTGCCCGAAGCGCTTGTTGATGTAGTCGAAAGCCCGGTCCATGATACCGGGCAGGGCGGCCCAGGTCTGTTCTGTTTTGCTGTTTTTCTGGTAGAAGAAGTGGAGGGCCAGTCCGTCCTTCCGGTTCAGCACCGCATGGGTGTAGTCGGGGTCGGCTGCCCACACGAAGTCGTGTACATCCTGGGCTTTGAAGTGCCAGTCGAGTTTATCCCCTTTCGGCTGCTTGACCTTTTGGCCGGCGGCTTCGTAGCCGTGGCCGACGGATTCTGGGTTTTGGAGGTAGCCCGTTGCGCCGACCACATAGCGCTTATCGAGGTGGATGGTCACGTCGAAATCGCCCCATACGCCGTAGAACTCGCGGGCGATGTAGGGGTTGGCGTGCCAGCCCTGGTAGTCGTATTCGCATAATTTGGGGTACCACTGGGCCATGGAATACGCGATACCCTCCCGGTTGTCGCGACCCGAACGGCGGATTTGGACGGGCACCTGCCCGTTGAACGCCATCTCGAAGACCGTTTTCTGGCCTGGCAGCAGAGGCTTGGCGAGTACCACTTCCAGGATGGTTTCCACGGTTTCATAGCGCAGGGTGCTGCCGTCCTGTTTCAGACTGCTGACGTTCAGGAAGCCGATTTCATCGGGCTTGAGGTTGAAGATGCGGTCGCGCACCCGGCGGTCCGGGTCGGCGATGGTCCGCGAGCGGACGTCCATGGAGCTCCCGGGCTGGAAAGCGTTGAAATAAAGGTGGTAAAAGACCCGGTCGAGGGTGTCCGGCGAGTTGTTGTAGTAGGTGAGCTGCTGTTTGCCCTCAAATTGGTGGTTCTGGACATTGAAATCTATGTCCATTTTGTATTCTGCCCGCTGTTGCCAGCGCTCGGGCTGTGCAGACAGCAAGGATACGGAAAGCAGGAGACATGCTCCCGACAGGACGTGTTTGACCATGCGCGTACGTTTTTTTCTGTTTACCGCGCTAAAATAGGCAGTTTTGGCGGGAAACCACGAACACAATCCACCAGAGGTTGGTTTTTATCCCACTTTGGGTTATTTTTGCGACGAACAACACGAAAAAATGAACAAGCCGCACCTTACGTCCCGCTTTGGCATCATCGCCGGGCTGATTCTTTTTGCCGCCATGAGCAGACTGCTCCCGCACCCGCACAACTTTACCCCTATCGGGGCTATGGCCTTGTTTGGGGCCGCGCACTTCAGGCAAAAGCACCTGGCGTTCCTCATCCCTCTGGCTGCGCTGTGGCTCAGCGATCTGGTCGTCCACAACGTGGTGTACCCGCGCGTGTACCCGGAATACTACCACGGTTTCCGCTGGTTCAGCAGCGTTTGGATCTACGGGAGTTTCGCCGCTATCGCGGGGCTGGGGCTGTTCATGCTCCGGCAGGTGCGCTTCCCCCGAGTGCTGGGGGCCTCGTTGGGGGCCTCCCTGCTGTTTTACCTCGTCACGAATTTCGGCGCCTGGCTGGGGAGTTCTTTTTACCCGCAGGACTTTTCGGGCCTGATGGCTTCGTATATCGCCGGCCTGCCTTTCTTCTGGAATACCTTAGCCGGCGACCTCTGCTATTCAGCACTGCTGTTCGGTTCTTTTGCCTATTTGCAGTACCGCGTGCCCGCCCTGGCACAGCGCGCTTAGCCACGCAATGTCGCCACAGCCAACCTTGGTAGAGGGAGAGGACTACTACATCGAGAAGGGGCGCTACGTCTTTACCCGGCGATACCACGAAAAGCGGGGCTACTGCTGCAAGAGCGGTTGCCGGCACTGCCCCTGGCGGGAAAAACCGGAAAGCGGAGACGATGCGGCCGAGTCTGCCGGGCAGGCTACCCCATAGTCTTCCTCTGCCCCGGGTACTCCACCCGGAAGTGGTACATGGAACGCACTTTCTGCTTCAGAGTCTGTTTGCAGGCCTCCAGTTCCGAAAAGCTCAGCGTGGAATCGCTGAGTTGGCCCTGTTCCGCTTTATGGGCTATCAGGCGCTCGATCATATCGTCAATAGCTTGGCCGGTCGGGTCCTTCAGGCTTTTGCAGGCAGCCTCTATGCTATCTGCCAGCATCACCACAGTAGCCTCCTTGCTGATGGGCCTGGGACCCGGATAGCGGAAAGACGGCTCCTGTTGCTCAGCGAGCGCGTCAGCTGCCTGTCCTTTCAAATGTTGTTGGTAAAAGAACTCTACCCGCGTCGTGCCGTGATGGGTGCGGATGAAATCTGCCACGACGCGCGGCAGGTGGTACTTTCGCGCCAGGGCCACGCCGTCCTGCACATGGGCGATGATGGTGCGCGCGCTCTCTAGCGGGGAGAGTGTCCGATGCGGGTTTTCTCCGCTCTGGTTTTCGATGAAGTACTCCGGGTTGGCAATTTTTCCGATATCGTGGTATAAGGCCCCTACCCGGGCGAGCAAAGCGTCT
>CAZSMU010000037.1:9729-26432 GCA_964607915.1 uncultured Haliscomenobacter sp.
CCAATGCTGCGGGCCGCCGCCTCCGCCAGGTTGGCGACCTGCAGGGAGTGTTGGTACGTGCCGGGCGCCTGCTGCGACAGCAGCAGCAGCAGAGGGCGGTCGGTATCTTCCAATTCTTTGAGCCTCAGTACGGATGTAAACCCGAACAGACGCTCAAAGGCCGAGGTGAGCGGGTAGGCGAGCAGGAGCAGGAAGCTGTTGAGCAACAGCCAGTAAAAGATACCCCAGTCTATGTTTTCCCAGGCGGCCCCCTCGATGAGTTCCAGCGCGAAGTAGCCCACCCCATACGTCAGGAATACCAGTAGGATCACGTAGAAAAAGCGGTTCCAGCCCAGGGTGTCGAGACGGGCGATGACTACCACTCCTCCCACCATCAGTTGGAGGAATAAAAAGGCAAAACCCTGTGAGGAAATCAGGCTGCCCAGCATCGCGACCACGAGGTGCCCGTACAGCGCCAGTCGGTTGTCGTAAAAATTTTTCAACACCAAAGGCACCAGCGCAAAGGGAACCATGTACGGACTCAGTACATTGCCGCTGCGGATAAGATAGGTCATGCCGCCAATCGCCAAGGGCCAGAGCAGGATGAACAACAAATGGTTGAGCTGAAAAACCGCATAGGGGTGCGCGTAGCGCAAAAAGAGCAGAAAAGCGCCCAGCACAAAGGTCGTCAATAAAAAATACCCTAAAAACAACAGCGTCCGCGAGCGCTGCTGCTCCGACCCCTGCAGATAGGCTTCCCGATACCCTTCCAGCATCTGGTACACCGGTGCCGTAACCATACCGCCCCTCGGGACGATCAGCTCGTTTTTGCGCACCATGCCGCGGTACGGCGATACCGCCTCGACTACGTTGTCCCGCATCTTCCGGTTCAGGGCAGCATCGTAGGATACGTTGGGCTCAATGGCCTCTGATAAAATCTGAAACAGAAACTCCGGCTCGGACAAGCCGCAATGGGTGAGCGAATCCTTGAGCGCCTGAAGGGCCTGCGCCTCGCTGAGCAAGTCGCCCGGAGCCTTTTTGCGGCTGGTATTGCCCGACACCACCTCTATGGCCGGGGGACTTGGCCAGCGCGAATAGTCTTTGTCCCAAAGGACAATCCCTCTTTCGTATAAACTGTCGAGCAGGATAATCCCGTATGTCCGGTAGGGCAGCGGGTTTTTTTTGACCTCTTTGAACTGCCCTTTCTCAATGGCATCTAACTGGAGCTCAAACGCTTCTTCGAAACGCCTCGTCTGCACGGCCTGCACCGAATCGTCCAGGCGGTAATATATCGCAGACCCAGTCACGGCGGCGTCGAGCTCTGCCTTGTATTGCTCCACCGTCTTGGGGATGGCGAAGTCAAAGGGCGCGTACAGGTCTTCGTACGCCCAGGCACTGCCCACGTCGTACTGATACTTGAAGCGCAGCGTCTGAGGGAACATACCCGAAAGAAGGGCCAGCACCAACAGCATGAAGGCGTAATTCAGCACGAGCGGCAGGCGGTCCCATATCGTTTTCCAAGGCTCCATTGCGCGAATATACCAAACTTTGGGCGAACTGCGACAGGCAGCAGGCTTTTCCCTCTCTCAACTGCCCTGCGCGCGCCCGCGCCAAGGGATTTCGGCAACTCCCAGGAGCTGGCCGAGGTGCCGGGACAACACAAACAGGTAATCAGAGAGGCGGTTCAGGTACTCCAGTACCAGCGAATCAATTGGTTCCACCAGGTGTAGCGCGACCGTCAGGCGCTCCGCCCGCCGGCATACGCAACGGGCGACGTGGCACTGCGAGACGACAGGGTGCCCACCCGGCAGGATAAAGTACTTCAGCGGCTCAAGGCCCTGCTCCATTGCGTCTATCCGGGCCTCCAGCAACTCGATGTCGGCGGGCTTCAGGTCGGGTACGCTCAGGGATTTTTCCGGGTCGGTGGCCAGGCAGGCGCCCACTACGAAGAGGCGGTTCTGAATATCCAACAGCACCGCCCTCGATGCCTCATCTGCTATGCCGTCGCGCAGGAGGCCGATGTGGGCGTTGAGCTCATCCACGGTGCCGTATGCGTCTATGCGGAGCTCGCTTTTGGGGACCCTGCGCCCGCCGAAGAGCGAGGTCTCGCCTTTGTCCCCCGTTTTGGTGTATATTTTGAAAGCCATGTCTTATTGAAAACGAATTGGTGACTCCCTTGTAAACCCCCCGGATAAAAAAAGTTCACCCGCCGCTCTGAAAAGCCGCTTGTGTGACGAATATTACGGCAAAGCATCCTTTTTGCCCCTACCTTTGTACAAAAAATAAATCGCTATGCCAACCGTAATGCTTTCGGCCGAACAGTTCAAGTCTGATATTTTCGACTATATGACGGAAAAAGAGTGGAAGTACAAAGGCGACAAACCGGCCATTATTGATTTTTATGCCGACTGGTGCGGCCCCTGCAAGATGGTGGCCCCCATCCTCGAACAGCTCAGCGACGAATACCAGGACCAACTGACTATCTATAAAGTAGATACAGAAGTGGAACAGGAGCTCTCCTCGGTCTTCGGTATACGCAGCATCCCCTCCATCCTTTTCATCCCCATGGAAGGAAGGCCGATGATGCAGGCTGGTGCCCTGCCCAAACAAGCGCTCCAGGAAATCATCCAGGAACACCTGGTGACCGCCTGAAAAGGGCCTGCTAAAAAAATAGGGCCTGCGGGGAAATGACTTTCCTCACAGGCCCTATTTTTTTTAGAAACGCCGGTGGAGGGGGCTTCGCCTCCGCCGGGAAAATACTACCGCGTGCGGAAAGAGCGCGAGCTCGCCGTAGGCTGCCAGGTCCCTTTGCCTACGTCTTGTTTGCTGATGGCTTCCGCGTCGATAAATATCTGCGTATTGGCAGGGTTCCCGGCGGGTACTACATACGAGTACAGCAGGGTGTCCTGTTGCTTGAGCTGGGAAAACGCAGGCGTGTATGGAAGCGTGGCCAGCAGCGTACGCGTCGCCGTAGCAGAGCCCACGCGCTGATACACCTTGATTTCTTTGATGCCTTCGTTGCACCAGTATTCGAGTTGTACGCTTGCCGTAGAGCCTGGCGTGTAGGTCGTCGCCGAAAGCGGGTACATGTAGATGGAGGGTACGGCTTTGTTTTGGAATTCTGCATTCTCGTCCAGCCAGTAAGATTCTTCATAGCAGCCGGATACCAGGGCGATGCTGGCGAGCAGGAGCAAATTATAGATGATTTTCATACGATTTCAGCTTTTAGTGGGTTATTTTCTAAACAGCCACATAGGTTCTCCGATGGGTTTCTGGTTGGCGGTGGCGTTGCTTCCGTTGCGGGTAAACTCCGAATCCGGGTAAGAAGCCCGCTGTATCCATCTGCCTGCGAGTTCCTGGTTGTGGTTGCGCGGCAACTCGAGGTCCTTATAGACCTGGTTGCTGTACGACCAGCGGCGCATATCGTTCCACACTTCCGGATTCAGGAAGAGGGCTTTCCATTTTTCTACCATGATGTGCCCCAGGGTTAGGTTGTCTGCACCGGGGGCGATGCGAGGATCGGCCAGGTAGCGCGTCCGGGCGGTATCGGCTACGCCGATTTTATCCATACTGGCGCGGATGCCATCCAGATACGCGGTGTATCCGGCAGCCGTGGTGCCTTTGGAGCTGGTCGTGCCGTTGTTTTTGAGGAATTCTGCTTCTGCCTGGATGAATTTCTGTTCGGAGTACGTGATGAACTGGATAGGCGATACGTTCCGCGCATGCCAGGAGGTAGAGACCAGGTCCAGATTGCCTCCCGTGCCGCTGCCCGACTCATTGCCTGTCCAGGTGGTCGCGTTGGCGTTGGCCGTGGTGCGGCCTGCAATCAAAGGGAGGCGGGGATCCCAGACCCCAAAGGTGACTCCGTTCATGGCATCTACCAACTGGGCGGAGTGGCGGATGGTGAGGTTGCCCGTCACGTTGGCCAGTGCGACACCCGAGTGCCAGGGGTTCAGGTTCTTCGTGTTCCCCACGAGTTGGAAATCGTCGGCATTGGATACCATGCCTGCCCCATTAGCCAGGGCCGAGAGGGCGTTGTTGGCCGCCGTGGCGGAGCCCAACCTGGCCGTGAAGTGGATGGCAGCACGCGCTTTGAGGGCCTGCGCCACGCGGCGCCAGCGCGCGCGATCCCCCGAGAATACCAGGTCATCTGTGCCCGGCGAGAAGCCGGAGACCGCTTGGTTCAACTCCCCGACCGCAGCGTCCAGCAGTTGGTTGATGGTGTTGTATATGCTCTCCTGAGAATCGTACCCGGGCTTCAGGTTGGTTATGGAGAAGGCCTGGCTGTAGGGCACGTTTTCCCAGGCGGCGGTGGCCATCAACAGATTGTATGCCATCAGTACTTTGGCTACCCCGCTGTAGTGGGGGGCTTTCAGTTCCTCTGCCCGACGAATCATGATGCTGAGGTTGCTCATGGCGGTGAGGTAGGAAAAAGTCCAGGCTCCCGATACGCGGAACTCGCCGTGCGCATCGGTGCCACCGCCGGTCACCCCGGCAATATGTTGCGCAATCTGGTTGATGCTGAACGCATAGTTGTAGTTTGCCTGGCCGGTTGCTTCGATGGTCGTAGGCAACAAGGCCGCCAGGGTCACCTGGTTTTCGGAAACCGCTGTCGGGTCGGTATTGATATCCAGATATTCCGAGCAGCCGGAAGCCCCGACGGTCAACGCCAGCACTCCGAAAAGGGCTATTTTTCGCATGATGGTTCTCATAAAGATTCTATTGTTTTGAGATACTTCGCAGGCCCCGTGTACCGGAGCCCTGCGTTTCGCCCTGTTTATTTAAACGTTACGTTCAAGCCCGCATTCAGAGACCGCACGGCCGGGGTTGTAAGGCCCGAGAAGCCAAAGGCGTTGTTGCCGGCCCCGTTCTGCATGGATTCGGGGTCGTAGCCTTTGAAGGGGGTGTTGAGCCAGAGG
Organism: uncultured Haliscomenobacter sp.; assembly: GCA_964607915.1. Lineage (GTDB taxonomy): Bacteria > Bacteroidota > Bacteroidia > Chitinophagales > Saprospiraceae > JADJPL01. Next base: position 14,628 of record CAZSMU010000037.1, read on the forward strand.
TTGTTGCCGGTCAGGTTCACGGAGATTCCTGCGATTGGCAGCCCTTTCAGCGCCTTGGACGGTAGGTTGTAGCTCAGGCTCACTACGCGCAGGCGCACCCAGGAAGCATCCTGAATCAATACCTCCGATGCCGCATTGTAGCGTCCGGAGGAGCGATAGAAGTTATCTCCTTCCACTTCGACAGCCGTGGTGTTGGGCGTGCCGTCGGCTTTCACCCCTTTGAATACGACGAGCTCGTGGCGTCGCTCTGTGCTTTTCAGGATGCCGTTGCGGATGGCGTTGCGCATACCCATGTCATAGACATCGCCTCCCTGCCGCCATTCAATCTGGAAATTCAAGGATAATCCTTTGTAGGTGAAGGTGTTGACCAATGCCGCCGTAAAGTCGGGTAGAGCATTGCCCGCTAATTGAAGCCGGGTCAGGTCCACAATTGGGTATCCATCGGCACCGATGAGCAATTGACCATCCGTGGCGTAGCGGAAGCGGTAGCCGTAGAGGTCGCCTACGCGCCCGCCTTCTACCATACGGCTGGCTACCCAGGCCGCGTCAAACACCGTCACTACGCCTACGCTGGTATCCACTTTTTCCACTGTCCCGCGCAAACGGGCGAAGTTGACCTTCATATCCCAGGTGAAATGGCGCGACTGCAGCGGCACCAGGTTAAGCGATACCTCTACGCCCTTGTTGCGGATCGTACCGGCATTGGTCACTACCGTCGAGTAGCCGGAAGCGTTCGAAACCGGTACCGGGAAGATCTGGTCTATGGTGCTTTGGTCGAAGTACGTCACATCGAACCCTACCCGGCGCTTGGCAAACATCATCTCCATGCCGAGCTCGTACCCCTGGGTACGCTCGGGGCGCAGGTCGGGCACCCCAATGGTCACGCGGCGGCGGAATCCCGGGATGGGGTCTTTGGAAGCGGCATCTGCCGGGTTGCGGGGCGGACCGTAGGGGAAGCGGGGGGCATTCTCAAAATAGGAACCCACCCGGTAGGGCGATGTTCCCTTGCCCGTTTCCGCGTAGGAGGCCCGGATTTTCCCATAGGAAATGAAAGAAGGGAGCGTCAGGCCCGGGATTTCAGAAAACACAAATCCCGCGCCAATCGAAGGATAGAAAAAGGAGTTGTTGCCCTGGGGCAAAGTGGACGTCCAGTCGTTGCGGGCCGATGCCGTCAGATAGGCGAAGCCTTTGTAGTCGAGGTTCAGGTCGCCAAACACCCCGATCAGGCGGCTCTGGGCGAAGTCGTAGAACGGAAACACGTTGCGCGTGTTGGTGATGTCGTAAAAGCCCGGAATCACCAGGCCCTCGCCGCGGGTGCCGATGTTTTCAAAGCGGTTGTCAATGACGCTGTGACCGGCCAGTACGCGCAGCTTGAGCGCATCGTTCAGGTTCGCCTGCACCGTTCCCAGCAGGTTGGAGGTGAACAGGCGCGACGAAAAGTTCTCATCGGTGGTGAAACCGCCTACCTGGAAGCCCAGGTCCGTCACGTTGGGCATGATGTACTTGCGCACGTCTGTGTATTGGTCCAGGCCCGCCTGGTAGCGCAGCGTGAACCAGGAAGTCACCTTCGCATCTGCCGTCACCTGGCTCGTGTAGCGGTTCACATTGGTGCGGTAGGGCGCAAACTCCGCCAGCCAGCGGGGGTTGTCGATCAGGGTGCCCGCATAGGATTTTATGGAGCCGTTGGGGTTGATATAGTCGTTCACGTCGTACGTGTTGGAATGGTAGGTCAAAGCCGACATCACCGACTTATCGCCCCCGTTGGCCGCCACCGTCGCGGAATTGGTATAGGAAACCCCACCCGACAGGTTGAGCCAGGGGTTGACCTGATAGCCGGCGTTCATGCGCAGCGTGTTCCGGTCAAAACTCGTGCCGGGCACGATGCCGTCCTGCTGAAAGGTCGAGCCGGACAGCAGGTAGCTGAACCCTTTGTTTCCGCCGGTGACGCTCAAGTCGGTCTTCATCCGGCTGCCCTGCACGAAGAGGTTGCGCAGGTTGTTGTACACCGGGTTGCCGAGGATAGGCGGGCCATAATCCTGAAACTTAGTGGTGCTCAGGGTATTGTCGGCATTGACCCGTATGCGGCCGGATATGCCCTCGCGGTAGAGGGTCTGTATCTCCGGCCACTTGTTGATATCGTCCACTCCATAGGTCGTGCTTAGCTGAATCGTGGACTTGCCCTCTTTGCCTCGCTTCGTCGTGATGATGATGGCACCGTTCTGCGCCAGCGAGCCGTACAGCGCGGTTGCCGCAGGGCCCTTCAGGACCGAAATATCTTCTATATCGTTGGGGTTGATGTCGGCCAGTCGGTTGGTGTTGGAGAACTGTTCGCCGCTGGTGAACGCGTTGGTGCCCGCACTGGGCAGTACGCTGCCTACGTTCGTGGCGTTGCTGGCGATGACCCCGTCCACTACGATCAGGGGCTGGTTGTCGCCGGAGGGATCGAGCGAGTTGATGCCGCGCAGGATGATGTTCGCACCGGCTCCGGGAGCCCCGGAAGTGGTGTTGATCAAGGCTCCTGCCACTTTGCCCTGCAAGGCAGAGACGACGTTTTGCTCGTTGGAAGCCAGCAGCTCCGTTCCCCCGATGCGCTGCGCAGAATACGTCAATCCGCGCGCCTCCCGCTTGACCCCGAAGGCACCAGTGATCGTCACCTCGCCCAGCGTGAGGGCGTCCGTTTCCAACACGACGTCTATCACGTTGCTCGCGCCCACAGAGATGACCTGCGTCGCATAGCCGATCATGGAAAAGGTCAGGGTAGCCCCATTCGGCACGTTGGATAAAGCGTACTTCCCGTCCAGGTCCGTCACTGCACCATTGGTTGTCCCCGTGACGACCACCGTGGCGCCTATTAAACCTGTACCGTCATCCGCGGAACTTACCGTGCCGGTAATCGTCCGCTGGGCGAGTACCCCTGCCGCACCTAACAGCACGAACAGGCTGCTCAGCACCCATTGCTTGTAAAATCTTGGCATAGCGTTGATAATATGTGAAAAAAGAAAGGTTGATACGCAAGGCTTTCAGGGTTGGAAGTCCATAGACCTTACCTGGGCGAAGATAGACTTTTTCACCGTTTTTATAAGGCTAATTTGTTCCATACAGGACGTAATACCCGCATGTCTTTGTTTTGTTTGCAGATTTGAAAAAAAGTTAGGTTGGGGGCAGTAGGCGGACCGTGTGCCGTCAGCCGTAGGCTACGGCGAGGTCGGGTTGTCCCGATGGCGTTACCGTCTGGTGTAGCTGCTCCTCAAGCATGTATTGTACACAATTTTCTTGTGCATCCAATGTGTGTCTATCATCTGGATAAAGCCCGCACGTACTATTTTGGCGCGATTACACAGATAGCCCGCTGCGTCACGGCGTACGTAAACCCCCTCTATTGGTTCATCGCTCAGTCTGGAAGGGGTATTCAGTAACTTTAACAGCTTTGCCTTATCCGTTTGTCCTTTGAAGATAAGCGGCACACTGCTGATCTGACCATCCTGCAGGATGGCATTTCTTCGTTCTACAGATAGGAACCTGCCGGTAGCTTTTTCAAATACATCAAAACCAATAAACCAGTCCGGCAGCTTGGTGTAATGGATAGAATGTGCCAGATAACACCATTCGCCGAAAAGGATATACTGGTGGCTTAGTGCGTTTTTTAGCAACTCGTAGCGCTCGTAACCCCACTCCGTCAGTAGCTTGAACTGTGGGTGAGTATCATAGGTGACGTAATTCCCACGGTTTTGGAACTGCAATTCCCCTGCATCGTTGAATGAGATACCAATGTTCGCCCCATCTACCTTTTCCTCCACTATCACAGGGGAGGATAGAAATTCTTCCGACTCCTGGGGAGTCATTACTTTATCGTCGCGAACGGAAACCCCGGGTATAACAAACAGGTGCGGGGTTCTTGGGAACTTGAAAAAATCCATCTCAGCCCATTTTTTTTTGAAAAATTGCGCTCAATTCTTCCCTACAAAGAAAATGAACCGGAATTTCGGCAGCCTGTAATGCTTCTGCCCACCCTATCCATTTGCTGTCGGAGGCCTGTGCAATCGGGGTGGTAGTATCATTGGCGTTGCTTATTGCAATGAATTTCTTGTCAGAAAGGTCAATAGCAACGGAATCCAGCATATCTGGGTACTCGTCGAAATCGTAGTCTGTGTTACCCGAGCGGGTCAGAGGTACTTCTTTGACACGGCCATGTTTGGTAAGAACCTGCTTCAGGAATTTATCACCAATACCGCTCTTTTTGGTATTCAGTTTATGCAGGTACTCTTCTAAAACTTGATACTGATTATCAATAACGAGAATGTGCTGCCCCCAGAAGGATTGTATGAATCTGATACAAGCCTCCTCGCAGTCCAAAGACATGTTAGATAGTCCGTTCGCTACCAGTAGTACATTGGTATCAACTACGTATTCCATCCCCGGACATTTTCCTCTTCCTTTCAATTCCCTTCAGTGCCATAGCCGTCAGGTCTTCCAGCTCATCGCCAAAAAAATGATCAGGCCAGTTCAGGATATTGCCGAACGCATCAATTTCAAGCGCTTCAATAGTGGAAATACCCCTGTTCTGGTCAATGAAATAAATGGCTACATCCTCGGGTCGAATTTCCTCTTCCGCAATCTTGCGTTGCAGGCGTCTGATTAAATGTTCAGAGTGTGACTCAATGATTAACTGTGTATTGCGAGGCTTGCTGTCCTCATACGCGTGAATTGCCTCTATGAATACATCAGCGAGGTAAGCCTGAACCGAAGGATGCAGGTGAATTTCGGGCTGCTCAAACAGGATAGTGGAATTGGAGGGGACGTAGAAACACTGTACCAGTACGGGCAGTACCTGTGAAATCCCGAAGCCTACGTCGGTAATCAATACCTCGGGAGCGCCCTTCTGTACCTTTATACGTACTTCATATTCCTTTCTGCCCTCTGCAATAGGTGACAAACGGAACTCCTCAATAAGTTTCATCGTCTTCAACCACCGGGCAATCAACATCTGGAACGATTCACCCTTCTTCCTCCGCCCCCTGGAAACAGAACGATTGCCAGCAGCGAGCATGGCATTGACGGATAACCGTCCACGTGTACCTACATCAGGAGGCATCTCACCTGAAAACTGGTAGAAACGCTCGGGATATTCTCTCAAAGGCCCTACGTAGAAGAGGGATTTGAAAAGATTTTTCATAGAGAGCGAAAAATCAGTTAGAAATCCTGTGTTCTGATAGTAGGCAATGGCCTCGCCAGGGAATCCAAAAAAATTCTCGGGATGAGGCAGCACACCCGGACGCCCCTGCTGCCTGATCGCCCTGTAGCCCTCCGCAAGGAGCTCATACTGATTTCTGGCAGCATCCTTTATCTTTAAACCAAGGTTGATATCCTGGCGTTCAGCGTCCCCCGGTTTGTCCATTCGCAATTTGTAGGATAGGTTGTCCAGTACTATCCTTTTGACATTCCTGTCATATTCAATTTTTGCATTAAATCCTATCTGATGGTAAGGACCATATTTCTTCTCATTTACGGGATCGGTAAATCCTATACCATTGACATCCTGATAGTTAATTGAAAAACGAATCGCTCTGGATTCATCATGTCCGTGTGCGATATCGTGCCAGTTTCCCAGATCTACTATCGAACTGCTGTCGCCTGTATGCAGCACTCTTTGTCGGTCGTAAGATTCTACCGTTTGTTTTAACATCAATAGAAACTGGGCAATACTGGATTTGCCGGAACTGTTTGTTCCACAAAATATAGTCAAGGGGGCTAGCCTTATCGGACCTGTTGCCTTCCATGACTTAAAATTTTCGATACTAATTTCAGTAAGCATATCAACAATAAATCAGAACCTCGGTGATAGGTTGCCAGACCTATACAAAAGTAACTTATTTCCCGGAAACCATCTTTGGATTCAAGTATATTTGTTCATCTCAAGTACGCCTTATGAAATACCCCCTCTATCCAACCGACGCCTTTACAGACAGCGATTTTGGTGGGGTTCCTCCCTCCTCAACGCAGCAGCAGCACATCGCCGCTAAAGGTGTCCTCTATCTCTTGTACGTCGTCGCGCGCCTGTATGACCAGGGTGTATAAAAAGACGCCCTGCGGCAACTTGGCCCCCCGATAGGTGCCGTCCCAGCCCTGCCCCGGGGTCTGCGACTGGAACACGAGGTTGCCCCAGCGGTCGAACAGGCGCAGCTCGTAGCGGATTACCTCCACCGCAGGGGGGAGCTGCGGGATAAACTCATCGTTTACCCCGTCGCCGTTGGGCGAAAAGGCGTTCGGCGCAAAGAGGCTGAACACAGCACACTCGCGGGTCTGGACGACAATCGTATCTGCACCCCTGCACAGGCCGTCGCTGGTGCGGAGGATGTAAGTCCCCGCCTGACTGACCGAAAGCTGCGGTCCCGTGCTGCCGTCCTGCCACTCGTAGCGCTCGGCCTGGATATTGCTCTTCAACAGCAACTTGTCCTTGGTGCATATCGTAGTGTCCGGCCCTAAGGAAGGCCTGGGCACCGGCTGGAAGCGGATCGTGATGGAATCCCGCCAGGAGCAGCCGTCCATCGTGGCTTCCGCCCATACCAGACCGCTCTGGCTTACGGAAACCTGCCGGGCCGAAGCCCCCGTGCTCCAGCGGTAGGTGTCGGCTTCTTCCGGCGCCAGAAGGCTCAAGGCGCTACCGCCGCACAGCGTCTTGTCTTTGCACAGACTGAAGACCGGTAGGGGGTTGTAGCTCATGCGCACGGTGTCGCGCTGTACGCAAACGCCGACCTTCACTTCGACGGTATAGCTGCCGGGCCGATCTACCGTAAACACCGGATTGGCAGAGCCGTCCTGCCAGCGGTAACTGGCCCCCGGCGTGCTCGCGCTCAGCCGGAGGGTCTGCCCCTCGCAGAGCGCCCGGTCCGGCCCCAGCCAGTCGGCCGGGAAAGCAAAAATAGCCACCCGGATGGAGTCCCGCACCTTGCAACCGTTCAACTCGGACTCGAGCCAGTAGGTGCCGGCCTGCCGCACCGTCTCCGACACCGCAGTCGAACCGCTGCTCCAGCGGTACGTGGCCCCGGGGAAGGGCGACTGCAGCAGCAGCGACTGCCCGGCGCAAAGGGTCGTATCCGCTCCCAGCGCCACCAGCGGCGCCACGCGGTACGCAACTTGTATGGAGTCCCGCCGGGAACACCCGCTGCGGGTGGCTTCCGCCCAGTACAGCCCGTCCTGCCGGATGCGGAAGGCAGGGCCCGTACTGCCGTCCTGCCACTTCAGTACGGCACCCGGACTGTAGGGCGTCATCAGCACTTCTTCTCCGGGGCAAGGGCTCAGGTCCGGCCCCAGCGACAGCTCGGGAAGAGGGTTGAACGTCACCTGCCGCGCATCGGAAAAGGTACAGCCGTTCAGCGTCGCCGTCAAGGCGTAGCCGGCACTGGAAAAGACTTCTACGCGCTGCACGGCAGCGCCCGTATTCCATTTGTAGGCGACCCCCGCCGTCGCAGGCCCCTGCAGCACAAGGGTCTGCCCCTGACAGAGGGTCGTATCGGCCCCTAACTCAAAGCGGGGCAGCGCCTGTACGCTCAGGCTCACCGAGTCCCGCTCCGCGCAGTTGTTCCGCCGGGCTTCGACCCAATAGACGCCGCTGTTGCCCGCACTGAAGCTGGGCGTCGTACTGCCGTCCTGCCAGCGGAACGCCGCATCGGGTATCGGAGGCGCCCAGGTGACGACTGCGCCCTCGCAGATCGTGGTGTCGCGCCCCAGACTGAGGTTCATCGGAGACTCGTAGCGGATGGCCACGGTGTCGCGCGCCCTGCAACGCCCGTCAAATACCTCGACGGCATAGGTGTCGGCGCGGCTGACCAGAATCGTGGAATCGCGCGATCCGTCCTGCCAGCGATACGAAACGGCTGCCGCATTGCCGCTGCCCAGGCGCAAGACCTCGGCCGGACACAGCGAACGGTCGGGGCCCAACCCCACCGCAGGCAGGGCCTGGTACGATACCTGCAGGGAATCCGCCGACGTACACCCGCTCAGCTCTAACTCAACCCGGTATTTGCCGGGGCCGCGCACCGTGAAACCCGATTTGCGGGTGCTGTCCTGCCACAGGTAGCGGATGCCCAACAAAGGCAGGGCTGCATCCAGCCGCAGCGTATCTCCGGTACACAAGATGGTGTCGGCCGGAAGCTCCGCCCGGAACTCGGCCGCCGCGAGGACTTGTATGGAGTCGCGGAACGTACAACGGCTCCCATAGCGCACCTCCGCCCAGAACGTGCCGGGCACAGACGTGCTCAGGAAAGGCTCCTTGCTGCCGTCGCTCCACAAATATTGCTCGCCCGGGATGAAGGTGCGCGCATCCAGGCGGGCCGTCGTGCCCTTGCACAACACGATGTCTTTGCCTAAAATGCCCTCATCTACAAAGTCCTCGGGCGACTCAAAACGCCAACCGGCGTTGCTGTTGGAAATATTTGTGCTGTGCGTGCCCGCAAAAAAGGCCGCACTGCCCTCCGCCTGCTGGTCGCGCATCTGGATGAAATCGGCAGCGATCGTGCCGCTGTTCATCCGCAGCCGGGACTTGACCCCGGGCTGCGTGGAAGACAGCGCGATAGACAGACAGTTGTTGCCGATGACCTGCAGGAAAGAACGCACCTCCTGCAAACCCTGCGCGTCCAATTGATAGGATTTGCCGGGCGAAAAGAGGAGCGAATCGGCAAGGTGATTCCCCAACAGCATGCCGTCGTTCAGAAACTCCAGGCGGTTGTACCGCAGGCGCCCGCGAAAGGTCTGTACCTTGCTCAAGCCATCCTGCGCAGAAAACAAGACGTTGTGGAACACACTGGAGTCCTGCACCAGCAAACGGGGCGTCCTGGAAGTGAATTCCAGCAGCGAAGAGTCGGGGAACATCTCCAGCGTTTGATATACCGCCCAGGTAGCGCGGTAGTTATCGTCGAAGCCCTTGAGGATCCAGTGGCTCCCGCCCATGCGCAGACGGCGGAAATTTTGCTGGATATACGAACCGAAATAGAACAGCTCTACATCAAATCCGTTGGAATGGAACTCCCCGTGGTCAAAGATGAGCTGAAAGGCCTTGATGTCGCTGCTCAGGGTATAGGTCGCCGGGGTGCGCACGTTCAACTGCCCGTACTCGAAGCGGGGCGTGCTTTTGAGGGTGTGCTGGCCGCTCGTGGCTTTGAGGACCAGGTTGTCGAAGCGGTTCGAGCGCAGGTTGGTGTCCAGCTCCATGGAGCCGTACAAAAAGAGTAGGTTGCCGTCGAACACCGGGTTGCCCGTCGTTTTTTGCCACAACATGTTGCGGCAGTATGCCGCCCCGCTGCCGGTATAGACCTGGTCGTTGAGCCCGCTGAAGGATTTTTCGTCAAAAAATACATCGTCTATGGGCGTAGGCACACACTGGCCCCCCGCCCCTCCGGAACTGAGCGACCAGTGCGACGTGTCAAACCAGTCGCCGGCACCGCCCACCCAGTACAGCTTCCTGCCCTGCTCTTCGGCGATGCTCCAGCCTTTCGTACTCCCGATGCCGACCGAACTCCACAAGGCCGGGTTGCCGGGCCCCACTTCCTCCACGTCCTGGATGATGAAGCGCTCCAACTGCAAATCCCGCGGGGTGGACAGATAGGCGCTGCTGCGATCTACGTTGCTGTTGATCTCCACCATCGCCTGGCAACCCGGCGGACTGATGATCTGGTCCACAAAGAGCGTGTCTCGGATGTCAATCGTATATACACTGCCCCGGAACACCTGCCAGACCTTGATTACCCCCGCCTTGCTTTCGCTGTAGTGCGTGAAATACGCGCCGCCGTAGTTCGTCAGGGAATCTATTTCCATAGGGGGCGAACTTTGGGTGTTGGTGTAGAGCGACGCGCCGTAGCGGAATACCACCTCGTGGTAGGCCAACCCTTTGGGGCCCGTCTTCTCCATAGAGCCGTACCAGAAGAATTCGATGCGGGAAGTGCCGGCCTTGAAGCTGCAATTCTCGGTTTCGATCTGCCACACGAGGTACTGGTAGTCCGGGGTCTGGACCTTGATGTGGGAATCCTCGAGGCTGATCTCCCGGAAGGTGTTCGTGTTGGAATAGAAGCGCTGCAGGTTGACGGTCTGGCTGTTGGTGTTGAGCCGCCCCTGCAGGAAATAGACGTTGCGCAGCACCGAAAAGCTGTCGTTGAGAATCCAGCTCCCGGAACCGTTGAACGTGGCGTCCTGGGCAAACCGTTGCCCGGCGCTCTCTATGGTATTGCCCGGCTGGTTGCTCTCGAAAAATACATCGCCTTCAAACTCGAACTTCATGTTCGGAATCAGCGCCAGGGAGCCGAAAATGCGCAGGTTGCGATCTACCGCTCCCTTGAACACGGGGTTTCCCGTGGCGCCAAACCACTCCATGGAGCGGCAGTAGAGGTTGTCGCGGTCGGCCACCACAATCCCGCCGGGCGTGCGGAAGGAGTTGGCGTCAAAGATGACGTCGTCGCCGGCAGTGGGCACACAGGCACCGCCGGGGCCGCCGCTCTGCAGCGACCAGTTGGCCGCATCGCTCCAGAACCCGGTGTCGCCGACCCAGTACAGGCGGTTGGTGGACTTGGCGCGAATCGCCCAGCCGCTGTTGTTGCCGAGATCGGCGGTGTTGGATGCTTCAAAGTACGCGCCGCCCCTGCCGTGGATGTCGCGCAGGGATAAAAAATCGCCGCGTATGGTGTCCTGCACCGCCCGGAATACCACCGGCACCCCCGGCTTGCTGCTGAACACCTGGATAGGGGCGGGACAACTGCCCGCCGCAACCAGCTTGCGCAAAGGGTAGGTGCGCCCGCCCTCAAAGGAGAAATTCTTTCCCGGCGCCAGCGACAGCGTGTCCAACTGGAAGCCGCCGGCAAAGGTCGCGTCGCCGCGCAGGTCCAGGTGCCGGATGCGGAGACCCAGGGTATCCCGGTTCTCGTTGACGAAGCGCAGCTCCCCCTGCGCACTGCTGAACCACAGCCGCCCAAACCCGATCTGCCCCGCAAAGGGCTGGATGCGGAAAAAAACGCCCGGAGCCGTGAAGCGGAGCGTGGACGAGTCCCCCTTGAAGGTCAGTTGCGACAGGGAGATATTGGCGATGGGCTCTTCTATGTAGGATTGGAAGTACGGGAAGTAGGCCGTTCCCGTCACGGTGAGCAGGGAAGTGCCCAGGTCGAGCGAGAGCGGCGCCGTGGCGACGATGCGCAGCACCTCGGTCTGTATGGGTTTGTTGCCCGAAACAAAATTGCCCGTTTCAAAGGCGAGGATGCTGTCCACCCGGAGCTCGCTGTCGAGGGTCCAGCCCCCGCCGTTGCCGGAAAAGCGCACGTTGCGCAGCATCAGATGCCCCGCCGGGTCTATCCGGTACCCGCCCGTATTCGCCGAGAACACGACGTCGCCCAGGAAATCGAAGGCCATAGACGGGGTCAGCACGAGGCTGCCAAAGACGTAGAGGGTCGCCTCCTCCGGTGCCGAGAAGCGCGGGGCCCCGGCAGCGCCCGTCCAGTTCATGTCCAGGCAATACACCGAGACGTCGGTGCTGACCGTCTGCCCCGGCGCACTGAAAGACGCGGCATCGAAAAAGACGCGGTCTTTGGCCGTAGGAATCTGGTTGTGGCGGGTCGAACCCCCCGAAGCAGTAGCCCAGTGGCTGAGGTCTGACCAGTTGCCGCTACCGCCTACCCAATAGTAGTCAGCCGCTCCCAGAGAGGTGCTGAAGAAGAAGAGGAAAGATACAGCCATCAAGGCCTGTCGGCTCAGAAGGTACATAGTGTCGGTTTTTGAGATTTCGGGGGTAAAAGTAAGGGCTTTTGTTGGAATTCTCAATGGGGGAGG
>CAZSMU010000038.1:0-25427 GCA_964607915.1 uncultured Haliscomenobacter sp.
CCACTTTCACACCAATCAGGCTCCAGAAAGAGGGTTCGGTGAGTAGGGGGATATTCAAGTATACCACACCAGATACCACTTTATTTTCACATTGATACTATCAAGCTAATTCAAAATAGCAAGCGGGAAAACCATCAGTTTTTTATCTATTGTAAAATATAAAATATTGTTTATCAAGTATATAATATTATTGTATCTCAAGAAAACTCCTAATTTCAGCAGAACAAAGCGTGTGTAACTGTCCTTGCCGGTTTGGATGGGAAGCCCGTTCTTTGTCGGATGAAAAAAAAAGTAAAACAACCCCGGCTGCACGACAAGTTTATGAAAGCGGTGCTCAGCGAGGCGAACCAGGCACGTGAGTTCTTGCGACGGCTGCTGCCACCGCCCCTCACCACGCAGTTGGATCTCGATACGCTTGAGATCGAGGGTACGAGCTTCCTGGCCGGACAACTGCGCGAGGTATTCTCCGATGCCCTGTTCCGCATCCAGCTAAAGGGGGCCGGGAATAAGGAGTGCTTTGTGAGCATTCTTTTGGAGCATAAGAGTTACCCTTCGAAATATGTATCGGTCCAAATCCTGACGTATCTTGCCATGGGATATTATGCACAGGTACACAATGAAAAAGTGAGGGTACTACGGCCTATTCTGCCCTTTTTGTTCCACCACGGAAAGAATCGTTGGAAGTTCCGTACGCTACAAGGGCTTTTTGGTCGTCAATATGCTGGTTTTCTGGAATATGTGCCCCGTTTCGAGATGATATATACCGACTTGTCTGCCGTATCCGTTGATGAAATCAACGCCACGACACAGGCTTGGCTGCGTACCACGCTCCTCACCCAGAAGTACAGCCACAACCCTACTGCGCTGCTGGCTCATTTCAAGGAGATTTTTCAGGTGGCCCTCGAGACTACTGGTGGGAACTTTTTCCGGGAATTAATCATTTACTACTTGATGCTCACCCGCATCGAACCAAACCAATTCAAAGAGATGCTGAAAGAAGTAACTACTGAAGAAGCGTACCTGGAAGCATTGGCTGTACACGACTCCATCGTCGGCGAATGGGAGGAGCGGGGCCGCCAGAGAGGGCTTGAAGAAGGTATTCAGTTAGGGATTGAAAAAGGGATTGAAAAAGGGATTGAAAAAGGGCTGGAGGAGGCTAAATGCGAGACCATCCTGAGGGGCTATGCCAACGGGGTGCCCCTTCCGATCCTGTGTCTCCAAACGGGCTATAGCGAAATGGAGGTACTGCAGATAATTGAAAGGGAATATCCCGGACTGACAGCAGACTTTTAGGTAAAGGTAAGGGTTAGCGACTCTGAGCTTGTGTAAAAAGGCTCACTCTCAGCGCCGGGCAAAAAAGAGTACTTTGTATGTACAGGGGGGTGTGATTTTCGCCAAGCGAAAATTACACCCCCCTGTGCGTATGAGAATCTATTTTCGACCTTTTTCCCATTCTCGCTGACCCCTCGCGACAGTCTATTGTTCGTCGGAGGAGAAGACTGCGGACAAGTATTCCCGGTTCATGCGGGCGATATTTTCCACGGAGATGCTTTTGGGGCATTCTGCTTCGCAGGCGGTGACATTGGAGCAGTTGCCAAAACCCTCCAGGTCCATTTGGCGCACCATATTGAGTACTCTTTTCTTAGCCTCTACCTTACCTTGGGGTAGGAGGGCGAGTTGAGATACCTTCGCACTGACGAACAGCATAGCGGACGCGTTGGGGCAGGCTGCCACGCAGGCTCCACAGCCAATACAGGCAGCGGCATCGAAAGCAGCAGCGGCATCATCGCGCACGATGGGGATAGCATTCGCATCCTGGGCTTGGCCGGTACCTACGGATACAAAGCCCCCCGACTGGATGATGCGGTCGAAAGCGCTCCTGTCTACTGCGAGGTCTTTGATGACCGGGAAGGACTGGGCGCGGAAGGGCTCGATGGTGATGGTTTCTCCATCCTTAAAGAAGCGCATGTGCAACTGGCAGGCTGTGGTACCCTGTAGTTTACCATGAGGGTGCCCGTTGATCACCATGCTGCACGTACCGCAGATTCCCTCGCGGCAGTCGTGTTCGAAAGCGACAGGTTCTTTGCGTTCCGCGATGAGCTTTTCGTTGAGTACGTCGAGCATTTCGAGGAAGGACATGTGTTCGTCCACGTTGTCGAGGGAGTAGGTGACGAACTGTCCTTTTTTATATTCGCCTCCCTGGCGCCAGATTTTGAGGGAGAGTTTCATATCCGTATTAATTTTTGACTTGATCGAATGAATGAAGCGTGCCCAGGCGGTACGGTGGGTTTGATTATTTATAGCTTCTCGTTTTCAGTTCAATATTTTCGAATACGAGGTCTTCGCGGTGCATGACGGGTTCCTGCTCCCAGCCTTTGTATTCCCAGGCTGCTACGTAGCGGTAGTTTTCATCATCGCGTAGGGCTTCGCCTGCTTCGTCCTGGTACTCTTCCCGGAAGTGGCCGCCGCAGGATTCGTTGCGGTTGAGGGCATCTAGGATCATAAGTTCGCCCATTTCCATGTAATCCGCCACGCGGAGTGCTTTTTCGAGCTCCGGGTTGTAGTCGTTGGGGGAGCCGGGTACGAAAGCATCGCGATAGAACTCATCGCGGAGTTCGAGGATCATGGCGCGGGCTTTTTGCAGGCCTTCTGCACTCCGGGACATACCGCAGTAGTCCCACATAATCCTGCCGAGGCGGCGGTGGAAGCTTTCGACAGATTGCTTGCCACCGAGGCTCATCATTTGTTCGATACGGCTGCGGGTTTCCTGTTCGGCGTCCCTAAATTCGGTCCGGTTGGGGTCGAATTTAGGGGTGCGGATATCGTTGGCAAGGAAAGAGCCGATAGTATAGGGCAGTACGAAGTATCCGTCGGCGAGGCCCTGCATGAGGGCGGAGGCACCGAGTCGGTTGGCACCATGCTCGGAGAAATTGCATTCTCCGATAGCGAAGAGGCCGGGCACATTCGTCTCGAGATTGTAATCTACCCACAGGCCACCCATAGTATAGTGGACAGCCGGGTAGATTTTCATCGGCAATTTGTATGGATTTTCGCCGGTGATTTTTTCATACATCTCGAAGAGGTTGCCGTATTTTTCAGCGACCACCTCTTCGCCCAGGCGGGTAATCGTTGCTTTATCCGGGTTGTGATTGCCGCCGGCATTAGCTTTGGAGCGGCCATAGCGTTCGATGGCCGCTGCGAAGTCCAGGTAAACGGCCAGACCAGTGGGAGCTACACCGAGGCCTTCATCGCAGGCCACCTTGGCGGCGCGGGAGGCTACGTCGCGAGGTACGAGGTTCCCGAAGGCGGGGTAGCGGCGTTCGAGGAAGTAGTCGCGGTCTTCCTCGGGGATATCGAGGGCTGTTTTGCGGCGCTCGCGGATAGCCTGGGCGTCTTCTTTCTTTTTAGGCACCCATACCCGTCCATCGTTGCGGAGGGATTCAGACATCAGGGTGAGTTTGGATTGATAGTCGCCGCTCACGGGGATGCAAGTGGGGTGGATTTGCGTAAAGCAAGGATTGGCCATGAGGGCACCTTTGCGCACAGCGCGCCATGCGGCGGTCACGTTGCAGTTCATGGCATTGGTAGAGAGGTAGAACACGTTGCCGTAGCCTCCGGTAGCCAGTACGACCGCATGAGCAGCATGGCGTTCCAATTCGCCCGTGACGAGATTACGGGCGATGATCCCGCGCGCTTTTCCGTCCACGAGAACGAGGTTGAGCATTTCATGGCGGTTGAACATTTCGACGGTGCCGAGGGAAATTTGGCGGGAGAGGGCTTGATAAGCACCCAGCAGGAGTTGTTGTCCGGTTTGGCCACGCGCGTAGAAGGTGCGGCTTACCTGAACGCCCCCGAAAGAGCGGTTGTCGAGCAGGCCGCCATATTCGCGGGCGAAGGGCACGCCCTGTGCGACGGCTTGGTCAATGATATTGGCGCTGACTTCGGCCAGGCGGTAGACATTTCCTTCGCGGGCGCGGTAATCGCCGCCCTTGATGGTATCGTAAAAAAGGCGATAGACGCTATCGCCGTCATTGCGGTAGTTTTTGGCTGCGTTTATCCCGCCTTGTGCAGCGATGCTGTGGGCGCGGCGCGGGCTGTCGTGGAACGTAAAACATTTCACAGAATACCCGAGTTCTCCGAGGCTGGCGGCGGCAGAGGCGCCTGCCAGGCCGGTTCCCACTACGATGATCTCAATGCGCCGTTTGTTGTTGGGGGCTACCAAAGGGACCGTCGAGCGGTAGCGGGTCCACTTTTCTGCAAGCGGGCCGGCTGGTACTTTACCATTGAGTTGCATTTGAACACTTCAATTTAATGGGTTAGAGAAATGTCGAGGTTCCACCAGCCCTGTACGTCTCCAAAGACCAATATAGGGATGAGGGCGAAGCCAAGCGGGATAAGGATGGAATAGAGCTTACCCAGGAAGCGGATGAGCGGGGTATATTTTTTGTGGTTGACGCCCAGAGTCTGAAAAGCGCTCTGGAAGCCATGCCCCAGGTGCAGCGCGATGATGTACATAGAGAAGACGTAAACGACCACATAGAGCGGATCGGAGAAGGCGGCGATGACCGGCGTGTATAGATCCTTTACCATGACGCCATTGATATTGATGACTTCTACGTTTCCGGTTTTCATCTGAAACCAAAACTGCCACAGGTGAAGGAGGAGGAAAATGAAAATGATTGTGCCCAACCACCCCATGCGGGAGGCAGAGTTGGGATTGGTATTGACTGCGCGGGTGACCTTTACGGCATATCCCTGGGCGCCGCGCGCGCGGCGGTTCTGCGACCAAAGCAACCAGCCCTGCACGGCGTGCAGGAGGATGGATAAGTAAAGCAGGTAAGAGACAGTCTTGATGAGCGGGTTGCTCGTCATGAATTTTGCGTAGAGGTTGAACCCAACCCCTTCATCGTTTGACAGGATTTGCAGGTTGCCCAGCAGATGTACTGCCAGGAAGAGCATCAGGAAGATACCGCTCATGCTCATCACGACTTTTTTCCCCAGAGAGGAGGTGAGGAAGCGGTCGAACCAACGTAGCCCTACAGGTTCCAGGGCGCTAGAAAGCCAGCTCATCGTCTATGTGTTTTTGTGTTTAATCGTACAGATGATACTATCCATACGCCGAATAAATGATTTAGTTCGGGGTTCTTCGCGCGCAAAAATAGGGTACGAAAAGGATTGGCGCTAACCTGCACACAGGTTATGGACTTCAAGCGTGTTATTTGGAATCGTTTTAAATAATAGACTCGTTGCAAGGGGTCGGCGACAGGACTTTTTACACGAGCTCCGCCTATTTCCCGGCCGTTTCGTGGATAAAATCAATGACACCGTTCATAAACGTTTGCTGGTCGTCCCACATACAAAGGTGGCTGCCATTGGCGCAATAGAGGAATTTCCCATTTTGGACCATTTTGGACATTTCCTCCATTTCTTCCGGGTTCATAGTATCGTATTTGGCACCGACGGTGAGGGTGGGTACGGAGATTTCCCTGAGGCGATCCCAGACGGACCAGCCTTTGAGGATACCACCGGGTACGAACTCGCTGGGGCCTTGCATGTGGACATATACCGGTTGGTTGAGGTGGGCGAAGCTGCGGTTCACAGGCTCCGGCCATTCGGGGAGGCGGCAGATATGGCGGGTATAGTACTCGCGGAATACAAGATCGGCGTAAGCGGGGTTAAAATAATCCCCTTTGTCCTCAAACACTTTCAGGGAATCGAGGAGAGAAGGCCGCAACTGGCTGCGCAACTTGGCATTATAGGCTTCGTAGCGATTGAAGTCGGCGGTCATGTTGCAAATGATGAGCCCTTTGAGATGTTGCTGGTACTTCAGGGCATACTCCATGGCCAGCATACCTCCCCAGGAATTGCCGAGCAGGTAGAAATTGTCTTGGTTGAGTCCCAGGGCCTGCCGTACCTGCTCTACTTCCTCGACGAAGCGTTCGAGTGTCCAGAGGGAGGTATCGGTCGGCTGGTCGGAGTATTTGGAGCCCAATTGGTCGTATTCATAAAATTCAATATTCGCCTTTGGGAAAAAGCTTTGGAAGCACTCCATGTACTCGTGGGTGAGGGCGGGGCCTCCGTGCAGCAGGAGCACTTTCATATCGGGGCTGTTGCCGTGGCGTTTGGTCCAGACCTTGAACCCTTCTTTCAGTTCGATCATACGGATGCCTGCCTGTTGGAAAGTACCCGGGTCGGTCACGTTGAGGTAGCTACAGGCTTCGCTTTCGGCCGATGGTTTTGCAGGCTGGCAGGAGAACGCCCCCAACAGGCAGAGGGCGCTGAAAAACAGGTGGAAGGCATTTTTCATACTTGCTTGAATTTGGTTGATCATAAGACTTGCAGCGAGGGGAATCGCCGAGGGGGGCAAAAGCCCCTTTTTCCTCAACGCATCGACTCTTCGCCGGAGTTCTATTTAGGAATTCTAATGGCGTACGTTTTTTTGGTAGCGTTGGTGAGTTTAGAGTTGATAAGCCAGGGATTGTAGAGTTTGAGCATGCGGTAGGTAGTGCCCTGTTCTTTGGCAAATTGAGCGAGGCTGGGTATGGAGGTAGAGACTTCCACTATTTTATAGGAGCCGAGTTCTTTATACCCGTCTTCGTCTTCGAGATAGTAGCCATACATTTCCGGGTGCTCGAAGATTTCCTTGTAGGCCAGCAGGCGAAACACATACCGGGAGGTCTCGTCGTTGATTTGCAGGTCGTAGTAGCTGCTGACGCTTTGGTTTTCCAGTTCTTTTGCGATGCGCGTACCCCCGACGTTGTATGCAGCGGCGGTGAGGGTCCAGTTTCCGAAGCGTTTGTAGTGGTCTTTGATGAAGCGGGCAGCGGCATGGGTTGCTTTTTCCGGATGGTATCGTTCGTCCACTTCGTCATTTACTTCCAGCCCGTAGAAGGCGGCGGCACTGCTCATAAATTGCCATATGCCCCGTGCGCCGGCGGAAGACACTACGTTATTGAGGTTGCTTTCCGCTACGGCCATATATTTGAAATCAGCGGGGATACCATTTTCCTGAAATACTTTTTGAAAAAGGGGAAAATAGCGGGCTGCCTTTTTCAGGCTGAGCAATGTAGAGGCGTGTTGGTAGCTTGTAGTGAGTAATTCGCGTTCCAGTCGTTCGCGCACGTCAAAATTTTCGGTAGGGATTTTTTCACCGGCAAAGGTGAAGTTTTTTTCCAGGCTGACGGCGCGTATGACTTGCGGGAGCGGGTCATTGGTTGGTTTGGTTTCGGAGTAAGAGGCAAAAAGGGCCAGCGTACCGATGGCAGCGGCGGCATATAGATAGTATTGCAAAGACTTTTGAATCATGATTTTCCTGTTTTTCGGATGGGTGAAAAAAGGTTTTTCCAATGGGGAAAGGAAGCGCCTTTAGGGGGCGAACCCTTCTCGGGGCGGCAGTTTTATGGGCGTGTTTCTGCAGCGGCTTTGGGGCGTTTGAAGATGGGCACGGTAGAGCAGGGTTCTCCGAACAGGATGCTGAGGGCGTAAGGCCGCAGAAGTTTGGTAATTTCGAGGTAGGCAGCGGGGGGGACCGGCTTGTGGCTACAGCCTTTGATCACTACGCGTTGGCCTTCGTAATCGCGGGGGTCGATATGGGCTAGTGCGCGTGCGAAGGCAGTTTGGTAGTAGGCTTCCGCGTTGCCCTGAAAAACATCGCGGGCGAAGGGCTGTGCATAAGAAGCGACCAACATATAGGCCCAAAGTGGGATGATGGCGTCGCTGGAGCAATAGACGAGTAGGATTTTGCCCTCATACTGCTGCCAATCGTGGGCTTTGAGTGCTTCCCGGAAATCTTTTTCCTTTAGGATGAGACCCATGAATAAAAAGTCCACGAGGTCGAAATGGGCTAATTCACCCTCCGGGAAGAGATCTTCGAGTTTGAAGGTGACCAAGCTGCTCTCTGCCACCCGGTTCACTAATGGTTTTTCTTCGCTCATGTGGTTTCGGTTTCGTTTTCTTCAATAGGCTGCGGGGTTCCGATGACCTGGTCGGGTTCCCGGAAATCTTTAGGTTGGGGCAGGTCGCGCAGGCTGCGCAAGCCGAAGTAGTTCATGAATTTTTCGCTGGTGCTGTAGAGCAGCGGGCGGCCCGGGCCATCGCTTCGCCCGGAGATAGCAACCAATTCTTTTTCCAAAAGTTTTTGCAGGGCGTAATCGCAGTTGACGCCCCGGATTTTTTCCATTTCCGATTTGGACACGGGCTGTTTGTAGGCGATGATAGACAGCGTCTCCAGCGCCGCCTGTGACAGCCGGCGCTTGTTCTTTTGTTTGAGGAGTGTCCCTACCGTTTGATGGTATGCTCCTTTGGTAAGGAACTGAAAACCGCCTGCCAGTTCCACGATTTCGAAGGCATACTGTGGGTTCTGGTAGCGGTCCTGGAGGTATTGGATGGCGCGTTCAAGCTCCTCAGGGTGTACGGCCATGCCAAACGTCTCCTCGAGACATGCCTGTATCTCCTCCAAGGGGAGGGGACTGTCGGAGGCAAAGACCAGGCTTTCCACGTGTTGGGACAATTGCTCCAAAGCGTTGTTTTTTTGCGAAAGTAAGAAAAAAACAAACGCGCGGCACCTCCCTCACGAGTCTATTTGCCTTTTCCTTGTATCAGTACGAGCAGGGTATAGCACATAATCTTGAAATCGAGGAGCAGGGACATGTTTTCAATATATAGGATATCGAATTTGAGGCGCTGGATCATTTCGTCCACGGTGGATGCATAGCCATATTTCACCTGCCCCCAGGAAGTGATACCGGGGCGTACTTTGAGGAGGTGTTTGTAATGGGGTGCGCGTTCCACGATCTGATCGATATAGAAGCGGCGCTCTGGTCGTGGCCCTACAATAGACATATCGCCTTTGAGCACATTCCAGAACTGGGGCAATTCGTCGAGCCGCCATTTGCGCATGACGGCGCCCCAGGGGGTACAGCGGGAATCCCCATCGGTGGACAATTGTGGCCCCTGGTCCTCTGCGTTTACGAACATGGAGCGGAACTTGAAAATCTGGAATGGTTTTCCATTGATGCCGATGCGTTCCTGGTGGAAGAATACAGGGCCGGGGGAGGACCAGCGCACCCGGAGAGCGATAAACGCATACAGGGGGCCGAGCAAGAGGAGGGCAAAGGCAGAAGCGGCGATATCGAAGGCCCTTTTGGCGATTTTTTGCCATAAAGGCATGAGTTCCTGTTCAATTTCGATGAGTACGGCACCATAGACCTGGTTCATCTTGACGGCGCCGAGCAGGATGTCGTACATGTCGGGTATGATCTTGATGAGCACCTGGGGGGTAAAGTCGAACAGGGCGTTGAGTATGGTGCGCAGGCGATTGTGCTCGCTGGTTTCCACGGCGATGATGACCTCTTCTGCCTGGCAGTTGCGGATGGCGGTAGGCAGGTCGGCTAGTTTGCCGAGGCAGGGCAGGTAGGCGCGTAGTTCATTGGTGCTGCTGCCATTGGTATCTATGAAGCCCAGGAAGCGGTAGCCGAGGCTGCGGGGCTGCCCGGTTATGTCGAGGTACAGGTCAACGGCGTTCATATTTCCGCCTATAATCAGCGTATTGTAGCTGATTTCACCGGCGCGCAGGCGGCGGTTGGCGAGGCTGAGGAGCGTCATGCGCGAGACAGCGGTGAGCAGGAAATGCAGGACGAACAACGCAGCGAAGGACGCATAATAATTCCGGTAGTTGAATACGAAGTCGTCGAGGATGAGGGTAAAAAACAGGAACAGCACCCCGAAGAGGCTTAGAAAGAACGTGCGGGCCAGGACACCCGCTCTGGAAAGGCGGTAAATGTCGCGGTAGTGGTCGAATACTTCGTAGAACAGGATCCAACCCACAGGCACCAGGGCGAGGCCATACCAGAAATTGGGGTCGGTTGCGATATCCGCAAGGCCCTGTGCCCCTTCTGATTGGGCGCGGTATATGAAGAAGAGTGCCCAGGCGAGTAATGCGGCGCAAAAGTCGGCAAACTTATAGACGAGTGTGTGCCGGCGTCGTTTGACAGCGGTATTTTCGGGCAGGTCGAAGGACTGTACCGGCTTAGAAGTGGACAAGTTTGATGTTGTCCAGTTGAACTTTGGCATTTTTTCTGGATAGTGTACCATCGGCTCTTAGTGGTATTGCTGCTTTAAGGATGACCTGGTATTCTTCCAAAACGCTGCCTGATACGGCGGGGGAAAGGTTAAAATATATTTTTTTCCAGTTTTCGCTGGGGTTAAACCCTGCGACGTATTGTATGCGTTGGCTTCCGTTGCTGCGGGAGGTCGCTAAAAAACCAAAGCTAACGGGTACTTCCGACTGGTAATTGAGTTCCAGGAAGACGTATGCGCCACGGTCGAGAAGCCCGGAAAAGCGTGCGGTAGTGGCGAGCTCGGCAGAGGCGCGGATAGAGTCGAGCAGGATGCTGGCCGAGGCCCCGCCCTCAAATGGCGTTTGTCGGTTGATCTGAATGCGGTTGGCAGGGTCGCCGCTGACCAGTTGCTGGAAGAGGTGCCCGCTGTTCTCAAAGCCCTCAATCATGGAAAAGCGGGTGCCCGACCGATAGGCTGTTGCCGGGTTGAACGCGAGCTCAGTTCCGGGACCTATAGTTTCCGTACGTTGTACCGATTCGTAAAACGGGTAGATTTCGGGGGTGGTGGCGATGCCGTTTTCCCTCACCCCGGCGTCCAGGATAATTTCTGAAGGGCCGGCGGCCAGAACCGGCACGACCGCTGGTAGCTTGTACGCACCCAGAAAATCCCCGTTCACGCGCACCCATACCTCGGTGATGGCGGCAGAGCTGCTGCCTTGCCCGCTTTCTGTGCGCAGGGTGAAAGGCGCTATGTGCAGGTAGGCCGGCAGGGGATCTTTGGATGGGAAAAACCCTTCGCAGGCAGTAGAGGCTATAGCGAGGAGCAGAAGGCAGGAGATACGAGTAGGGTTCATGGCAGCACGGGTTGTACAGCAGCGTTGTTTTCCTCTATACACTGGATGATGCGATACGCTAATTTGAGTGCCGAGTAGCCATCTTCGATATCCACCTTAGGGCGTGTATGCTCTAGAATGCTTTGGGCAAATGTCTCCAGCTCCATCTGGATGGCATTGCCTGCTTCGATTTCGGGATTGTCCATGACCAACCATTTAGGGCCACGGGATGTATCGAGGCTTATGGCAGGTGCATCGCTGGGCAGGGCGGGGTCACCGGGCTGGAAGAGGCGCACTATTTGCGCTTTTTTATCTAAAAAATCCAGGCTGATATACGCGTCGCGCTGGAAGAGGCGCACCTTGCGCATTTGCTTGAGCGAGATTCTACTAGCCGTCAGGTTGGCTACACAACCGTTTTCAAAGGCTATGCGCGCATTGGCGATGTCGGGGGTTTCGCTGACGACGGAGACGCCGCTGGCATCCACCTGTTTGACAGGACTGTGGACCATGCTCAGCACAATATCCAGGTCGTGTATCATGAGGTCCAGTACCACAGAAACGTCGGAGCCTCGCGGGTTGAAGGAGGCGAGGCGGTGCGCTTCCACAAACATGGGGTTCAAGGATTGCCCCCGCAGGGCTAGCAGGGCCGGGTTGAAGCGTTCTACATGCCCGACCTGTACCTGTACCTGTTGCGCCTTGCTCAGTCGGATTAGTTGTTCGGCTTCCTCGAGGGTACGGGTGAGCGGTTTTTCTATAAAGACGTGTTTGCCGGCGAGGATAGCCTTTTCTGCAAGCGCGTAATGGGTGGTGGTAGGGGTGACGATATCCACGACGTCCACAGCTTCGATGAGTGCATCTGCGTCGGGGAAAGCCCGGATATTGAACTGTTGAGCTGTTTCCCGTGCCGTATCCGGGTTGGGATCGTAGAACCCCGCGAGCTCATACGCTTGGTTAGCCTGCAGAATACAGCGGAGATGTATTTTACCCAGGTGCCCTGCCCCCAGGAGGCCTATTTTCAAAAGTCGCTTCATATTGGGCTGCATTTAGCGGAAGTACATCAGAATAGCCCCGAACAGTGTAATCAATACCATCAGCACGGAGGCCATCCGTATGGAATAACGCAGGTAGTTAGAGAACATTTCGATTTCCTGCCTCATTTCGGGGTAGCGCGGTAAAACTTCCTCCTCCCGCCGCTGCCGGTTAAAGACGTGCACCGCACCAAATTCTACCTGGTTGCGCACCAGTGTTTTATACGACTTCAGGACTTTGATCCGAAAATATACATTCAGGAACAACATCGCCACAAAAAGGCCGATTACAATGCTTATCAGGATAATATACATAACTATTTTTTTATAACAGGGTCATCCAGGAGGAGGACGTGGGTGCGTTACAAAGCCCTGTGCCCCTGCAAAGATATGAAAAGGGAGGGTATATGGGGCGGTAACGGTATTCAGTCTGATTCGCTGATTTATACTACTTTTGCGGGGTAAACTTTATGCCATGCAACACCTTATTCACGTCACCGCGATAGACCGGGAAGGCAACGCGCACGAATTGGAAGCCCCTACGGACATGAACATGAACCTCATGGAGTTGTGCAAGGCCCATGAGCTGCCCGTAGAGGGCACCTGTGGGGGCATGGCCTTATGCTCTACATGCCACATTTACATTTTGAGCAGCCACGAACTACCCGAGATGGGGGAAGCAGAGGAAGACATGCTGGACCAGGCTTTCGTCGTGCGGGAGAATTCCCGCCTGGGTTGTCAGATTCCGCTTCGCGACAGCCTGGAGGGCCTGATTTTTGAATTGGCCCCCCAGGCGTCGTAGGGCTCTATCGCTGTATCCACAGTTTTTGCCCCTGCTGAAAGGTATTTCCGATGAAAAGTAATTGGTAGGTGCCGGAAGGATAGCGGCTGAGATCCAGTTCGGTATTTACTTCGGCGACCCGTCCCAGCTCCCACTGTTGGAGTTTGCGGCCGAGTAGATCAAACAGCAGTACGCGCACTTCGTCGGGGGTAGCCAGTTGGAGGTCTATCTGCGCCGATGTTTGGGCAGGGTTAGGATAGACCCGCAACTGTCCGCCGGCCTGTGCGAGGTCACCCAGGCCGGTGATGGAAGCCACCGAGACGCTTCTGAAGGCCACATCCGAGCAAGTTCCGCTTGTAGCAGTCAGTATGACTTGGTATTTACCCGGCGAGCGGTACGTGTGGATGGGGTTTTCTTCGCGGCTGGAATTTCCGTCGCCCAGTACCCAGTTGAACTGGCTGGCGGAGGTCGAGCTGTTTTTGAACGTCACGACGGCGGCTCCGTTGGATATCGTCACGGTATCGGGCGAGGTGAAGGCCGCTTTCACGCCCGTGGTGGACTTGTCCACTGCGATGCGGGCGGGCACGCGCCCGCAGGGATAGTTGTATTCCACTTCCCAATCGTAAAACAGCGGATAAACGAGCGGGTCTTGTCCGGAGGCAGCTCGTATAGAGAGAACGCCGGGGATGGTGTACGGATAGGTCACTTCGGTTTTGCTGACGCTCAGTTCCCGGCCCACGGAGATATCCAGGACATATCCTTCCCCGACATCTATGCTGAAATCGAGGGTCAGGCGGGTAGCTCCGGTTCGCGAGACATTGACCAGGCGCTGTTGGATACTGCCATCCGGGCGGCGCAGGCGCACATTGCGGGGGCCGGCGACGGAGGCATACACCAATACGCTGCGCAGCGTGAAGGGTGCCAGGCAGTCGAAGACCAGTCCGCCCGTAGTGGAATCGGATAGGGCAGCCACGCCGGTGGTATTATCCGTTTTCCCTGCTTTTTCGTTGAAGCGGAGCTCGGCGAAGAAGGTGGTATCGGAGTTGAGGGGGCCGGTATAGAAGCTGGTCCCCTGTGCCAGGGCGGTACCTCCTTCCGATCTGTTGTACCAGCGGAGTACGCCATTGCCTGTGTAGGGGGTCGTGATGAGGTTGCGTCCGGTTGAACATACCGTAGGAGTGGCTACAGACAAGGGCGGCAGCAGGGGTTGTGGGGTGACGGTGGCCTTCCGCTTCAATTGGTTGTTGAGGGGGCGGTCATCGGTTTTTCCGTTGGGGTTTCTCAGTTCGACCTCGATGGTATAGCCGCCGAATCCAGCGGGGAATTCGGGGAGAGTATAGGTCGTCGAAGCACCCGGCTGCAAGTTGCCCGTCCATTTGATGGTAGCCATGGGCGTGGAGCTGAATTCCCGGCGCACGATGATATCCAGGGATTTGAGTATTTCCTTGCCCGCATTTAGGAAGGCGACGTCGAGATATAGCTGACCGCCGCAGTTCAGGATGCGGGGGGTGGCGCTGAGGGTAGCTACATCTATGTTTGAAGCTGCGGGTGCAGTTGGTTTTAAGCCATTGGCGATGAGGTAGTTGTACGCGGCGAGCACATTGATGATACCTTTCCCGGAATCATTGTCTTCGCCCGGGGTACCGATATCGGTAGCGCTGTTGTAGAGGGCGCGGGCCAGTTCGCGTCCCGGCACGTTGGGGAAGGCTTCCTTGAGCAGGAGGATGGCACCGGCTACGTACGGCGCTGCAAAAGAAGTTCCGTTGACGGACTCGTAGCCTGCCCGGGAGGTGGTGGCTACGCGGACACTGACCCCCGGGGCGGCCACTTCCGGTTTGAAGTCCCAGGAGGGGTTTTGATAGTTGGTACAGAACGCAGGGCCGCGTCCGGAGAAGCTGGCGATAAGGCTATTGCTGCCATTTACAGCTCCGACGGACAGCGGGGTGACGTCGTTGATACTGATGGCTGCTTGCAGGTTGGCGGTACTTGGGCCAGGGCCGTCGTTACCGGCGGCGAAGACGATGGCAATGCCCGCAGCGTCGAGGGAGCGGAATAGTTCAGGCCATACTTGAGAACATTCGGTGATAGACGAAGGCTTTCGGCCGTACGAGTTATTAACTACATCGGGCATATCCGAGGTGGTAGAGACATTTCCATCCGGGTTGAGTGCCCACTGCAGGACGGAGGCGACATCTTTTACGGCGCCTCGGTAATCGCAGAATTCACCGGAATCCACGCTGCGCAGGTTGCTGAAGGGGCCGCCCATCCATTTTGCGTTAAAGGCGACCCCGACGGTGTCGCGCGTGACGGGGTCGAGGCCTACGGCTGCACTGGCAACACCGGTGCCGTGGGAGTCGCAAAAATCGGGGAGTGCAGTGCTGAGGAAGGTGCTCGTTTGCGGGGCATAGTTATAGGCAAACTGGTTGCGCAGGGCTGGATGTTCGCTGTCTTGGCCGCTGTCCACGATCAGGATTTTGCGGCCATAGCCGGTATAGCCCAGTGCCCAAAGGGCGGGGGCGTTGATCGCATTCAACCCTGGTTCCCGGCCGTTGGGCACCATAGGAGCAGCTACGGGGGCGCTGGGCGGGCTGTTTATTTCCAGGGCTTCGTTTTTTTCTATCCATGCGACGTCCGGTCGTTGGCTCAACGCGGCGAAGAACCCTTTTTTTGCCCGTACAAACAGCATATTAGCGATCCAGTAAGACTGGAGCTGTGCCTGGTCCACATCGGGAGATTGCCGGATGAGATCGAGGATGGGCTGTTGGCTTTGTTTAGCTTTTGCTTGCAGGGCTTCGAGCAGAAGGGCGGTTCTTTTTTCCTGTGGCACGTTGGCGCGCAGCAGGGACTGCTCGAAGGATTGGGGTTCAACCCGGTCTTTCAGCAGGACAAAAGCTCCGTGATACGTGTCTGGGGCGCTGCGCTCAAGTTCGGACAATAACCCGGCATCGATGGATGCGGTTTGAAAGACCTGTGCATGCAGGGTGATGCCGGACAGGAGTGCGGCGAGGAGCAAAGCGGGGCGGCGAAAAAAAGTATTCATGGCCATCGGGTAGTTACGCAATTAATTTAAGAGGTTGACCAGTGTTTTGTACTCATCAAAAGGGGCATTTTCTGTGCGCATTTCCAGCAACGACATCATATCTTCATCGCGGTAGCTGCGTTCGAGTTCCCGGTAGGTCTGTTTGGAGCGCACTTCGATGAGTCCGTTGGCGAGCTGGCGGGTTCGCCACTGCAAGGTGGCCTCGATACGGGTGAGTATGCGCTGACAGACTTCCTGTTGGTCTGCCCCGGGGCTGATTGCCTGCACTTCGCGGAAGGCCGCTTGGTTGCGGGCGATCAAGCGTTCGTTTTCCAGGATATAATACGCAGAATGGACAGTAAGTTGCACATCCTGCAATAAAAATGTGTACAGGGCCAGTTGCAGGTCTTCTTCGTTGCGGATGAGGCTTTCGCGATAGTGGGCGCTGCTCCATTTGAGGTCGAGGACAGCGAGTTCGCCGGGCCGTTGCAGCAAAAGGTCGGCCCTTGCTTTGAGGGTTCGGTTGGAGAATGGGCCTTCTATGTTTTTTTCGGTAGCGGCTACGGACCAGCCGTTGCGCTGTATGAGATCTATGAGCCGGACGGCGGCGCGTTTTACCTTGCGCACGAGGCGGATCTGTTCGGGTTCCCGCCCATAGAGTAGGAGGGTAGCGCCTTCTTTGCGCAGCAGGTCGGGGGTGAGGGCATCAATAAAGGCTTCGATATCGGTTGCTGACCAGTTGGGGAGTTCGGGGTGTTGCAGGAGGAGTTCGAAGTAGCGGTGTGCCAGGTTTCCGTAGAGTGGGCGTTCATCGAGGATGCTCAGGATATCGGATTGGCGCAACTGGAGTTTGTGGCGGAACACCCATTGGTAGGGATAGTAGAGCAGGGTTTCCAGGCTGGAGAAGGACTCGGCTTCGCGCAGGTCCAGTTTTGCGTGAGGGGGTGCCTTCACGAAGGCATGGGGTTTGCCCAGCACCTGGAGGGGCAGGTCTTGGAACTTGGGCAGGGGGAGTAAGAACGGTGCTGCCCGGCCTGCTTCGGCATCTATATCGTAGTGTATGGCATCGGTATTTCCGAACCCGGCCTCCAAATCGGCCAGCAGAGGGTGGGCCTGTACTTCTCGTCCCTCTACCAGGGCGGGTTGTACGAGCAGGAGTCTCTTTTGGGTTTGAAAAACGGGCAGTTTGCGCTGCCAGACGAGCAGTCGGTTCTGGAAATCCGGTGTTTCGGTCTCAACACCTTTAGCTTGTAGCCAGCGGCGTTCCTTTTTCGACCAGTGGGAGAAGAAGTAATCGGGTTCCGTTTGGGCGAAGTGCCACCAGAGCATTTCGTCGGTGGCCTCGTAGAGGGCTGAGGGAGGAGAGGCGATGGGCAGGCTCCCTGCCTCCCGTGGGCGCAGCTGGATGGGGGCAGGTTCGTAGATGGTGCGTACGATGCGTTCCAGTTGCAGGCGGGTCAAGGTATTTTCCGGTAAGGCTTCGAGCAGTTCCACTATGCGGGCTGCCTGGGCACCGAGAATACCGAGAGAGGCGCTGCCTTCCCCTTTTCGGAGGAGGGAGTAAGCCCATTCGCTCAGGTATCGGAAGACGGCGATGGCTTCCGGTTTGGGGACGCTGCCCTGGCTATCGTAGCGTTTTCGCTCGAACCAGAAGCGATACGTTGCCCGGGCGGCCTGTACATCGCCTCCTGCTGCCTCAAGGGCGGCGAAATATTGCCCCAGCATTTGTTGCCAGGATTCGCTGAATACCCCTGGCGTTTGGGCCATTTGCCGGGCGATATGCACGGCCAGTTCCTCATCGAGCGGCTTTAGGGAGAGGGATACAAACTCCATGACCTTGTAGGGGTCCAGAGGTTCCCATAGGAATACAGGCACCAACTTAAGCGCTTGCAATGCCGGCCTGGCCAGGGATATAGACTGTAGGCCCAGGCTGGGAAGGCCTTCCAAGACGAGGGCGTTGTCGAGGGAGCGGGCAGGGCCGGCGAGCAGCAGGGTCGTTTGTTTTTCCGGATGCTTGCGCAGCCAGGCTGCTGTGAAAGCCGCCAAATCGGTATCCCGTTTTCCACAGATCCAGATTAGGGAGCCGTCGCCTTCGAGCGGTTCAGAGGGGGGGAAGCCGCACAGTAAACGCTGGAAACGCCCGAGATCCGAATCCGCAGGGGCACAAGGAGCAGGGTTTTCCCCATAGATCACTTCTACGCCGAGCTCCTGGAGTTTCCCCAGCAGGCGCTGCCAGACAGGGGGCAGCAAATCGGAGGGTTGCTGTGCCTCAAGGATAGAGACCGGCAGCCGACGACGGCCTAAGGCCTGGTACACCCGGTCAAAACGATCGGAAAAGCCGGGGGCAAGGCCGGCTTCCCGGGCTTTCAGCCTTGCCAGTACGGCAAGGCGTTCCGGGGTATCGTCGCTCGGGAGGAAATCCCAGCCCGCGAGCAGGAGCTCATCCCTGCGAGACAAGAGTTCCTCGGCAACGGCAAAAGGATCTGCAAGAAAAGAAGCTTGATAAAAAGCCCCGCTGTGGGCCTCGAGGTCGAGCTGCAAAAACTGGCGGAACTGCTCTATACGCAGGTACATCGTATCATCCGGCGGGCTGCCCAGCCCCATGGAGTCCTCAAAAAACCGGATGAGACCCTGGGGTCCCAAGCGCCAAATACCGGCTTCGGGAGGCATGTTGCTATGGCCCGAAACGTAGTCGAAGCCCAACCCAAAAACAACGCGGGCAGGTATGGGATTGGATAGGGGTTTCACTATTAGCCGCCGGTTTCTTTTTGCAGCTTCTGAATTTGCGTTTCCCAATAGCGCTTTTGGTCCTTGGTCTCGTTGGCATCGCAAAAATCGGTGAGCTCCAGAATGGTTTCTCCGGTCACCGGGGCTTCTACGATGCGGAACTCAAAATACTCGTCCCGGTTGTCTGCTTCCAGCCAGCGGAAGCGGAGCAGTTCGTCTTCTATATCTTCTACCAACTCGGCTTCTTCGTTCATGCCGCTCCACGAAAAAGAATAAATGTGCCCGTTGATATCCACTTCGTCGCAGAACCAGCGCACCAGACATGCTGGAGTGGTCAAGAACTGGTACAGGATGGTCGGCGACGCCCGGAAAATAAACTCCATATCTATTCTGACTCGTTTCATAGGCCTGTCTTTTGGCAAGGTTATTCGGACAAGCACTAAGGCTCCCATGCGCGCAATGCCCTCCGGCAGGCATGAGCATACCCTTAATTTTTGAACTTTTGTGCTAAGTTGTTGTCCTTTGCCGCAATAAAAAATAAAAATCCGAAAATTCCAAACGCAATGGTTTTTTTCGCATCTTTCTCTTCGACAGGAAACTTTTTACAGGCATTGCGCTTTCTATACTTGACAGGACAGTGAATATCCGGTACTTTTGCCCCCTATACGACTCGTCGTGCGCCCTCCGTGAACATACATTGTCCTAAAAAGTTTTCTTATCCCAACACGATCGCAACAATATTTTGTTTTTTATTTGTCGCTCCAAATAAAATCCTGCAAACAATTGATATAGGAAAACGTAGCGCAAAAAGGCTTTTTAATGAGACAGTTAAAGATCACGAAATCCATTACGAACCGCGAGAGCCAATCCCTGGAAAAGTATCTGCAGGAAATAGGCAAAGTGGATTTGCTCACACCGGAAGAGGAGGTAGAATTAGCCAAACGCATCAAACAAGGCGACCAAGCAGCCTTGGAAAAACTGACCAAAGCGAACCTTCGCTTTGTGGTTTCGGTGGCCAAACAATACCAAAACCAGGGTCTTTCCCTCAGCGACCTGATCAACGAGGGCAACCTGGGCCTCATCAAAGCCGCCCAGCGCTTCGACGAAACACGGGGATTCAAATTCATCTCCTACGCCGTCTGGTGGATTCGGCAGTCCATCCTCCAGGCACTGGCCGAGCAGTCGCGCATCGTACGCCTCCCTTTGAACAAAGTAGGTTCCCTCAATAAAATCAATAAAGCGTTCTCTGAACTGGAG
Source organism: uncultured Haliscomenobacter sp. (assembly GCA_964607915.1). Taxonomy (GTDB): domain Bacteria; phylum Bacteroidota; class Bacteroidia; order Chitinophagales; family Saprospiraceae; genus JADJPL01. The sequence continues at coordinate 19,704 of CAZSMU010000038.1, forward strand.
CAGGAATTCGAACGGGAACCTTCCCCCGAAGAACTGGCTGAACTGCTGGAAATACCTACCGAAGAGGTAGAAACAACCCTCGGAGTAGCCGCCCGTCACGTCTCCATGGATGCCCCCTTTGTGGAAGGAGAAGACAACTCCCTGCTCGACGTCCTTGAAAACAACAGCACACCGGGTACCGACCAGGAACTCGATTACAACGAATCCCTGCGCCGCGAAATCGAACGCTCCCTCAGTACGCTGACCGACCGGCAGTGCGATGTCATCAAGCTCTACTTTGGCATAGGTGTCGAACACCCTATGTCGCTGGAAGATATCGGCGAAAAATTCGGCCTTACCCGGGAGCGGGTGCGCCAAATCAAGGATAAAGCCATCAATAAATTGCGCTCCGCAAACCGGAGCAAGTTGCTCAAAAATTATTTAGGCTCCTAAGCGGGCAACGGTATATCTCTACCCCCGCAAGGGATTCGTAGTTTCATGCACACGGGCAACCGGTTTTCGCTCTGCGAAAGTCGGTTGCCCGTGTGCATGAAACCAGATAGGAGAATCAGCGCAATCGGTCTAATCGTCCTCGAAAGGAATGGCTTTTTCCCCTTCTTCCAGGATTTCCAGGGGGCGGTTGAGGCTCTCCTGAAGGGCGATGAATGTCTCGGTGCGCTGGATACCGCCGATATGCTGTATTTTATCGTGCAGTACATCGCGAAGGTGTTTGGTATCCCGGCAGACGAGGCGGATGAAGATGCTGTAAATGCCGGTCGTGTAATAGGCCTCCACCACTTCGGGGATTTTGGCTAATTCCTTGGCTACTTCGTCGTACAGCGAGCTTTTGTCGAGGTAAATGCCCAGAAACGCGGTGATGTCGAAGCCGATTTTCCCGTAGTCAATGTCCAGGTTATACCCTTTGACGACTCCGGCATCTTCCAGTTTTTTCATGCGGACATGGATGGTGCCGCCCGATACGTAGAGCCGCTTGGCAATCTCTGTATAAGGCAATTTTGCGTTGTGCATCAGCGCAGACAGGATTTGCCTGTCCAACGCGTCAATTTCAATCTCTTTTTCCATACATCTGGTTAAGGCTAAGAGGGAATCGGTCGGTTGATTTCTTATTTCTATCAGGCTTGTTGCGAGGGGTCAGCGAGGAGGGAAAAAAGAGTCCTTTTTTGTCCACACGAAGGCTTTTTGAGGGAGTATAGCCTCGCTATATGACCGAAAAAAGGCACAGTGTGGGCGAAAAAGGGCCTTTTTGACCCCTCGAGGATTCCCCTCGCAACAAGTCTTTTAAACAAAAATCAAAAATAGCTGTAAAAAGATACATTATTTTTAAAAAATGCAAAACTTTTTAATGCTCCCTTTACGGGCGACAGGCAACCTGTATTTTATATAGTTTTGCGGAGTACAAGTATTACCATCCAATGACCGAACGACCACAACATCCTATAAAAAGGATTCAAATTGCGCTTCCGCTTTTGCTTTTCTCCGCCCTTGCTCTGGGGCTGGGGATTGGCTTTCGCCTTGCCCGCCCCGAGTCCGCCCCGGGCCCTGGATATGACCTGGACGGGCACGACCGACTGGAGGAGTTGCTCCGCTATATCGAAGCCCGCTATGTAGACAAGCCCAATCGGGAAGAGCTGGTGGACGACGCCATCACGAGCGTCCTCAAACAACTGGATCCACACTCTGCGTATATCTCCAAGGAAGAATTAGAACAAGTCACCCAACAACTCGAAGGTGAATTTGAAGGGATTGGGATAGAGTTCATGTTCTTGCGCGACACCCCTGTGGTAGTGGCTGCTATCAGCGGGGGGCCTGCAGAGCGGGCGGGCATCCGCGCCGGCGATAAAATCATTGCCATTGGGGATTCCATCGTGGCGGGGAAAGCGCGTTCCAGCAGTACCCCCGTCGAGTTGCTGCGCGGCCAGGAGGGCTCGTCGGTGGAAGTAGGGATCCTGCGATTCCCTTCTCCGTCCATACGCCGCTTCCGTCTAAAACGGGAGAAAATACCGCTCAGGAGCATTGACGCTTCCTATCTCATCAATAACCGGACAGCCTATATCCGCATTTCCCGCTTCAGCGCAACCACCGACAAGGAGTTCATGGCCGCACTGGAAAAAATGAGCGCGGGTCGGCAAGAGCTCGACCTGGTCCTCGACCTGCGGCAGAATCCCGGCGGCTACCTCCAGCAAGCGTCGAACATCCTGAGCCAGCTCTTCGAAGAACGCAACCAGTTGCTGGTATATACCGAGGGTAGTGCGGCTAAGCGGGCAGAGTACCGCTCTTCGGGGCGCGCCTATTTTCCCATCGAAAAAATCGCCGTGTTGATTGACGAACAGAGCGCGTCCGCCAGTGAAATCATAGCGGGGGCCATCCAGGATCACGACCGGGGCCTGGTCATCGGGCGGCGCTCTTTTGGGAAAGGGTTGGTGCAAGAGCAGTACCCCCTGCGCGACGGGTCGGCGCTGCGCCTGTCTATCGCACGGTATTATACCCCCTCCGGGCGCTCTATCCAAAAGCCCTACGAGGGCCGGGACGATTACGAAGAAGAACTCGACCAGCGCGTGGCCTCGGGCGAACTGCGCTCCCTGGATAAACTGGAACTGGAGGATTCCACCCTGTATTTCACGGATAATGGAAGGGTGGTCTATGGTAGCGGGGGTATTTTACCCGATATTTTTGTGCCCGTGGACAGTCAGTGGCTCAGCCCGGTGTTCAAGGGGCTTCAGTTGTTGTTTCCCGAGTTTGCATTGATGCTGATTCAAAAGAACCGGTCCTTGTTTCCGGGAAGTGCGGCGGATTATACCGCCGACTTTGTATGGAGCGACAGCCTCTCTAATGAATTCCTCCGGTATGCCAACCAAAACGGGGCCATGTTGTCGGAAAATGTGTACCAAAATTTTCGCAAATCCATCGATCCCCAACTAAAGGCGCAAATTGCGCGTCACCTGTTCGGTCTGGAGGCTTACTACCAGGTCAGCAACCAGGGGGATCCTGCGGTACGGGTCGCCCTGGAAAAGATAGGACAGGAGGGCCCCATCCGGGAACTCTATGGCGACTTATCCAAAAAACGCCGTCTCGGGAAGAATTGACGGGTTCACTCCCGGATAAATTCCAGTTCTTCGTCTATTCCCAAGCGCACGAGTACGGGAATCTCCCCCATGTTGCGATCGTTCTGCCGGTATCGCACCACATAATCCGCTGCCTGGATCACGCCCGAACTAATACTGCCGAAGTGGGCAGGGGTATCCTTTGTGCTATCCTGTACCGGGAGCACCGCTATCGCGGCGTCTAAAGTGTGGGCCAATTCCCGGACGAATGTATCCAGGGTCACCCGCAGGGCCATGCTTCCGTCCGGGCGCTGCAGGTTGGCAGGAAGCCCGGGAGGCTCGTCAAAAAGAATAGCCAGCGGCCGGGTATGGTAGAGGAGCAGGGTCTCTAATCGGGGGTGCAGGTGGTCCACTGCCTTTTTCAGGGACTGGATATCGGGGAACAACACTTCGAGTTCCTCATCGGCATGCGTCGAGTTGGATTTCAGGCGTTCCAGGGTTTCGGGGAATTCTATGGAGGCGGCAAGGCACCAAAGGGCATCAGTAGGTATCAGGATTAGTTTTCCTTCCCGCAGGGCATTGCGGGCCTGTATGATTTCCATCTCGTACAAAATACTTTCCGGTTTACTCATCGTACTACCTTTGCGTTCCATTTTTTCGTGTAGCTATCCTGTTTTGCGATACCGTTGAGGCAAAAATACCGTTATATTGGCTGAGTTTAATGAATAGACTTGTTGCGAGGGGGATCCTCGAGGGGTTAAAAAGGCCCTTTTTCGCCCATGCTGTGCCTTTTTTCGGTCATATAGCAGAGCTATACTCCCTCAAAAAGCCTTCGCATGGACAAAAAATGACTCTTTTTTCCCCTCTCGCTGACCCCTCGCAACAAGTCTAATAGACTTGTTGCGGAGTAAAGATTCAGCGTTAAAACAAAAATACAACAAACGTCAGTGGGAAAGTTTTTATTGCACACAGCATGTGTCATTGGCCTGGTGGCTATTGTGGGTACCAAGGTCCGTGCGGGGCATATTATTGGGGGTGAGATCACGTATCGCTGCCTGGGGTTCACGGGCAACGATTCGACGACTAAATCCCGTCGCTACCGCTTCACGATGAAGATATATCGAGACTGTCTGGCGGCAGGCTCCCAACTTGATTCCTCTCCGGGCAGCACGACCACGGCCTCGGTCACCATCTATGCGGCCAGCCAGACCAACCGGCCTACGGTTTTTTATCTGCCGGCTCCAAAAACTACCCGTATCCAGCCCGATCCGGGGAACAAATGCGTAAACGTGCCCCAAAATGTATGTGTGGAGGAGGGGCTGTATGAGTTTGAAACGGACCTTTCCATCCTCGAAGAAGCGTATATCATCACCTATCAGCGCTGTTGCCGGAACAACACGATCACGAATATCCGCAGCCCGGAACGTTCCGGGGCGACCTATACGGTAGAGCTGAGCGCGGAAGCGCAGAAGAGTTGCAACAACAGTCCGGTATTCCGCTTTTTCCCTCCTATCGCCCTGTGTGCAGGGCTGCCCTTTTCGGTGGATCATTCCGGGACGGATACGGAGGGGGATTCCCTGGTGTATGAGTTGTGCACCTCTTTGTTAGGCGGCGGCGAGAATACTACGCTGCCCACGAGCGGTACTGGTATTGCACCCGACCCAGATCTTCCCCCGCCCTATGCGGCGGTCAACTATGTGACGCCCACCTACAGCGGTGCGCAACCCCTTGGTGCGTCTGCCAACCTCCAGATCCATCCCCGGACTGGGGTGCTATCGGGCACCCCGATACAGCTCGGGCAATTCGTAGTGGGGGTTTGCATGTCCGAATATCGGAAAGGGCAACTGTTGACGCGCGTTTTGCGCGATTTCCAGTTCAATATCACGCGTTGCGACGCCAATGTCGTAGCAAACCCGGGCACGGACAGCGTCAATGCGTCTGGACAGTTTCTGCTCCAGCAGTGTGGCCCGGCACAGGTCACTCTGACGAACAAAAGCGCGAAGCGCGAATTCATTACCGCGTTCCGCTGGGAGTTTGATACGCCGACCGGAACCGTGAGCAGTGCAGAATGGGATGGAAAATTTGCATTTTCCTCGCCGGGCCTCTATTCCGGTCGCCTGTTGCTGAACCCGGGGCTGCAGTGCGCCGACACCGCCCTGATCTCCCTCAACGTGTTACCCCCGGCTACGGCAGATTTTGTTATTGCTGCCGATACCTGCAAGCACCAGCCGCTGGCCTTTGAAAACCGCTCGAGCACAGGCGGCCGGGCAATAAAGAGCTATACCTGGGATTTTGGCGATGGAACCCCTACGGATGCGGCAGCCAGTCCAACACATTCGTTCGGCAAGACGGGGGTTTTTCAGATCAAGCTGCAGTTGCTGACGGTGGACGGCTGCAAGGGGGAGGTACAAAAACGGCTCTCCTATTTTCCGCTGCCCGCTTCGCTGTCCATTCAAGCGGGAATAGCGTCGGGTTGTACCCCTGTGAAAATCGCTTTCCAGAACAGTCCTCTCGGCGACTTCAAGGCGGCCTATCAACTGCGCTGGGATTTTGGCGACGGAGGTACGGCGACCACCGAGCAACCCGTGTATACCTATTCGCAACCGGGGCCGTATCCCGTGCGCTTGCGACTCACGTCTACGAACGGGTGCAGGGCGGAAGCCCCATTGGCGAGCCCGGTCCG
>CAZSMU010000039.1:0-25232 GCA_964607915.1 uncultured Haliscomenobacter sp.
TACGAGTACTCATCGAAGGTACGATCCGTGCGGTTGAACTGCCCACCCAGCTTTATCCGGTTGCCGGAGCCCTGCTTGCCACTGGTCAGGACGGGAATGGTGATGTCCAGTTTACCCTGGTACGCTTCGTCGCGCAAGTCGCGGAAGAAGTGGAAGGGGAAAGGAAATTCGGCGTTGTTGATGTTGTAAAAGGCGTCTTCACCCGGCTGTTCGAGGAAGCTGTATGCAAAGTAGCGCAAATCCGGCTCCATCTGGAGCGAGTTGGTTTTGCCGGCTAGCCATTCGACTTCCATTTTTTGGTTGCCTCCAAAGAGGTGGCGCCCGGTCAACTGATAGGAGGTGAACTGGCGCTGGGTAAACTCCAGGGTGCGCACGTTAAAGGTCGCTGCCGGGTCGGACAGGTTGGCAGGGTAACGACCTGCCTGCACACGCGATGCACTCTCGGCGTCGTTGTTGAAAATCACATTCGCCCCGACGACGTGGTTCTCCGATAATTTGTAATTGACATTGAACAGGGCGCCCAATTGGGGGTTTCGGGTACTTTTCGTCTCCTGCAGATTGATGACTTCTTCCAGGAACTCCGGGTTGTTATACCGGAATGCTCCGACCGACCCGTCGCCGTAGTGCTGGAAGTTTTGGGAGTAGTTCACGCCGAGCGTGAAGCCCAGGTCATTGCCGAAAAGCTTTACCCGGTTGCCTATCGAAAAATTGAGGCTGGAATTGAGAGGGGTACTCCTTTGTTCTGGTACAAACTCATTGCTCAACTCCCGGGCAGTACGATGAAAGACCTCCCGGACCCGGTTATTTGCCGGGTTGGGGTTCCGCGCTGCCAGGTAGTTGCTGGAGCCCAACAGGTTGCTGAGATCGCTGAAAGACATTTCTTTTAGAAAGCTGGGTTGCTCGCGTTTGGAAGCGTTTAAGCCCAGCCAGTCGCCCTGGATGGGCTTCATCGAGTTGAAATCCTCTATCCGAGAGGATTGGGTATTGTACTCCGACCCTGCCTGAAAGAAAAGGGTGAACTTCTCCGGAAACGACTTCGTGTTCACATTGACCAACCCTCCGCTGAAGTTGCCTGGTAATTCAGGCGTAAAGGTCTTTACGGTTACTATATTTTCGATCATTTGCGAGGGGATAAGGTCCAGACTGGCGCTGTTGCGGTATGGATCGGTGCTCGGCAGTGTCACCCCGTTGAGTTGTGAAATAGAGTAGCGATCGCCCAGGCCCCGCATGACTACAAAACGACCTCCTTCTACCAGCGCACCCGTCATCTGCCGCATAGCATCTGCCGCATTGGAGCTTCCCGTCCTGCTGATTTGCTGCGAGGATACCCCATCCTGTATAGAGAATGCCTTGCGCTGGAGCGATATCAGCGAGGCATCTGTGTTTTTCATGGTGGTTGCGGTTACCACTACCACATCGAGCTCCATAGTCTCTGTCTCGAGTGCAGCGTCTAATGTGTTGGCTGCCCCGGGCTTCAACTCGAATGATTCGATGGCAATTTTTGCATACCCGGCATAGCTGAATTCGATGCGGTAAACGCCCGGGTTGGCGTCCACAAGATAGTTTCCGTCTATGTCACTGACATTCCCCGTGACTTGGTTTCCGTCCTGATATAACGCCACCGTAGCGCCTATCAAGGTTTCTCCAGTTTCTTTATCAATAATTTTTCCGGCCAAAACCGCTTTTTGCGCGAGCAGAAAAGCCGGAAATACAAAAAGGCAGATGTAGAGCAGAATAGTTTTGCGCATGAATGCTTTCATAAATGAAATATTGGGAGGTTAGACTTGCTGCGAGAGAAATCTTCCGGGTTGAATCTATACCGGGCCCTAATCCTCTCGATGCTAATCCGTTGCGTTAAGCATACGCATGGGCGAGGATGAATTATCCTCGCCCCACGTATGAAATCAGCAAGTCGGAATTATTCTACAATGAGTTTCTTGGCTGCAAATTTTCCAGATTCGGTGGTAAACTTGACCATATAGATGCCACGGCCCAGACCAGACATCTCGGTACGGTTCATACCGGAGTAATCTATACGCAGCGAGCGCAGGCGCTTGCCATCGATGGAGAACACCTCAATTTGGACCGGTTCGTCGAAGTCGCTCTCCAGGGTGAAGTAGTCGCTGGTCGGGTTGGGATAAATCTGGAAGCGGCTCAGGAGGCTGTTAGAGAACTCTTCGATGGAAGTAGGGATAAAGCCGAGGTGTCCGTTTCTTTCCAGGGACGTCCACTTCCGGATCCAGAGCTGGGCATAATCGTTGCTGAACGCTCCTTTGAAGTTGACCGGCGTAAAGAAGCTATCGCCTGAGGGCAAGCTTGCCAGAGGGCCGTACGCTGCCGCTCCCAGCGAAGGCCGCGGGTCGAGTCTGCCATCCTGGATACGGCTCACGCTTGCCAGCATTGGATTAGCTACGAGGTTGCCGTTGGAGACCATGTGATTGATCAGGGTCGCCGCCGTCGGCTCGTCCTGCGTCGGGTTGCCCGAGGTCACGCGGATCACCCCGCTGGCCGAAGCGTCTATCGCGTTGGTCGTGCCATTGGCCCAGAACAGGTTGTTCAGGATCTTCAGCTCTCCTTTCTTCAGCTTCTCGTACGCATCGTTTGCCGGTGCGTTCTTGTCCTGCACCTCTATGGCCTTGCCGCGGGACTCCGTGAAAATCGAGTTCGCAATCGTACCCGCCGTGCCTGCGCGCAGCAGAAGCCCTATGCCCCCGGCCGTCGCGTTCGTGCCCGTACCGATATGCGTCCAGTTGAATACCGTTCCGTTCGAGTACGGCGTGGCATCATCCGGCGTCGTACCGTCGAACTCGCCACCCAGGTCGGCTGCGTCCGGGCGCTGGATCGAAAACCAGAACTGCCCCTTGCCCGTATATACTTCGTCCCAGTCGTAGCTGTCGTCTTCGGCGAAGGCTACCACCGCGTATTTCAGGTTCGGCGAACCCCCGAAGAACTCGATCCCGTCGTCCGAGTTCGCATATACTTCGACGTATTCCAGAACCGTCTTGCTGCCCACACCCGCCAGGGTCAGGCCGTTCAGCTCGTTCGAGCCCGTCAGGATGCGGCCTCCGTGGCGGATGGACACATAGCGCAGCACGCCCGAGTCGTCGTTGTTGTCGTTGCCCCCGTAGATCGCGCGCGTCTCGCCCGTCGGGATACCCTCCACGCTCGCCGTGGCGTTCCCGTTCTTCTGCGTGACCCCGTTGCCCAGGATGACGATACCACCCCAGAGCGATACGTCGCGGGGACCAAGATCCGTCGGGTTGTTCACATCGTCTGCCTGTGCCGTGAAGATGATCGGGTTGTCCCGGGTGCCATCGGCATAGATTTTCGCGCCTTTGGCAATCACCAGTGCGGAAGGGTTGCCCACGTCCGCGCGAGGAGTGAACTTCACCACTGTACCCGCTTCGATGTTCAGGACACCACCTTCCTCGAGGAATACGAGGCCGTCCAGCACATAGGTGTTCTCTTTCGTCCACGTATAGGTCTTACCACCTACCAGGGAGGAATCCACTATGTTGATGGTCTGGCCAGCCCCAGGAGTCCGCAGGTGGCCGTTGCGGGCCAGCGAGCTCCATCCGGCGAGCCACAGGTCGTCCGGGTTCGCTCCGAACGCACCTTTGAAATCTACTTTCGTAAAGAACGGATCGTTCGGTAGTACCGCCAAATCACCCGTGTAGGCTGCCCCGCTCCGGCCTGGGCGAGGATCCAGGCCACCGTCTGCCTGGCGGCTGACGCCGCGCAGCATCGGGTTGGCAGACAGGTTCTTGTTCGAAGCCATGTGGCTAACCAACGTTGCCGCCGTCGGCTCGTCCTGCGTCGGGTTGCCCGAGGTCACGCGGATCACCCCGCTGGCCGAAGCGTCTATCGCGTTGGTCGTGCCATTGGCCCAGAACAGGTTGTTCAGGATCTTCAGCTCTCCTTTCTTCAGCTTCTCGTACGCATCGTTTGCCGGTGCGTTCTTGTCCTGCACCTCTATGGCCTTGCCGCGGGACTCCGTGAAAATCGAGTTCGCAATCGTACCCGCCGTGCCTGCGCGCAGCAGAAGCCCTATGCCCCCGGCCGTCGCGTTCGTGCCCGTACCGATATGCGTCCAGTTGAATACCGTTCCGTTCGAGTACGGCGTGGCATCATCCGGCGTCGTACCGTCGAACTCGCCACCCAGGTCGGCTGCGTCCGGGCGCTGGATCGAAAACCAGAACTGCCCCTTGCCCGTATATACTTCGTCCCAGTCGTAGCTGTCGTCTTCGGCGAAGGCTACCACCGCGTATTTCAGGTTCGGCGAACCCCCGAAGAACTCGATCCCGTCGTCCGAGTTCGCATATACTTCGACGTATTCCAGAACCGTCTTGCTGCCCACACCCGCCAGGGTCAGGCCGTTCAGCTCGTTCGAGCCCGTCAGGATGCGGCCTCCGTGGCGGATGGACACATAGCGCAGCACGCCCGAGTCGTCGTTGTTGTCGTTGCCCCCGTAGATCGCGCGCGTCTCGCCCGTCGGGATACCCTCCACGCTCGCCGTGGCGTTCCCGTTCTTCTGCGTGACCCCGTTGCCCAGGATGACGATACCACCCCAGAGCGATACGTCGCGGGGACCAAGATCCGTCGGGTTGTTCACATCGTCTGCCTGTGCCGTGAAGATGATCGGGTTGTCCCGGGTGCCATCGGCATAGATTTTCGCGCCTTTGGCAATCACCAGTGCGGAAGGGTTGCCCACGTCCGCGCGAGGAGTGAACTTCACCACTGTGCCCGCTTCGATAGTCAGTTCAGCACCTTCTTCAACGAATACCAGGCCGTCGCATAGATACACATTGTCTTTTGTCCATTTGACCTTTTGGCCAGCGGTGATGCTGGCATCCGTGATGTTGACCACGTTTTGTGCCGTGGCTCCCAGATACAGCAGAGTAAGGAAGGATACGAGTGTTGAAATTCGCCTCATGTGAAAAGTTTTAAATTTGAAGCAAAGGTAGAGGGGCAATGTAAACCAGATGTTAAGCCGGTTTTAAGGATATGCTAAGATTTGGCGTGCGATATGCTGCAGCGATAGTGTATTTCTCGGGTATTTTCCAAATAGATAGCGGCATTTTGAATTACGCCCTCGGCAAATAATATATCTTTACAGGAGAAACACCAAACCACGACACACATGCAGAATCGTTTCCTGGCACCGTATTTTTTGGGTGTCTGCCTTTTCTTCTTTTCGGCTACGCCCGCCTTGCAGGGCCAGTATGCCCGCCTTCTTCGCCAGCCGTCTTTGAGCGCTGAGCACATCGCGTTCATCTACGGGGCCGACCTTTGGGTAGTGGACAAAAGCGGCGCTGACGCGCGCCGCCTGACGAGCACCGCCGCAGTGGAGAGCGACCCCTGTTTTTCGCCGGACGGCCGCTGGATTGCGTTCAGTTCCAACCGCTCAGGGACTGCGAGTGTCTATGTGCTTCCGGTGCAGGGCGGCGAGCCCCGCCGCCTTACCTGGTACCCTGCGGCGTCCTACCCCCGCGGCTGGACGCCCGACGGCAAAGAGGTGCTCTATGCCAGTTCGAGGGAAAGCGCCCCCACCTCGTTCAACCGCTTATGGGCGGTGCCGGCTACGGGCGGCCCTTCGCGCCTGTTGCCCATACCACGCGCACAGGACGGATCGTTCTCACCCGATGGCAAACGGCTCGTCTTCGACGCAGTGAGCCGCTGGGACGTGGAGTGGCGCGCGTATCGGGGCGGCCAAAACACCCCGCTCGTGCTGCTCGACCTCGACGACCTCGACGAGACGCTCATCCCCAACGAGCAGCGCAGCACCGACATCCAACCCTTGTGGCTGGGCAACACCATCTACTTCCTCTCCGACCGCAGCGGGGTGGCCAACGTATGGGCTTATGTGCCGGCCAACGGCAGCCTGCGCGCCGTCACCCGTTTCAGCGGTTCCGATGTGAAGTGGCTGGGAGGACAGGGCGCCACACTGGTCTTTGAACGCGAGGGGTATCTACACACCCTGGATCCCGCCACCGGCGAAAGCCGGCAGCTCAATATCCGCATCTCGGGGGATTTCCCCTGGGCCGAAACGCGCTGGGAGAACGTCAGCAGCCGGGTAACAGCGGTTTCCCTCTCGCCTACCGGCAAGCGGGTAGCCATGGAAGCCCGCGGTGAAATCTTTACCGTACCCGTCGAGAACGGCGACGCCCGCAACCTGACCCGCAGCTCCGGTGCCGCCGACCGCGCCCCGGCCTGGTCACCCGACGGCACCCGCATCGCCTGGTTCTCAGATAAAGGCGGCAATGGCTATGGGCTCATGATCGCCCGCCAGGACGGCCTCGAGGAGCCGGCCCGCATCGACATCGGAGTGTCTAAGATGGCCTGGGAACCCGTCTGGTCACCAGACTCCAAATACATAGCCTTTGTGGACGACGACGTGCGGGTGCGCGTCGTACAGGTAGAAACCGGAGAAATCCAGACTGCCGACGTCGGTGGTGCCAATATCGAACGCGGGGATATGAGCCTCAACTGGTCGCCTGATTCGCGCTGGCTGGCCTACTCCAAAACCGCCCCCAACCATTTCCGACAAGTCGTGCTCTGGTCTATGGAGAACAAACAGGCAAAAGCGCTCAGCGACCCGCTGGCCGATGCTTTCTCCCCCGCCTGGGACCGCAACGGCCAGCACCTCTACTTCCTGGCCAGCACCGAAGTAGCGCTCGGCTCCGTTTGGGCCAATACCAGTTCCATGCAGGCCAACCCTTCCTACGGAGCCTATGTCGCAGTGCTCCGGGAAAACGGCCCGGCACCTTTCCCGCTCAAAAGCGATGAGGAGCCCGATACGACTAAAAATGCCAAAAAGAACAACGGAGATACCAGCAAACTCGTGCGCATAGACTGGGATGGAATCGCGCGCAGAACCATCGCCCTGCCCATGCCGATCCGGAACTACACCGCGATGTCCACCGGTGCCAAAGGCTCCGTTTTCATCGCCGAGAGCATCCCCAACGCCACAGGCCAGACCCTCCACAAGTTCAGCCTCGAAGGACGCAAAGCGGAGGAGTTCGCCAGCGGCATACAACAGTGGTCACTGGCTTCGAGCGGGGAAAAAATACTGCTCAAAGGCACGGGCGGCCAGTGGCGGGTCGTCGCTACCACCAAGCCCCCCAGCCCGGCAGAAGGGGCGCTGACCCTCAACCTGCGCATGCCGCTCGACCGCATGGCAGAGTGGAAGCAGATCTTCGAAGAGGCCTGGCGCTACGAGCGGGACTACTTCTACGACCCGGGAATGCACGGGCGCGACTGGCAGGAAGTGTGGGAGCGCTATGCCCCGCTCATCCCCCACCTGCGCCACCGCAGCGACCTGTCCTACATCCTCGACCAGATGAACGGCGAATTGTCCGTCGGGCACAGCTTCGTGTTCGGAGGGGATTTCCCTGCCGTAGATGCAGAGCAGACCGGGCTGCCGGGTGCCGACCTCAGCTTCCAGAATGGCGGCTGGCGCCTGACGCGCATCCTGACCGCCGAAAGCTGGAACCCCGGACTCCTCGCCCCGCTCGACCAGCCCGGGCTGAACGTGCGCGAAGGCGATTTCCTGGTCGGCGTGGACGGCGTACCCATCGGTCCCAACGACGACCCCTATCGCTTCTTCGACGGTACGGCAAGTCGTCAGACCGTCCTGCACCTCAACAAGCGCCCTACCATGGACAGCGCCTGGACCATCACCATCAAACCGATAGCAAACGAATCCGCCTTGCGCCAGCGCGCCTGGGTCGAAGATAACCGCCGCAAAGTGGACCAGCTCTCCAAAGGCCGCCTGGCGTATGTCTGGGTGCCCAATACCAGCGGGCAGGGCTTCGTATCCTTCAACCGCTACTACTTCGCCCAGCAAGACAAGGAAGGCGCCGTTATTGACGAACGCTTCAATGGCGGCGGCCTGCTCGACGATTATATGGTGGACCTGATGACCCGCCGCCTCCGCGCCGCCCTCACCAACGAGGTGCCCAATGGCATCCCCTTGCGCCTCCCCGGTGGGATATTAGGCCCTAAAGTACTGCTCATCAACGAACTGGCCGGGTCGGGCGGCGACTTCTTCCCCTGGGTCTTCCGACAGCAAAAGGCAGGCCCACTCATCGGAACCCGCACCTGGGGCGGCTTGGTGAAATCGTCCGTGCATTACGCACTGGTGGACGGCGGCGCCCTCACCGCCCCCGATAACGCCGTCTTTGACCCCATCCAGAAACGCTGGATCGCGGAAAACGAAGGGGTCGCCCCCGATGTCGAAGTCCGCATAGATGCTAAATCCGCCGCTCAGGGCAGAGACCCGCAACTCGAAAAAGGCGTACAGGAAGCCCTGCGCCTGCTCGAACTGGAACCGCCCGCCAAAGTCGTACCACCGCCGTTCTCCAAGCCGGCCACTAAAAAGAATTAAGTCCGTATCCGGGAATTTTCAGCCAAGTCGAAAATGCACTTATTTTTGACTTGGCTGAAAATCCCGCACATACTCTAACCCTTTAGCCATGAAAATACACATCCAACGACTCGACGACGCATTCCACCTGCGCGCCAGCAACGAACAGGGCAACACCGTGGAATCCGATGCCAACCCCGATATCGGTGGCCATGGCCTCGGGATGCGCCCTATGGAAATGCTGCTCTCCAGCCTCGGGGCCTGCAGCAGCATTGACGTAATCCATATCCTGCGCAAATCCCGCCAACCGCTGCTCGACTACCGGGTGGAGATCAGCGCCGAACGGGAAAAAGACAAAGTGCCCGCCTTGTTCAGCGAGATCCACGTCGCGTACACGCTCTACGGAGACCTGGACCCTGAAAAAGTAGCCCGCGCCATAAATTTATCTATGGAAAAGTACTGCTCGGTCACGCGCATCCTCGAAAAAACCGCGCACATCACCTGGTCCTGGACTATCTACCCTGCTTGAACCTATGGAACCACACTTCGAAACACAGGCGATCCGGGGCCAGATGCCCCGGACGCCCTTCCACGAACACAGCGCCCCGCTCTTCCTCACGTCGAGCTTTGTCTTCGATTCCGCGGAAGCCATGGCCGATACCTTTGCCGGCGAAGCAGAGGGCTTGATCTACTCCCGGTACAACAACCCGAGCACCGATGAGCTGGTCGCCAAAGTCTGCACCCTGGAGGGCGCGGCCGACGGCGTGGCTACCTCTTCGGGCATGGCTGCCGTCTTCGCAAGTATGGCTGCCCTGTTGCGCAGCGGCGACCATGTGTTGGCTTCCCGAGCAGTCTTTGGCTCCACCCACCAGATACTAACCCAAATCCTGCCCAAATGGGGGATTTCCCATACGTACGTGGATCCCCGCGACATAGACCGGTGGGAGCAGCATATCCGCCCCGAAACGCGCATGCTCGTACTGGAATCGCCCTCCAACCCAGGGCTGGCCCTCATAGACCTGGAAAAAGTGGGCGCGTTAGCCCAAAAGCACGGGCTGATTTTCAACATAGACAACTGCTTCGCCACGCCATACCTCCAACGCCCCATGGAGTACGGGGCCGACCTCGTCGTTCATTCAGCCACCAAATGGATGGACGGCCAGGGCCGCGTCCTGGCAGGGCTGATCGTGGGCAAACCAGAACACATAGAGCCCATCCGCTTTTTTACCCGCCATACCGGGCCGGCCCTATCCCCATTCAACGCCTGGGTGCTGAGCAAGAGCCTCGAGACCCTGGCCGTCCGCATGGACCGGCACTGCCAGTCTGCTCTGGAACTCGCGCAAAGGTTGGAAAAACACCCGGCAGTGGCTTCTTGCCGCTATCCCTTCCTGCCCTCCCACCCGCAGTACGAACTGGCCAGGAAGCAGATGAGCCAGGGCGGAGGCATCGTGGCCATAGAGCTGAAGGGCGGCCTGACGCACAGCCGCAGCTTCCTGAATGCCCTGCAAATGTGCTCGCGCTCCTCCAATCTGGGCGATTCGCGGACTATCCTGACTCACCCGGCTTCTACCACCCATTCCAAACTCAGTGAGGCAGAGCGCGAACTCGTGGATATCACCCCGGGACTCGTGCGGATTTCCGTGGGGTTGGAACACGTAGAAGATATTTGGAAAGATATCGAGCAGGCTCTGGGGTAAAAAGCCTCACGCCGTATCCTGGACAATGGTCCGGTACGCCAGCATACCAACGATGATCAACCCGCCGACGATAGCAGTCGGGGCCGGCTGCTCCCCATACCCGATGAACACCCATACCGGGTTGAGCACCGGCTCCAGCATAGCGACCAGAGAGCCTTCCAGGGCGCTCACCCGCTTGAGTCCGTAGGTGAACAAGACGTAGCCGCTGCCGAGCTGTATGAAGCCCAGGAAAGCCAGCATCGCCCAGTCTGCGCCGTTGGGAGCCTGCCCCTGCAAAACGAAAGGAAAAAATACCAGAAATACCAGCAGGTTACCTTGAAAAATCGCCGCTTCGTGCCGCTCGGGCGGGTTGAAGCGCTGCCCCAACATCATCCCCGCCAGGAATACCCCCGACAACAGCGCCAGCAGGTTGCCCCGCATATCGCCCATCTGCAGGTCGCCCACAAAGAATAAGGCCATCCCGATGAAACAGACCACTACCGTGATGGTGTTGATGCGTTTCACGCGGTGCCTGAACAACAGCGGCTCCAGCAAAATGAGGTAAATCGGCGCCGTGTATTGCAGAAAGATGGCGTTGGCAGCAGTCGTGATTTTAGTGGCCACCACAAAACAACTCACCAAGCCGGCGTAGCAGATGGATACCAATAGGATATTCCCCGACCAGTGCCACACTTTTTTCCAGAACAATATCCCGAACAACAGGGCGGCAAACAAGGCGCGCAGGCTGAGGATAGCCTGCGCGTCTATATGGATCAGCTTGATGAACAAACCACCTGTACTCCACAGGAAGGCCGCCAACAAAATGGCGGCCAGCCCCGACTGGTGCTCGTTCAGCCTCTGTAATATCATCGCTTATACCCATTTTACCAGGCACAAATCCTGTTTGTGGGGCAGCAACTCATGCCGCGGATATAGCCGGAACCCGTACTCGTACACGCCCGACACCTGCGGGAAGATCTCCGCGGCAAAGGTCGTCGAGTATTCGTTGGAATCCACTACCTGCAATTCTTTGTGGAAGCGCAGGTCGAGCTCGTGCTCCGATAGCCGCTTGAAGAAGATGGCCTCCATGCCGAGCTGCTCCTTGGGGATTCCGTTGTGGGCCACCTTGATGCGCACTTTGAACGACTCCCCGAAGTGCAGGGAGAAGTTATCAGAGTCGAATACGTCTTTTTCCAGCAGGTGTACCCCCTCCCAGCGCTCCGCTACCATCTGCTTCCAGGTCGCCAGGTCGCGAGCCGCTGAAAAGCGGCTTTTGCGCAGCACCTGCGTGCGGGCGTACAACTTGCCGTAGAACTGCTGCAGGTAGTCGTCGAGCTGCCGCTTCATCGTGAAACGCGGCCCGATTTTGGAGATGGTGTTGCGGATGATCTGCACCCAGGAAGCGGAGAAACCCTCCGGCCCGTCCTGAAAATACGTGGGGAGGATATCGTTTTCGAGCAGGTTATAGACCGTTTCCGCATCCAGCTCGTCCTGTAGCGCATTATCGGTGTACGCCGCATCAATGGGGAGCGCCCAGCCAGCCCCCGGAAGGTAGCCCTCTGCCCACCAGCCGTCGAGCACGCTCAGGTTCATCACCCCGTTCAGCGTCGCTTTCATGCCGCTCGTACCCGACGCTTCCAGCGGGCGCGTCGGCGTGTTGAGCCAGATGTCCACGCCCTGGACCAACATCTTAGCCAGCTCCATGTCGTAGCCCTCCAGGAAGATCACTTTCCCCACGAATTCCGGCCGGCGGGAGATGTGGATGATTTCCTTGATCAGCGCCTGGCCGGGATGGTCGGCAGGGTGTGCTTTGCCTGCATACAGGAAGATGAGCGGCCGGTTGGCGCGGTGCATCACCTCCTTGAGGCGCTCGATGTTCTTGAACAACAAATGCGCGCGTTTGTACGTCGCAAAACGGCGCGCAAACCCGATCACCAAGGCGTCGGGGCGTATTTTTTCAATCGTCTCAAAAATGGCGGAAGGCTTCTCCCCCCTGCGCGTCATATCCTCGCGCAATTTGATTTTGACCTTATCTAAAAGCCTCTTTTTTAGAAACTTGCGTACTTCTACAATCTCTGCATCGGGGATTTCCCGGACGCCCTCCCATTTCTGCAGGTTGGACTGGTCGCTCAGGAAGTCGCGGCCGAGGTGCTTTACGAACAGGCGATGCCACTCGTTGGCAATCCAGGTCGGGTAATGCACCCCGTTGGTCACGTATCCGATATGCGACTCCTGGGAGTTGTACCCGGGGTACAATACGCTGAACATCTGCTGTGAGACCCTGCCGTGCAGACGGCTCACCCCGTTCACTTCCTGGCTGAGCCGAATGGCCAGGTGGCTCATCGAGAACAGCTCTCCGCTGTCGTGTACGTCAATTTTTCCCAGGCCTATGAATGTTTCCCAGGAAAGGCCCATCTGCGCGACGTAGTCGCCGAGGTATTCGCGGAGGAGATGCTCGGGGAAGTAATCGTGCCCCGCCGGCACCGGCGTGTGCGTGGTGAACAGAGAAGAAGCGCGCACTAATTCCTTCGCGACGGGATACGTAAGGCCATTGTCCTGGAGGTGCTCCCGCAGGCGCTCGACCCCCATGAAGGCCGCGTGCCCTTCGTTGCAGTGGAAAATATCCGGTTCGATGCCCAGGGCACTCATCAGGCGTACCCCACCGATGCCCAGCACCATCTCCTGCTTGAGGCGGTGCTCATTATCGCCGCCATACAACTGGTGCGTGATCGAGCGGTCCTCCCAGTTGTTGTCGGGAATATCCGTGTCCAGCAGGTACAGGGGGATACGGCCTACCGGCAAGGTCCACACTTTGGCGTGCACGGTGCGGCCGGGGAAGTCAATGGCTATTTTGAGCCACTCGCCGTTCTTGTCCCGCACGGGCGACATCGGCATTTTGGTGTACTCTTGCGGAGGGTAGTGGTTCACCTGGTCGCCGTGCAGCGAGATAGACTGCTGGAAATAGCCGTAGCGGTACAAGAGGCCAATGCCCAGCATGTCCACGTTGCAATCACTGGCCTCTTTCAAGTAGTCGCCGGCGAGTACGCCCAAGCCACCGGAGTACAGGCGCACAGAGGTGTGCAGACCAAACTCCATGCTGAAATAGGCAATCCGGGGGCCAGACGCGTTCTTTTTATCCTCTGTGTATTTGCGAAACTGGACAATAACCCGCTCCAGCTTTTCCATATATGCCCGGTCTTCGAGCAAGGCTGCCGCCCGCTCTACCGATAGCTGGTCCAGCACCGCAATCGGGTTGTAATGCGCCGCTTCCCACTTCTCGGGGTCAACCCCCGTAAGCAACTCTATAGCTTCCTGGTTCCAGGACCACCATATATTGTGGGCCAGCTCCTGCAGAGGCAGCAGTTGGTCGGGTAGCTTTGACTCGATGAATATGCGCTTGAGCTGGATTGAATTGTCTTGTAGATGACCTACCATAAACACGTTTTTATGAGAAAATCTGAAAATCGGGATGTACAAGCGTTGTTGGTTAGGCGGGGCAAAGATATTCAATGTATCCTATACGAGGGGCATTTTTTTCCCATCAACTGCCTCCTCCCTCGACAAATCCAACGCATTTCGCCGAAAAACGAGCATAAAAGTAGGCCGCAAATCGCCTTTTTCTCTATCTTACCACCTACTTTTGTCCGCAGCAGAAAATCGCGAACCCGCTCTTAAAATTGCCCGCTCATGCCCGTTTGGATACATCGGTTCCCCTTATTCTTCCTCCTGTTCGCCCTGCTGGGCGCAGGATGTAAAAAAACGACGCCCCCCGCGCCTACCGACGCCATCCGGCATGGTTTGCTCGACCAGTTGGGCATCGCGGTGGATTCTTCGGAAAACCGGGAGTTTGCCTATACCGACAAGCGCTCGGGCTACTTCTACGGGACTACGCATACGCGCTTCAATGACCGCTACTTCTCCGGCTGGAATATCGCCACAAAGCGCGTGCTCCGCGACTACCAGCTCTTCGCCAACGAGGAGAAACTCGATCGCCGCCTGGCCGTCGTCAGCGTTTTCCCCCACCTCCTGCAACGCAGCTATCCCCAGGGCACCGAACAACTCATGCTCTTCGATGACGTACCCGCAATCGGCATCCAGATGAGCAACCTGAAAACGCGCCGTGTCGGCCTCGCCATCGCCGGAGACCTCTGCCGGTTCAGCTACCAGAGCACCCAGGGCGCCTGGTACATGCCGCTGGAAGCAACCCGCACCCGCATCCTGATCACGACCTGGAATAAAAGCAAATTCGACTTCGCCGACGGCGTGCTCAGCGCTCCTGCCGATTGCGGCGGCTTCCTGATCATCCACGGAAACAACAAAGCCGAAATTTTAGCCACCTTGGATACCCTCCGCTCCCGCAGTGCGGAGCTGCTCGACCGGCGCTGGGACCGCATGGAACGCCTGGCCAAAGAAGCTATGCCCAACAGCGGACAAGATAGCCTCGACCACGCCCTGGCCTGGCTCACCCTCACCCTGGACCAACTCATCACCCAACAGCAGGGGCCGGGGATTTACGCCGGCCTGCCCTGGTTCAACGACTACTGGGGACGCGATATGTTCGTCTCCCTCCCCGGCGCCTGCCTGGTCAGCGGGCAGTTCGAGACAGCGAAAAATATCCTCCTCTCCTTCGCCAAACTACAAGATACCAACCCCAAATCCAGATACTACGGCCGTATCCCCAACCGCGCCCGCCCCGACGGCCTGATCTACAATACCGCCGATGGCACCCCTCGCTTCGTAGCGCAAATCTCCGATTACGTGCGCTATACCGGCGATACCGCCATCATCCGCGACCTCTATCCCGCCGTCAAACGCAGCGTCGAAGGGGCCCTCCAATACTGGAACGACCCGCAAGGCTATCTGCTCCACGACGACGCCGACACCTGGATGGATGCTAAAATCAAAGGGAAGACCCCCTACTCGCCCCGTGGAAACCGCGCCAACGATGTCCAGGCACTCTGGGTAGCCCAGCTCCGCAGCGCCAGCCGATTTGCCGCGTTCATGGGCGACGCCGCAAACCAAAAAAAATGGGCCGCCCTGGCCGATAAGGTCAGCAAACGCTTTGAACAGGATTTTTTACTGAAAAAAGAAGGCCTCCTGGCCGACCACCTCAATACCGATGGCTCCCAGGACCACCAGATGCGCCCCAACCAACTCTTCGCCCTCCCCTTGCTGCAGGACGAAGCCCTCAAACGGCGCATCGTAAAAAGCGTCTGGCAACAACTCGCCTACCCCTGGGGCATCGCCTCCCTGAGCCAGCAAGATACCGCCTTCCATCCCTACCACGAACACTGGAACTACTACCACAAAGATGCCGCCTACCACAACGGTACCGTCTGGCTATGGCTCAACGGAATCGCCCTGCAGCGCATGCTCGAAGCCGGACAAACGGAAACGGCCTTCTCCCTCTTCCGGCGCATGAACCGGCAGGCCCTGCAGGAAGGAGCCGTCGGCTGCCTCAGCGAAAATGCCGACGCACTGCCCCGCGACGGAATGAAAAGAGGGAAAATCTCCGGCGCCTTCCTGCAGGCCTGGTCCAATGCCGAACATCTCCGCGTATGGCACCAGCACTTCCTGGGCATACAGCCCAATCTCTTTGCCGGACACATCACCCTCAAACCCGCTATCCCCGCCGCTATCCCCCAACTGCAATGCAGCAGCCGCATCGGGAAAGGCCGCTTGCAATTTGATTACTCCGCCACCGGGGCCGCCCAATACTCCTACACGCCCAGCGGCTTCTCTCCCACCCTCATCGTACAACTGCCCGCCTTCCCAGCCTTCAAAAAAGAAGTCCCCGACGGAGCTACCCTCCAACTCAGGGACCAGGCCGACTTCCTCGAAATACGCCTCCTGCAAGACGGGAAAGTAGTCGAATCGTTTGAAATCGAAGCCGCCGTCGCCGAACGCACCAAAATCGTCGGCCAGAATGAGTTCTTCCAGGGGCTGCAATACTGCAAACCATACCTGCAGCCCGGCCTGAACGCCCTGAAAGTATTTCACAACCCACCTCTAACCTACTAAGGCACCAAGCTATGCTGCACATCCAAAAAAACCTGAGCAACAGCTTCTACGCAATCCTGAGCCTCCCCTCCACCGCTATGGGGTTCGCGCTGTCCGTACAAATCAGCGCCTTGAGCTGGATCTTGAGCACCCAATACCAACTCAATATCGAAGAAGTCGGCTTCGTATGGGCAGCAGGCCCTATCTCCGGTATCTTCGGCCAGCTCATCATCGGCCTCATCAGCGACCGGGTGTGGTTCTGGAACGGACGCCGCAGACCCTTCATCCTCATCGGCGGCGTACTCGCCAGCCTCATGCTCCTGGCCCTGCCCAACATTGACGTGCTCTCCAACGCCCTGGGCATAGGCGGTATCCTCGGCGTAGCCATCACCGTGGCCCTCATGCTGGACCTGTCTATCAATATCAGCTTCAACCCCACCCGCTCCATCATCGCCGATGTCACGCCCGAAGGTACCCAACGCACCAAAGGATACACCTGGATGCAAACGATCTCCGGCACCTTCGGCGTCGGTGCCTACGCGGTAGGTGCCCTATGGGACAACTACGTGCTGATCTATTCCGGCGCCATCCTGGTGCTGTTACTCTCTATTATCCCGCCTTTCTTCATCGAAGAACCCCGACCGGAAGAAGACAACGCCGCAGAGGCTGCCACCGACCACCACGGCGGACTGCTCAAATCCCTGCTCACCATCCGCCCGCTCTGGGGCTTCCTGATCTATGCCTTCTACGGCATGTTTGCAAGGCTCACCCAGATCAGCGTGCCCGGCCACCTCGTCGAAATCGCCTGCGCCGCGCTTACCCTGCTGCTCTTCGCCCAGGTTTTGCGCAAAAAAGAACACGACACCGATGCCTTCTCCCCAGTGGGTTTCCAGAAAATATTAGCCGCCCATGCGTTCACCTGGGCAGGCATACAGACCATGTTCATCTATATGTTCGCCTACGTACAGGATACGATGCCCGGCCTTGGCGATGTACAAGCCGGCCGCATCGTCTCCCTGTCTTTCCTCATCCTGAACGCTGTCGGGGCCATCCTCCCCGCCACCCTGCTGGAGCCGCTCACCCGCAAAATCGGACGGGTCAATACCCACCTCGGCAGCATCGCCGTCATGGCGCTGGGCTATGCCGGCATCTTGCTTTTTGGCAAAAGCCCCACCGCTATCTACGTGCTGATGGGCGTACTCGGCATCGGATGGGCCGCCACCGTGAGCCTGCCCTTCGCCATCATGTCGCAAAAAGTGGAAAAATCCCGCATGGGCCTGTACATGGGCCTGTTCAACCTTTCCGTAGTGCTGCCCCAGCTCGTCGCCAGCCTCGGCGTCGGTCAGGCCGTCCAGGCCGCCACCGACAAAAGCCTGATCTTCATCCTCTGCGCCGCCGCCCTGGCTTTTTCTGCCCTCTGCTGGCTCTTCGTAGAGGAACCTAGTGATCAACCGCTTTCGGGAAAGAATGTACATACAACATGACAAAAAATGACACCCCCTGACATCATCCATACCCTCGAAAAAACCCTGGTTGGCCTGCACCGCACCATGAGCCTGGCAGACGACCATACCCAGGCCCTGTGGGGCACCTTCATGCCCTTGCGCCAGCAGATCGCCCACCGCTGCCACGACGACCTGTTTTCCCTACAGGTTTACCCCAGCGGATACTTTGAGGAATTCAACCCTCACCGGCCTTTCGAAAAATGGGCGGCAGTAGAAGTGTCCAACTCGGAACACCTGCCCCAGGGGATGGACGTTTTCCGGCTCCCGGCCGGCCTCTACGCGGTCTTCCCTCACCAGGGAGCAGAAGATGCCCGCGAGAAATTCCAGTATATCTTCACCGAGTGGCTTCCTCGTTCCGGTTTCGACCTCGATGAGCGGCCTCACTTCGAACAACTGGGCGCGCAGTACCGCCACGGCTCCCCCGATTCGGAGGAAAGCATCTGGATCCCCGTGCGGAAGCGGGGGGAATAGAAATTTGTTGCCGTTCGCTTACCCGCCGGGAAGGAAGCTAACCTTTAGGTACGCTCCGTTGGCGTTGGCCTGGGTGACGATCTGGGGCAAACCATCCATCACATCGAGAGACTGGGCGTGGATATGCCCGGCCAGGATTCCCAACAGGTTGGGCGCTGCGCGTACCCTTTCGTAGAATGCCCGCGTAGCCGGGGAGGGGCCGGATTCCGGCCACCGCTCCCGGCGTTCCAACAAGTAGTTCTTATCCGTTGACGCACCCCAGTCCGGATGCCCACAGCCAAACCCGACCGGGCGGCCGGGGGCATACAAGGGGATGTGTACCATCAATACCAGCGGCATACCGCCAGCGATCTCCTTTTCAAAAAACGCCAGTTGCGCTTCCGTAATCTGGTAATCGGAATTGTCCATCGCGACAAACCGCACCCCGGCAATTTCGCGCACCGCCATCAGAGGATGTTCGTTTTGGTACAGGCGCAGCAGCCTTTTTTCGATCCAGGTCTCGCGCAGGGAGGCGATAGAGCCCGGCATGCCCTCATAGTGCCAGTCGTGGTTCCCCGCCACGTACAGCCAGGGCAGACCCGCCTTTTCCAGCTTATCGGCTGCCCATTCTATGGCCGCTTCGGAAGGGAAGCTAAAGATATCGCCGATCAACGCGACCAGCCTGGCCTTTTCCTGGGCTGCCAGGGCAAGGGTTTTTTCAAAGCAAGCCTCCGGGTGGGTGACCTCCAGCGTCTGAAAATGCCTGGTCTGGTTGTAGGCTTTCGCCATGCGCCCGCTGTAGGACTGGTAGGCTACCCCCCTTTCATCGTCCCGAAAGAGATGCGTGTCTGCCAGCATAAATATCGAAAAAGACTCGCGCACACCCGCGTGGTAGAACCGCACGTGGTGCCCGTCTATCGCAAAAGTGCTTTGCCGCTGCGGGACGGGGGTCGGCATAGCCTTCTTGAAGCCCAGGCCCCCGGAAGCCGCCGCCAGCGAAAGAATGAGTTTGCGCCTGTTCATCCAATTGCTTTTTGCCCCCCTTAACGCGCGGCTGCCTGATAGATAGCGTTGAAAATCAGCTTGTAACTGCCCCGAGGCTGCCCGCGGAACTGCGGTGGGAAGCTGAACAGCGCCACATCGCCCTTCCCGTAGGGCACCCGCACGAGGCCCGCTTTACCCCGCAGGTAGCGGTCGGCCCCGTTGGCCCAACCGCTCATGAGCAGGTCTTTGTCGGAAAAGGTGACCACGACATCTACATCCGCTTCCGGGGAACGGGCGATCTTTTCCTCCCCTCCTTCCCCGCTGTAGTTGCGTTTGAAGACCTCAAACGCACGGCTGTTGTCGTAGTACGCCGCGATTTCAGGCTGCATGCCCAGGGCGAACGGGTGCCGGGTCTGTACGTTGGCGCGCACCAGCGAGCCGGGGATGAAGAACTGCTGGCTCGACAGCCCGTTGGTGACGTTGCGCACGGGCAGCCCCAGCAACTCAATCGCCAGGTCGCTGGATTCGTCGAAGGTGATGAGCGTGCCGCCCTTGCGCACGAAATCGGCGAGTTTTTGCACGCCGTCGAGTTCGATGCCGCCGCAGAACTCGTCGGGCATAGTGCCCTTTGCATGGCCGTGGAGGATGCTGTTGGGCGACATGGACGGCAAGATGATAGCGTCGTAGCCCGACAGGTCGCCGGTGCGAATCTGCGCGTCGTGCAGGGTGTCGAAGTCGAAGGCAAACTGCTCGAGTACCCAGCGGGTCCAGCCCTCGTCCATACTGGCGGTCCAGGACTTGTACAGGCCTACCTTCACCGAGTTCAGCGGCTGGAGGTTCTGCCCCGGAGCCTTGTCGAGCCCGCTGAACTCGAGGCCACTCTGCCGCGCGATATTTTCCACGGCGGCGTCCAGTCCGCTTTTCGCAGGCACCCAGAAGCTGCCGGCCGGGTAAGCGGCGTTGGTATCCCGCAGGATATGGACCGGATAGCCCGCTTTCAACAATTGGTTGACGGCTTTATAGGCGTTGTTTTCTTTGTTGGAAAAAACGAAGCCCGCCGCCCCACTGCGCCGCACCATCCCGCTGCGAACAGGCGCGTAGGCGGGTATCAGGCGGGTCTGGGCGGCGAAGGCGCTGTCTATGCGCTTCACCTGGACGCCCATCTGCTGCGGCAGGGTCCAGCCGGCAAGGTCGTAGGGCGGCACCGGAGGCCCTCCCGGATAGGCCACCTGGTTGGGGTGTACCTGTTTTTCCATAAGATCAATCAGATAGGGCCGGAAGGCCTGGGCGCCGTAGAAGATCACGGAGCCGGCCTCGTAGGTCTGGCCGTTGGCTTGGAAGGCGGCAGTAGCTTCGTGGGCTTCGAGGCCCCCGCGCTGAAGGATTTCGACCAGGTTGCGCGCCTCGCCCCCATCCCACTGCGCTTTAGGGATGACGTAGGCAAAAGCCTGTTTCGTGTTTTGGATGGCGTCGCGCCCCATTTTATAGATGTCGTAGAGGAAGGCATCTTTGCGGTCGGCTGCGAGGTTGAGCACGGCGACAGAAGCCTCGAGTGTGTAGTCCACCGCATCGCGGAAATGGGACTCCCCACCCTCCCAGGGCATGGGGTAGAAGATTTCGCTGCCATCGGTGCGCAGACCGGCCACGGTAGCCGGCTTTTTCGCGGGGTCGTAGTAGCGCGGGGTCGGGGTCGCATGCGCCGTTTCGGTAAGGATGCCGACCATGTTGTGGAAGTAGGGCACGGTGCGCATCCCCCCGTTCCACCACATGCTGAAGTTGGTCGTCGCGATAGCCCCCGGCATGCCCAGCACCGCGAAGCGGTTGGCCATAGCCGACCCCACCAGGTTGACGCTGGCCGTCACGCCCGGGTGAATGTTGGGGTTGACCGGGCTGCGGAAGGGCGGGATGAAGATGCGCGCCCATGCCGGCGACGTCTGGTGGTGGTTGTGCACAATCTGCGGGAACCACTCCCGGTAGAGCACCTGGGAGATGACTTTCGTCTCCTGCATATTGTTCATGAACCAGTCGCGGTTGTTGTCGTGGCCCACGTACTCCTGGTAGAGCACCGACGGCGAGCTCGTCTCGTAGGGCGTGCCGAGGTATTTGCGGTACCAGGACACGACCAGCTCCAGCCCGTCGGGGTTGATGACCGGTACGAGCAGGGTGATGACCTGATCGCGCACCTTCTGCATCTCGGGCGTCTCTTCTGTGGCGATGCGGGGGGCCAGCTCCGGCGTCATTTGCGCCGGGGCGCGTTCGGTGGCGTGCATGCCCGCGTCAAACCAGACGATGGCTTTGCCTTCGCGCGCCAACTTGCGGGCTTCCGCTTCCGGTAGGCGCGCCGTGGCGAGGGCAGCGCTGATTTCGCGATACCGGCTCAGGCTTTTGAGGTTTTTCTCCGAGGAGATGAACAACAACTTGATCGGTCTGCCATGGGTGGACTTGCCGATTTCTATCATCTGGACGCGCTCCGAGGCCGCGTCTAACTTCTCGTAAAATGAAAGCATCTGGCCATAGTCGGCCATTTTGTAGTCCGCCCCCGGCCGGAACCCGAAGATGTCGTCGGGCTTGGGCACTTGGGCAACAAGCGGAAACTGCAGATAGAAGAACAAAGCCGGTGCGAACAGCACGGCCAACAGGAAGCGGTTAGGCGTTTTTTTCATGCTTTTCCAGGTTTTGACAGCAAAGGGGCAATATAGGAAAAACCGCAGGAAGCCAAAGCCCCTCCCCCAAAAAACAGAAGCCCGAAAGGGATTTTTTTGCCCGTAAACAGCAGGGTGCGGAGTCAGCGAGGCGGGAACAAAGTCCTCCGACCGCTACCCGGCATTTGCTTTATGACCATCTTTCAAGCCCTGTCAATCTTTAGGCTGGTCATGGTCAGGGATCCTGCGAGGGGCTTATCATTATACAGGGTGATGGACTCGTTTTTATCCTTCAGGGCAAGGGAGTAGAGCAACGGCAGATAATGCTCGGGAGAAGGAATAGAAAGTTGAAACGCCCTTCCCTGGCTGGAATAGTGGATCAGGGATTGATGGTCATCATCCAGGATGAACTGTTTCATCTTTTCGCTCGCTTCAATTGCCCAGTCGAAGGCGTAGGATTCATTTAGCCTCCTCCATTCCACCAAGCCCAGGTTATGAACCATATTACCGCTACCGATGATCAAGACCCCCTTATCGCGAAGAGATTTCAATTCCCGGGCAAGTTCGTAATGGTATTGAGGCGTTTGAGAATAATCCAGACTCATTTGAATCACCGGGACATCTGCCTCAGGATAGAGGTGTTTAACCACGCTCCAGGCGCCGTGATCCAAGCCCCATTGCTCATCCAGACCTACCTCTGTGCGGGTGATGAGGGCTTTTGTTTCCCTGGCCAGTTCAGGACTGCCCGGAGCTGGGTATTGCACTTCAAAGAGCGCTTTGGGGAAGCCACCGAAGTCGTGAAGGGTAGCGGGCTTTTCCATAGCCGTAACGAAAGTCCCCCTGGTTTCCCAGTGTGCGCTCACGCACAGGATAGCCTTTGGCCTGGGAATTTCCTTTCCCATTGCCCTGAAACCCTGAACGAACTCATTTTCTTCAATGGCGTTCATGGGGCTGCCATGGCCCAAAAAGAGCACGGGCATTCTTTCGCTGGGCAAAAAAGACTCCGTCCATTTGTTCAATGCGTTCAGTTTCATCACTGTTCCGGTTAATGCTGCCGCAGAGAGCGGCAGCATAGTTTGCAGGAATTGTTTTCTTTTCACGGCCTAAGGAA
Organism: uncultured Haliscomenobacter sp.; assembly: GCA_964607915.1. Classification (GTDB taxonomy): domain Bacteria; phylum Bacteroidota; class Bacteroidia; order Chitinophagales; family Saprospiraceae; genus JADJPL01. Next base: position 22,734 of record CAZSMU010000039.1, read on the forward strand.
AAAAGTGTACATCTGAATACAATTAGGCAGGTAAATACTTCTGAAAAGATTTTATACCTGCCTAATTTTAATTGAAAACAGCTAAAACTTTAGTCCGTAAAGGCAAATGGTAATTCTATCTTGATTTTCTCCCAGGCTACTGAAATTTTACCTTGCTTGTTATCTGACATTTCAATGAAATATTGAAGTCGTTCTGTATGATCAACTTTTTTGGGCTTCACCTCGACCCGGATAATATCTTCTTTCTCGTCATATTCAGACGCCAAATGTTGTTCCCAGTTCTTATTGATAATCAATGTCCAATTTTTCTTCCCTGGAATAGTAAAAAATGCGTACTTACCAGCAGGTATAGCCTTGCCACCTACTTCAAAGGATTTCGGCATGACGATGTAAGTTGCATCGTGGGCACCGGTTACCCATACTTCGCCATAGGGAACCAATCCACCCCAAATAACTCGCTGTCGGACACCTGGTGAATGATAGCTGATTTTGATACTGTCGCTATTCACAGCTAATACAGCCATGGAATTGATGCTCTTTTTCGTAGTATCCCTGACCAGGTTTGGATTATAGCATATTTCTGTGTTATTCTGAGCAGAAACGAAACTTGACAAGAATAGAAACGTCGCAAAGAGTAAATATTCGATTTTTATTTTAAACATAACATATCTTATTTATTAGTAATATAACTCATCTTACACATCCCCCATCAAAAATCGGGGACAATAGTTTTCGCAGGAGGCACCATGTATCTATCGTCCGGCTTTTTTGATGGCAATAGAATAGACTTTATGTTTGGTTCCTTAAACCGGGAACCGCTGAACTCATATGGTCATTTTTTTAAATTAAAAAAGGTGTAATACAGATTGAGATAAAAACCATTTGGAGCAGAACGGATCATAGAACTATACAATTCTTGACGATATGCTACATCTATACGAGCTTGGCTATTGAAAATAAACTGTATTGCCGGAACAATGTCAAAATAACTTTTACCATTTTCATTTATGGTTTGTCCTACAAACTCTACCATTAAGTTTATATTGGTTTGTTTAAAATTGGTATACTTTTTAGGGTACATCAATCTACCAAAAGAAAGGGTATAATTAGTTGCATTGTTGCCGAAATTACCGGGAAAATCATATTCCGGCCTGTTATCTAATGCTTTTTCATAGCTCACGGATGTGCTTACAGCTGTCTTTTTTACCAATTTTGTAGCTATAACCCCTGCTTCAAACCCCGTGTTGTGCCCTAATATTTCTATCTGTTCTTGATGAATATCTGCTCTGTTAAAACTATATCTTCCATAAGCAGCCAATCTGAAATGGCGGTTTAAATCATCCGTAGAATAGAATCGGTATTTAGCGAGAATACTTCCCCCTTCAGCATACAATTGATTGCTTCTGTTACTAATGAACGCCGAACCACGAAACATTAGGTTTTTAGATAAACCATAAGTTACCTCCGGCATGAGATGATAGTTGTAGCCTTCTTCAAACTTTTCTTTAAACGAAGACTGCATGACATTGACAGCAAGTGATCTTGCCGTAATATTACTGGCAGGATCCGTCACGACAAATAACTCCTGACCGTGTATTTTATAAAAACTCGACAGAACGATGATGACTAAAATCCATCTCATTGATTTAAAATTTTAATATGAAAATCATTTTCATTATTTTCGGAATAAGTAGCGATGTCTTTGTAAGTGTTAGAAATTTTCTTGAATTCCTTTACCGTTACGTAGCCTTTATCTAAAACCTGAAATTTTATTTCGGCTTGTTTTTTAGGCTTACCATCCGTAAGTATATAAATATTTTGGTCAAAAAGTTCAGGTGATGCGGTAGCGATCAGTTCCCCAATAAAAAAACCCGCATCTTCTACTTTTTCTTTAAATATCCTTGGGTTGATTGTATTCCCCTTCTTTAGGAAAACAATGAATGTGTTTGTATTTAAGTCCGTTTCTACCGTATCAACCCCTGAAATAGACTCTAATTGCTTGAATATCGCATTGGAACACATTGAACAAGTTAGACCTGTAGCCCGAAGCTCTATTTTTGATATTTGAGCATTGCTAATTAATGCCCCCATCAATAGGATTGAAGTGATTGTTAATCGCATTCTATTGAATTTATTGTTTTTCATTTTATGTTTTTTTTAATTATTCAGAATGATATACGAGCATGATTCCCCTCCTTCGTATCATGGAAGCATCTTCTGTAATGGAAGCGATTCGTCCATCATTACGGTGGTAATTTTGGGGTGACATCCATGTATAGCTTTGTCGAAATCCATAACCAGACATAATATTGTGTTTTTTTGTGTCAAAAGTATGGGTTTGTTTGGTATTAATCAAATAAATTCCCAGATTAAACATTTTTTTTGAATTGATTTATAGCGGTTACGCGAACTAACTTTGCGATGTTCGGGCAGAAAAATAAAATATAGACTTGTTGCGAGGGGTCAGCGAGGTGGGAAAAAAGAGTCATTTTCTTTCCA
>CAZSMU010000040.1:0-24882 GCA_964607915.1 uncultured Haliscomenobacter sp.
TATTTTGACTTTTTACCCAAACAATTATCCCTTTGCTCCCCACTATCCCCCTCGCAACCAATCTTTTTTTTAAAAAAAATCTACGCACACCACCCCTGTTTGTTTTCTTAATTTTTCACAAAAAATTATACTATAACATTGATAATAATGTTTTTAAGTTATTATTTATAATAACTTATTTTCACAATACTTAAATAGTGTCTTTGGAGAGGTATAAAAGAAAGTGGATGTTTGTATTGTCAAACGACATACTGACTCCGGTCAGGCGTCCGTTTGGATATGTTCATGGGATTTCGCGCTCAATAGTAAGTCTGGTCGCCAAAAAGACCAGACTTACTATAAGCGACTTTCAAAAGCAAGATTAAGCGCACAGCGCTTTCAAAGATAAAACCTGAAAAGGTTCAAGATTCATTTTATGTTCATGGGATTTCAAGGAGGTCGCGCCTGACATCGGGCGCGACCTCCTCTTTTTTACCCTTCTCCCAACCAACTCTGGTTCAGAAAACTGCTCTTTTCCAGCCTTACCGGCCTGATGCCGCAAGACCGACCTTTCCCGCTCCGGAAGGAGGCTGCCACATGTTTTGCAAAAAAGTGCTCACATTTCATAGAAAATTGAACTTTTTTATTACCACTCACGTATATTTGTACAATGGTACGTTTATTGGGTAAAAGGTTGCTTTTTTTAAAGAAGCGGCCAAGCGATCTCAAATAAGTTTTCATGGGATTATAATTTGTTAGTCGTAGGTCGTGCCGTTGTTACGCGGCACGACTTTTTTATTTTCCCGGATTATTTCCTTTTCCCACAAAAAAATAGTTTTTTTGCAGTGCGTTGGGTGTTCCAATACACCTTTCGGCTCCTCGTTCAAAATCCATTCCAGTATCCTCACTGGCACATTCTCACGGGTTATCCGCGGGCTATCCGGCACGAAGCCGTCCTGTCCGTGTGTTTGTTTTTGGCAAAAGTCTCAAAAACCATAATCCATGAAGAACCTTTTACAAAAAAGGCGCCAGGCATATCCTTTTACAACTACCCTTCCCAGAATCGCGGCCCTCATCCTCTGCCTCAGCGCAGGGGCCTTCCGGGCGCAGGCGCAGTTCGGCCTGAGTTTCGACATCAAACACGTACTCTGCGGGCAGATGGCCACGGGCGAGGTGACGGCCCGGCCGTCGGGTGGTCAACAGCCCTATCGCTATTTGTGGAGTACGGGCGACACGACAGCCACGATTCGCCGTCTGCCCCCAGGCGATTACCGCGTAACGGTCACCGACGCAGCCTCGGGCTCCGTGTCCGCGAGTGCAACCGTAAACGGCTCCGCGATGCTGATGGTCGCCATGGAAACCAACCACACCTGTTCGGGTCCGGTAACGGTGACCGCCAGTGGCAACAATGGAGTTCCGCCCTATAAATATGAATGGGACAAGGGCCTGCTCGGGCCTACCCAAACCTTCACTATGTCGGGGAGCTATTGCGTGACGGTTTCCGACACGCGTCTTTGCGCCACCATAGAGTGTGTAAAGTTGACGATTGAGCCGTTGTCCCTGTTCCTCCTACCGAGGAACGTGACGTGCCCGGAGGGCACGGACGGGGCGATCAACATAGCGCTGAGCGGAGGAGTAGCGCCCTATACATACCTGTGGAACAACGGCGCCACTACGCCGACCCTGAGCGGAGTAGGGGGCGGCACCTATCGCCTCACCGTGACCGATGCCAGGGGCTGCACCATCAGCGCGGCGGCCACGGTAACCGCTCCACCGGCCTTTACCATCAACTTCCTGGCACAGGCACCGAGTTGTCCAGGCATCCAAAACGGCAGTATTCAGGTGCAGTCCGTCACCGGGGGTACCCCGCCCTATCGCATCTCCTGGAATACCGGGCAGCTCCTGCCCAACCTGGCGAGCCTGACGGAGGGACAGTTCACCTTATATGTCAAAGACGCGGCGGAGTGTATAGTGACTCGGCAAATTGCCCTGACCCCTCGTTCCAACCTCAACATCACAGCCCGGGCGACCGACGAGACCTGCGCAGGAGCCTCCAATGGCTCCATGGTGGTCAATGCGGAAAATGGAGTGGGGCCATACACGTATTCCTGGAATCCCGCGGGCCCTTCTTCCTACCTGCGCACTGGACTGGCTCCCCGCAGCTACTCCGTGACCGTAACCGATGCGGCCGGGTGCCAGCGCAGTACCAGCGCTACGGTCAACGCCGCAGCTCCGGTCAGCCTGGCCATCACCAAAAGCGACGTAGCATCCTGCACGACGCCGTTTGGGCGGGCCAGTGCGGTCGTCAGTGGCGGGACAGGGCCATACACCTATTTCTGGAGCAACGGTAGCCGGACGGCCACCCTCGACAACCTCGCCGCCGGCACCTACGCCCTCACGGTGACCGATGCCCTGGGTTGCACCAAAACGGCGACGACCACCATCCTGCCCCCGCCGGCAGTCAGCCTGCAGGTCAGCGCAACGCCCGGCCTATGCACAGGCACGAGTACAGGCGTTGCTTCTGCCCTGGCCTCCGGAGGTACAACGCCCTTTTCCTACTCCTGGAGCAACGGGGGGGCTACTCAGGGATTGACCGGCCTCGCCCCTGGCCTGTACCGGGTCACCGTGACCGATGCCAAGGGCTGCACCGCTTCCGGTTCGGCCAACATCAACAGCCTGCCCAAGCCAGACGCTACGGTCATCGCCTCCGGCATACTATGCGGGGGCAACAACATCGGCTCGGCAAGGGTATCGGTCACAGGTGGCGTACCGACCTATACCTACCGCTGGAGCAACGGCTCGACTGCCTCCAGCCTCAGCAACCTCGGCAGTGGGACCTATACCGTCACCGTCACCGATGCCAACAATTGCCGCGATACCGCCCAGGGTGCCGTGGATATCGTGCCTACCATCGCGTTGAGTACGCAGCCGGCCCACGTGCTCTGCCAGGGTACCGCGACCGGCTCCGTACTGGTAAATGCCAGCGGCGGGCGTCCGCCGTACTCCTATTTATGGAATACCGGCATTCGGCAGGCCCAGATGGGCGGACTCGCAGCCGGCACCTACTCGGTTACCGTAACGGATGCGGAAGGCTGTCGTGGAACCCCCTCGGTCTCCATTACCCAACCTGCGGCACTCAGCCTCTCGCTCCTCGGCACCGACGCGCTATGCGGCGATATCGCTACCACCTCCGCCCAGGCTATCGCCGGCGGAGGAGTCGGCCCTTACACCTACCGATGGAGCAACGGGAGTACCTCTTCCGGTATCCTGGGGGTGTTAGCAGGTACTTACACGGCTACCGTAACCGACGCCAATGGTTGTACCCTGAGCAAATCGGTCAATATATTGAACCCCGGGATACCGGAATGCAGCATCGTCAATATCCGCCCGCCCTCCTTCCCAGGTGCTTCCGACGGTTCTGCCTCGGTAGAGCTGTCCGGGGGGACTGGGCCGTACACCGTCTTATGGAAAAACGGAAGGACGAGCACCAGCGTCAGCAACCTCTCCAACGGGGATTATGCGGTCACCGTGCAGGACGCCAAACGCTGTACGTCCAACTGCCAGGTAGCCGTCACCATCACCAATGCCCTGGTCGGCGACTGTGTATGGTTTGACCAGAACCGCAACGGCATACAGGACGCCGGCGAAAAAGGGGTCGGCAATATCCCCGTGACCATCACGCCTATCGGTGCGATACCCAATTTCCCCGCGCCGGTCAGCACCCGCACCGATTCCAAAGGCAAATACCAGTTCATCGTCCCGCCGGGCAGCTACAAAATTACCTTCTCAATCCCGGACACCCTGCAACTCACGCGCAACGACGTCGGGGAAAATAACGAATCCGACAGCGACGCCAACCGCGACACCTATATGACTCCGGTATTCCAAATCAACGCCGGGCAAACCGACCTGAGTTGGGATGCGGGGTTGGTACCGGAAACGCAGTTCATCCCTTCCCCGGGCTGCGTATGCCTCAACAACGCCACTGCACGGGGGAACGGGCAGTTTTCCGATCGCATCGTACTCAACGGCTTGCCCGGCGACATCTGGCGCATCACCTCCCAGAACGGCATGTACCTGAGCAGCAGCCCCGCCCCACCGGCCACTCCCCTGTCCGTTCCGGCAGGGACTGTCCTGACAGAAGTACAGCCGGGGATTTACCAGTATGATTTCCGCCACGTGGACGGGGTCGGATACGATATCGAACTGACCAACGGACGCGAATCGCTGGCCCTGGAAAATGCCTGTAGCTACCCGAGGGTTCAGGGGACCTTCCCCGATACGTTCTGCCTCAACGACGGGCCTTACACGCCCGCTATGAGCGGCTCCGTGGCCGGCACGCTTTCCTACTTCCTCAACAATCAAAGGGTGAGTACAATCAACCCTTCCGCCCTGGGCATAGGGCTTTACACGCTGACGGCCCGGCTCGACCCCTTCGACCCGGCGCAGTGCGAAGCTGTCGAGAACTTCCCCTTCCGGGTAGTCATCGAGAATTGCCCAGTGAAAATCGGCGACTATGCCTGGTACGATATCAACCAGGACGGAAAGCAGAACAGTACGGAAAGCGGTATAGCCGGCATCAAGGTCTATCTGCGCAACCCGGCCAGACCAAACGTAAACCTGGACTCTACAGTCACCGACGCACAGGGCCGGTATTGTTTCTTCGTACGGCCGGGCAACTACCAACTCCTTTTCCTCACCCCGCCGGGCAGCCGCTGGGAGGTAACCGCCCCCCACAAAGGCGAGGATAACTTAGACAGCGATATTGACACCAGTACCCACCTCACGCCTATCTATACCATCTTCACCGGCATAGACAACCTTTCGATAGACGCGGGCTTCTACCTCGGGTGCGACAACGTCACCGATCCCGGCTTGATCGGCCACGACCAGGTACTTTGCGGGCCGGGGCTGGACCCCTCTCCTATCCAAAACCTGCGCACGCCCTCCGGTGGAGAAGGCGACCTGGAATACGTCTGGATGTTCTCCTACGTGGACGGCGTTTTCAATACGACCACGTACCAGCCCGTCCCCAACAGCAATTCCCCTACGCTGGACCCGGGGCCATTGGATCGCACCGCCTTTTTTGTGCGCTGCGTGCGCCGCGCTGGATGCAGTACGTTTAAGGAACCTTCCCCGGTCAAAGTCACGGTAGAAGACAAAGCAGCCGCCCGGATACTGGCCAGCACCTACTACTGCCAGGACAGGCCCATCAGCGTCAAAGTAGAGACCAAGACCACCTCCGCGTATGTGCGCTGGACGTTCACGGTCACTTCCGGGCAATTCTCGGTCAGCCCGACATCGGCCCTGGGGCAGGTAGCTACCCTCACGGCCAACGGCTCGGGCACCGTGGAAGCGCGCGTATGGGTTACCGAAAACGGCTGTACCATCGAAAGCCGAAAGACCTTCAACGTGACGACCAGTCCGGCCTATTGCACGTCGGGAGATGGCCTGCTCACCCTGAACGGGCTCATGGACGAAAACCATCAGGTAAACCTTCGCTGGCGCATGCGGGAAGATTTCCTGGATTACACCTTCCGCATAGAACACGCCCAGGACGGGGAGCGCTGGACGCCCATGCAGGAAACCAGCCGCTACATGGCACAGGACAATGGGTTCAACTATTACGAATACCGCGGCAAAGCCCCGAACTACGGCCTCAATTTCTATCGGGTCATCGGAAAGGACGGCTTTGGGAACACGTTCCAATCTAACGTGATTTCTTTTGCCGCCCGCATGGAGTCCTCTGGCATGGCGCACCTGTACCCCAACCCCGCTACGGACCAGCTCACCCTCGACCTGCTGAGGGATTTGCCCGACGGCACCGCCCCGCAAATCGAGATTCTGCAGCCCAACGGAAGACTCGTCCGATCGTGGAACCTGAAGCCGGGGCAAAAGCAAGAGCACATGGACTGCAGCGAATTGCCGGCAGGTGTCTATTTCTTACGCATAAAAACAGCAGAAATGCCCCAGGAAATCCTGAAGTTTATAAAAAGGTAGCCTAAAAAACAGATAATTGCGCAATAAATCGAAGTTTTCCGCAATTTTGTATAAGCTTGTGAAGGGTCGGCAAGGAGGAAAAAGGGCCTTTCGACCCCGCCATAAGTCTTGTACACACCACTACTTACCGGGTGTCCTTCAAAGTACTGCAATCGGTCTGGAAACCATCCAAAAACCTCCTGTTGATCCGATATTTTGAAGGACGCCCCAACTTACCTGCGAGATGCTGAACAAGGAACCCTTACTCGATTTGTTGCGCACCAATACCGTTTCGCGGTATCTCGCGCGCAGAAGCCAAAACCCGTTCATCTCAAAGCTCCGAGAGCTGCTGAATTCCCTGGGGTTTGGAAATGAAGTTCAATGGGGGCGCCTGGGCCCTTCCGACTATTTTGGGAATGAGACAACTGCCGGGGTACGGGCGTTTTGCGCCCGCAACCGCATTCCTTTCGACGGTATGAATGTGACCGCAGTCATCCTTTCAAAGATGATACAGCGCCAGGACGCGCTGGAAGGGCTCACCTTGCTACAGCGCTCCCAAAAGGCCCAAAGCCTGCAAGCCGCCTTTAATTTGTCGGATCCACTGAACTACGGCGCCCAGCAGTTGAGCATCCTTTTGGAAAACCTGGACATTTACGAACCCCACATCGGTACGGGGCTGCGGGTGTATGCGCAGCAACGCGGTATTCCGTATTTGAACAATCAGCTCAGCGACGAGATTGCCCGCTCCCTGATCGCGGATTTATCCCCGACGTACGGGGATCTGCTGAATCTCCAAACGGCCCCCGATACGTTGGCCAACCCATCGCCCGAACTGCTGCCCATACGCGACGGCCTCAAAATCGTGGAACAAGACATGTATGTGACGGTGAGCGATGGCAGCCGACAGATAGACTTCCGCAAGCACACACAGGGTGGGCTTTTCACGGTGGGGTATCTCTCCATAGAGCGCTTTGTGGACGGTAATCAGGTCAAACTAGGCCAACTGTTCAACCTGACACCAAGTGCACTAGCTGTTGTAAAAGCCGTAGCCGAAAACGAGGGCAAGCTCGACGGCATCAATACCTACGATTCCGGTTTCCTGAGTTTTGGCATTTTTCAATGGAACCTGGGTTCCCGGGAAGCCAGGGGGGAACTGCCTGCTCTGCTTAAAAAAGTCAAGGCGCAATACCCCGCTACCTTTAGCACCTATTATAATGCCTTTGGCATAGACATCAGCGAGGATACCGACACTACGCTCGGCTTCATAACCTTCAATGGGGCGGTGGTCAATATGTCGGACTACAAGAACCAGTTTCGCGAGCCCAAATGGGCCTTCCGCTTTTGGAGGGCTGGCCAGGAGCCAGAAGTACAGGCTATACAAGTAGAGCATGCCATAGGGCGCCTCAAAAATTTTTACTGGAAACCGGAGTACGCCATCTCGGGCTACAGCCTGAATCAGATCATCACCTCATCGTTCGGCGTAGCGCTTCTCCTCGACAACCACGTCAACCGGCCGGCATGGGTGGGCAAGTGCCTGGAACTGGGTATCCAGCAGAGCGGGGTTCCCATGGCTCCTGAAACCTGGGGCGACCAGGAGGAGCAGCGCGTACTGGCTGCTTACCTGAACGTGCGGGAGACCTACCAGGAGAGACAAACCAGGCCCATGACGGAATCGCGGCTGCGGGCGGAAAAAATCTATCGAAAGGTACAGGAAGGAAAGTTGTCTGACCGACGGGGCTCATTCCAGATTTCCGAAATGGCTATGCGCTCCACGGATACCGCCCCTACGCCCTACGACTCCCCTGCCGGGCTCAACCGCAGCGGAAGTAAAAACGCGGTACTCCCCCCTCCTTTTTACGCCCCTCAGGATTATCCTGTCCTGGAGAATGAGGAAGACTGGGAGTAGGCTTGCCCCTTTTTAGCGGCCTTTGAATTCGGGTTTCCTCTTTTCTACAAAAGCAGCTGCTCCCTCCCGAAAATCTTCGGTAGAGGTAGTCGCCCCAAAGGCAGCTACTTCTTCCTGAAAGCCATCCACCCCTGCGGAGAAATACGCGTTGACTGCTTCGATGGTTTTGGCTACGGCAATGGGTGCTTTAGCCTGGATTTTCGCCAATAAGGCACGGGCTGCTTCCACTTCTCCGCCCGCCGGCACCACGGCGTTGACCAATCCGAGGCGCAGTGCCTCCGGTGCATCTATCCTATCCGCCGTGAGCAGCAACTCCATGGCCTTTGTTTTTCCGACATATTGGATTAGCCGTTGTGTGCCCCCATATCCGGGAATGATACCGAGGTTGATTTCGGGCTGGCCAAAAAAAGCGTTTTCCCCGGCGATGCGGAGGTGGCAGGCCATCGCCAGCTCACAGCCGCCGCCGAGGGCAAAGCCATTCACTGCGGCCACGACCGGCACTGTAGAACGTTCGATGAGGAAAAAGACATCCTGCCCCTGTTTAGCCATACGCATGCCGTCTTCTCCCTGCATATCCTGGAATTCCTTGATGTCAGCACCTGCCACAAAAGCCTTTTGGCCAGCCCCGGTCAGGATGACGCCCCGGATGTTGCGACCTGGAATATCTTCGGCGAACAGCGTACGCAGTTCGGCCATAGTTTGGCGGTTCAGGGCGTTCAGGGCACGCTCGCGGTTGATGGTGACCAACAGTATGCCCTGTGATTCATCCAGTAGAAGATTTTCGTAGTGCATGTGGTTTCTTTTTGAAAGAGGCTTATCAGAATCGCTTACTTGTTCAACACGATCATTTTGCGCGTAGCCGTATGTGTACCCGTAGTAAGCGTATAGTACAGAACGGCTGCGCCCGTCGCCCCCTTCCGGAGTTGGGCGTCTGACACCCGGATGGCGTTCATGCCTTCGGGGTATTTCCCCTCTTGTTGGAAGAGGGTGCGCCCCGATGCGTCTTGTACCGTCAAGATGGCTTCCCCTGTTTCCGGCATCCGGAAGCGGAGCAGGGTTTCGCCGCTGAATGGGTTGGGTTCGTTCTGCAGCAGTTCGAAGCCGTTTTCCACCGGGATTTCCTCCACTTTGGGGAAGGACAAAGACACTTCGCCTACATCGCCCTGTGCATAGAACGCAGCCGCGGGCGTGACCCGGTCGCTCAAGTACAGCATATCTTTTACCGCTCCCACCGACCCCGCCCTCAGCAAGAGGGTGAAAAGACGGCTCGGGGACGACTCCTTTTCTTCTTCGGATGGGGACCAGGCCACTGTCAGGGCCTTATCGGTCTCGAATATGGCGAGTCCACTTTCCGCGACTGCTCCGGGCTCTATCCCTACGAAATCGAAAGAGGGGAAGTGCAGTGTGAACTGCAGGGCTTCGACCGCTCTCAAATCGGCATGAAAAGGAAGCGAATAGGTCTCCCCTGCGCGAACCCCAACATCGGGGCTTTTGATATCCAGTATTTGGGCGCTGCGGGGTGAGGCCGTACTGCTCGCATTGCCGTTGAGGTCGCCAATTTTGATTCCGATGAATTCGACATTCATATTCCCGTGCAGATCCACACAGTGGATCGTTTCCGGCAGAGGGGTCGCCCAGGGATTCTGTGGGTCCGGAAATGCAAAGGCGGCATCTACGAAGCGCCAGCTCGTATTGTCGGGAAACTTATCGTCCAGGCCCAGGATTGCCCTGCGCAACGCGACGATATCCGCAGTTGAGACCGTTCCGGAGTGGTTCACATCTGCGGCGATGAGTTGGTAAGGGCTGTTCAGGGATTCCGTACCCAGGATATGGCGGGTCAACAACAACAGATCATACGTGGAGACCCCGTTCATGACATCATCGTTGCGGTAGGGCCGCACGGAATAGTCCATGCCCTCATTGAGATCTTTGAACGCAAACTTGCCCGTCTGGTCGGTCATATACATCATGGACACCCCTCCCGACAACTGGACCTCTACATGATCCACCATAGTCCCGCGTTCTGTGGCTACGATGCCCGCGATGGCCGATGCGCCTTTTTTCGGACACGTTTCCAGGGGGTCGCTCAGCAGCACATAGGTTTCGCAGTACCCCATATTACCCTTTTCGTCCTCTGCATACAGGCGAATTAAGACCTGGGTGAAAGCGGCATCTTCGCAGGTAAGGGTTACGCTGGGTGCCTTTCTCAGGGGGAATCCCCGGCTGTCAATACTGTCTTTTTCATCCCATACCCGATCCCCATTATCTTTTACCACGTAGTATTTGGTAATCAACGGCTGTTGGCTGGGACCCCGTGCCGGGCCCTGTCCGTTGCAATCCTCTGTAGGGCCGGCTACCAGGTCGCTGGCCCACAACACCACTTCCCCGGAATTGGAGTTTGCCTTTTTGGACAACTGCATGGCCAATCCTGTATAGCACACGGGCACGGGTGCTGTCGTATCGCGTACGGAGAACGGGATTTCGCGCTGTGCGGAGAGGTTGCCACAATCGTCGCGGGCGATCACGATCAAGCTGTGATTACCCAGGGGCATAGCGGTAGAATGGAGCACCCAGCGCCCGTCGCCTTTTTCGTCGCCCTGGAGGGAGTGGCCAGGGAGGAGGCGGGCCAGGTCGCCCAGCTCCCGTTCACTTTGTCCTTCCAATTTCAGGCGTACTCGTTCCAGCGCGATATTCCCGACGCCGGAGAGCGAGTCCTGTTCCAGCTCCAGTGCGGCGCATTCGTCGGTGGCTACGATAGGGATATGCACTTCTGCAGTACAGGTTTTTTTATTCTGATAAAAGACGAGTGGACCGGTGGGAGGCTCTACGACGGGAGCCTGCTTGTCGGCCACTGTAATTTGCTGTGTGAACATCCAGGCGAAGTACTCCGTATCATTGAATCCAGGGCGGGATGGGAAGGAGTAGCAAGGGGAGCCCCAGGATTCGAAGTCTTCGTTGTTGAACTGGAACAGGCGGTCGGTTTGTTGGTGAAAGCCGGGGCTGACCACTTCCTCGCCTGGAGAGGGCGAGAAGTTTTTTCCATCCCGTTCGGAAAGATCAGGGCCTGCGGCATCCTCGTAATAAATTTCCTCGTAGGAATCCCGGTCCGAGTCGCGCACCAGTACGTTCACCCCGTTATTTCCATCGCGGTCGGGGTCGCGGGGAACTATAATGGCATAGGGAAAGGTATCGCAACTATAGTAGTCGAACTGGCACCAGTCCACGACGAAGAAGGTGCGGAGGACCACAAAGCAGCCGGCAGCCGGCTGGCCGTCGCGGGTTGCCTTGTCGTACCGTTTGTCAGAGACATAGGTCGAGAGGATATCGCAGCCCAGTTCTTGTCCGTCGGCCACATTAGTCGTATCCAGCAGCCCCTGGCAAGAAGAATAAGTCGTATCTGCCGGGAAGCGGATGTTGTAGGAATGGAAGGGGCGGATATCTATTTCCGTAGCCCCTGCGAAGTATTCCACCCATTCCCCTTTGATGCGTTTGCGGGCGAAGTATAGCAGTTCGACGTAGCCGGATCCGCACTCTATGTAGGGCTGAATCGCCACGTTCACTTCGATATCTTCGCAGTCATTGCCTTGGGTGATGTAGAAGCGCCCTTTGCCCTGCGGTTCGAGGATGCGGTTTTCGATGAAGGCGTACAAGGGGCTTTCCAGGGGAACGAATTGCGGGGTGCTCAGCGAATCGAAGAATTCGCGGTTATCGCAAAAGACGAATGCCCCGACAGAGGGGATGCTGAAACTTGGGACGATATTATCTTCCACGACCACTTTCATCCAACAGTGGTTGAGGTTGCCCCCGCTGACCGAGGGGTACACCAGTCCGCCGCGCGTCGGCATCGGACAGGAAGAAGATACGAGGGTCGCTTTATCTTTTCCCCAAAGCTCTACCATGACGCCTTCGGGGCCGCGGTCGCTGCAAAAGAACTCCACATAGTCCAGAGCGGGGGTCATCCATACGGATGCATCGCCGCGAGACGGTTCGAACTTTTCCAGATCGTCGTCAATATCCCCGTCGGAGTTCCAGTCCACCCCATCTTTGCCGTCGAGGGTTATTTTTCCATCCCGGTTCCAGTCGTAGCCGAGGGCCACGTAGGTGGGCTCGTCGCTCGCCCGGTAGGCCCTGCGCACGCGGAGCCAGTCCATGCCGCAGTTATCCTGGCTTCCCGCGTCTATTTCCGAGGCCTTCACTTTTGCGTAGCCGCTGAACGGGTAGCCCTGGCGGGGGAAAGGATCGCCGTATGGTTTGGAAAAAGAGTTGGACAGCGCGATGGTAAATTCGTCGCGGCACTTCATCATTGGGGCGCTGCGGTCAATGACCATGAAGTGCAGCGTGTCCAGCATTTTGTTGCCACAGGCATCTGTGGCGGCGACGATGAGGCGGTGTTTCCCGATAGGCACCCCCGACACCATGAGTCGCTCTTTGACCTGCATGGTCGGGTAGGAGGTATATCGCCAGGTTTCTCCGTCCAACACGAATTTTGAGACCACCTTAGGCACACAGGATTCGATTTGCACGTCGAGGTTGACCTCGGAGCAGTTGTCGAACACATCGAGGCCGAAATAATCGCGCAGGCTGGCGCGGTCAATCCCAAACGAGGCAGTACAATCGGCGGCGAGAAGAGAGCGAACGGTTTTCTCCTTTTTCTCGCGCGCGGCCTTTTCCCGGGCGAGAGAGCCTGCGTTTGCGGATCTGCTGGCGGGGGTTGTACCGTTTGAAACAAGGGCGTATGCCCAGCGGACAGCCTCCACACCGGGGCGGACATACCACCACGGGTGGGCAGGGAGCCACTGGGGCAGGCAAAGGAGTGCCCAAGTGCCAATGAGCACCGCGAGAGAACGGACTGCCTTGGACGGAGACTGATTCATGCGATTATAGTTTGCAGGGCAAGTTTGGGTAAAATTCGCACACATAGCGAAATTTGCCATAAAAGTACAATTAGCACTTCAGTTATCCAAACTTTGTGCAAAGTCGCGTCTTCAAACGGTGCGATATCGTTATTCCCCTCCTTCCAGCATGATGCGTTCCTGATGGTTGATGGACTCGTCGTGGATGGAGCGCAGGATGGAGGTGATGAACTCTTCGCTCAGGCCCCTTTTCTTGCCGGCGACGACTCCGCGCTCCAGGATTTCGGCCCAGCGCCCTGCCTGAAGAATAGCGATGTTATTGCGCTTTTTGTATTTGCCAATCCCTTCGGAGAGCTTCATACGGCGGCCGAGCAGGTTGAGCAGTTCCTCGTCAATTTCGTCAATTTCGTGGCGCAGGTGTTCGATATGTTGGATAAACTCCGGGTTGTCGGTCGAGAGTTCGCGGAATTTAAGTTTGGACACGAGATGGCCGTACTGTTCCGGGGTGATTTGCTGGGCGGCATCGCTCCAGGCTTCGTCCGGGCGCGGGTGTACTTCCGTCATCAGGCCGTCAAAATTCAGGTCCATGCCCCGTTGGGCAACCGCGAAGAGGGTATCCCGCCGTCCACAGATGTGGCTGTTATCGCATATAATTTGCAAGTCCGGGAACAAGCGGCGCAGTTCGATGGGGATTTGCCAGCGCGGCACGTTGCGGTAGGAGCTTTCCCCGTGGTGTGAAAAGCCTCTGTGCAGGGCTGCAATACGGCGGATACCTGCATTGTAGATGCGTTCTATGGCGCCGATCCAGAGTTTGAGGTCCGGGTTGACCGGATTTTTGACGATTACAGGGATGTCCACGCCCTTCAGTGCGTCGGCTACTTCCTGTACGGAAAACGGGTTGACCGTGGTGCGGGCGCCGAGCCAGAGCACGTCCACTCCATATTTCAGGGATTCGAACACATGTTGGGTATTGGCTACCTCTGTGGTCACTTTCAGACCGGTTTCTTCCTTTACCCGGCGCAGCCAGCTCAGGCCGATGGTGCCGATGCCTTCGAATTCGCCCGGTCGCGTACGAGGTTTCCAGATACCTGCGCGGTACAGGTCCACGTAGCCGAGTTTAGATAGTTCGTGAGCGGTGAGCAGCACCTGCGCCTCTGTTTCAGCGCTACAGGGGCCGGCGATGAGGATAGGCCGGCCGGCCGGGCGCTCGAGAATGGGTTGAAAAGTCATCTGCATGAGTCGTGCTTATTTATCGTTAAGGTATATGAATGAGCGGATTAACCAATGATTTTCCGAATCTTGTTCGCTTCTGCGATACACTCGTAGAAGGAATCGAAGTCTTTCTTAATCAAGAGCGTGCGAAACAGGGACAGCTGATTGATATGCTCGTCGAGCACGTCGAGTACATTGTCCCGGTTATGGCGGAAGATGGGTATCCACGTGTCCGGGGAGCTCTTGGCGAGCCGCACGGTAGAGCCGAAGCCCGTGCTTGCCAGTTCGAAGATACGGGCCTCATCGCGTTCCTTGGCCAGCACCGTCAGGGCCAGGGCAAAAGAACTGATATGGGAGATGTGGGACACATACGCCGTATGCACATCGTGCGATTTCGGGTCCAGGTATGCCATTTTCATGGGGATGGACGCGTAGAGCCGCTCTACGAGGGCCAGGGCGTCCGGGTCGCTTTTCTCGGTTTCGCAGAGCACGGTATATTTTCCGTTGAACAGGTTGGGCACTGCCGCTTCGGGGCCGGAATACTCTGTCCCTGCCATGGGATGTGTGGAGACAAAGCGGCCCCGCCGGGGGTGGGTACGCACCGATTCCAGCAAACGTTCTTTCGTAGAGCCCACCTCCATGACGACCTGTTGGTCCACCTGGTCCAGGATAAGGGGCAGCAGGGAGGCCATGACATCTACCGGGACGGCTACGATCACCAAGTCGCTGGCTGCGATGGCCTCTCGCAGGGGCATTTCTTCGTCAATCAGGCGTCTTCGAATCGCTTTGGCGAGGTGTTCCGGGCGCTCGTCCACACCGATGACCGTATCTGCGAACCCGTTTTCTTTCAGCGTGATGGCCAAAGACCCGCCGATGAGTCCTATTCCAATAATGGCAACGTTCATGGTATAATCAGCTTTTTTGAGAACGAACTTTCCACTCCAGCACCCTTTGCAGCGCTTCGGCAAAAATGACGTGGTCGCTGCAAAGGGAGACCCTTACAAAACGATTGCCCTGGGATCCGAATATACCGCCGGGAGTAATAAAGACGTGTGCTTTTTCCAGGACCTCGTCTGCCAGTGCATAGCCATCTTCGCACGGGTCGGGGATGCGGGCCCACACGAACATACCCACCTGTGCGGGGTCGTAGGTGCAATCGAGGGCATCCAGCAAATTGAATACCAGGGAGCGACGCTGGGCATAGATAGCGTTCAGATCCCGATACCACTGCGGCGGCTGCCCCAGGGCAGCCACTGCGGCCAACTGCAGGGGTTTGAACATACCGGAATCCATGTTGCTTTTGAAGCGAAGCACGGTATCCAGGTACACCTTCCGCCCTGCCAGCATGCCGATGCGCCACCCGGCCATATTGTGTGCTTTACTCAGGGAATTCAGTTCCAGGGCGACCTCCATGGCGCCCGGAACGCTCAGCAGGCTACGCTGCTGGTCGTTCAGCACGAAGGTGTAGGGGTTGTCATTGACCAGCAGGATTCCGTGGGTTTGCGCAAAAGCGATGAGGTCCCGAAAGAAACCCATATCGGATTGTGCCCCTGTCGGCATATTGGGATAGTTGAGCCACATCAATTTGGCGCGGGTGAGGTCGGTAGCCGCCAGCGCATCCAGGTCGGGCGTCCAGTTGCGGCTCTCCTCCAGCAGGTATTCCCGGATGGTAGCCCCGGCCAGGTTGGCCACCGCGCGATAAGCCGGGTACCCGGGATTGGGCACCAGTACCTCATCGCCTGCATCCAGGTAGCTCATAGAGATGTGCAGGATGCCTTCCTTGGAGCCCATTAGTGGGAGTACTTCCCCTTCCGGGTCCAGGTGAACGTCGAAATACGTACGGTACCAGTCGGCCATAGCCCTTCGCAGTTCGGGGATTCCGTTATAGCTCTGGTAGGCATGTACATCGGGGCGCATGACCTGTTGGGAGAGCGCATCCATCACTTCCTGGGCGGGGGGCAGATCGGGGCTTCCGATACCCAGGTTGAGCACTTCCATGCCCTGAGCCCGCATCTGTGCGATTTCCCGCAATTTTCGGGAGAAGTAGTATTCTTCGACGACCGATAGCCGGGAGGCCGGTCCTATGATTGGCGATGTCATAGTGTATGCGTTAATCTTCGTAGAGTTGTCCTTGGCGGTAGGTGCCCAGGATTTTCAATTCATGCGTCAAGGGGCGGATGGCTTCGATGGCTTGTTCGAAGCCCACGCTACCCTCCAGGACAAAGTCCACGTAGAACATATATTCCCAGGGTTTGCCGATGATGGGGGCCGACTGGATTTTCGTGAGGTTTACCCCGTAAGCGGCCAGTACGGCCAACACCTTGTACAGGCTGCCCACGGAATGGCCGGTTGCGAAATGGATCGAGACCTTGTCTGCATCGGCCACCGGGCGGGCTTCCTCTGCCCGTTCCAGCACCAGAAAGCGCGTGAAGTTGAGTTTGTTCGTCTCTATCCCGGGGGCCAGTATATCCATACCGTACATAGCCGCGGCTGTCGCGCTGGCAATAGCCCCTATGCCTTCGAGCTTTTTTTCCTGTATCCGGAAAGCTACCAGGGCCGTATCCTCCGCTTCCACCAGTCGGATATGGGGATACGCCTGAAAATATTCGCGGCACTGTTCGATGGCGATGGGGTGGGAATGCACCTCGCTGAGGTCTTCGATGCGTTGCCCCGGCAAGGCCATCAGGTTTTGCTTAATGCGCAGGAAGATTTCACCGGTGATTTTTAGGGAAGCGAGGTTAAGCAGTTTATAGTTGGCCATGAGGCTACCTGCGAGGGTGTTCTCTATCGCCATCAGGCCGAGGTCGGCTTTTTCACCGGATTCGATCTGGTTTACCAGGTCTTGAAACGTGAGCGCCGGCAGGGGCTCCACTTCGCGCCCGCTGAAAAAGAAACGCGCCGCGATATCGTGGAAAGCGCCCGGCAGCCCCTGGATGCATACCCGGAGCGGGCGTAGTTCTGAATCGCTCCCGGAGGGCGCCTCGTTGGTTTGTACCGTTTGCATAGTCTCTGTGCATTTTGTCGGTTAGCAGACTGGCAAAAAAAAAGCCCCGCTTGCGGGACCCTTTCTTTTATTTTCAGCTTTCTGAACAACAAATTCCAGCAATCCCTTACGTAAGCACGTAAAAGTAAAAGCTAAAAAAGTAAAATCCGTTGTACAATGCGAAAGCCATCGTTTTGATAAATTGAACTTGCTGTGGGAGGAGTACAAGGCATCGAGCGAGATTCCTTTGAAATCTCCTTTTGCAGCAACTATTTTCAACAAACGTACTATTTTAATTAAGGACATGCAAAAAAGGAGTCCCTTTTTTTTGATTTTTTTACGACCGCTAAAAGGGATGTTCGGCGGGAAAGGCGTATCTTGGCAGGAAAAGAACCCAACATGCGCAGATTAATACCTTTTACGTTTTTCCTCTTGCCCTGGCTGACCTATGCGCAGGCACCGGTCAGCAACCTCTATTTGTTTGATATGCACCGCACGGGAGACACCCTGTTCGTATTCTCCAAGCCACGTTTCCTGACGGGTTTCAACGCCAGCGGGTACAATAACCACCCTTCTTTTTTCAACGAGGACGAAATCTACTTTTCCTCCCAGGCCCCCGGAGAAGACCAGCCCGACATCCGGGTCATCCACCTGCGGGACAGCACCTGCCGAAAGGTCACTGATACCTACGAAGGGGAGTACTCTCCCCGGGCGTCGCGCTACGATTTCAACACTTACCATCTGGTGCGCATGGAGTTCCCGGGAAAAGATACGCTGATCCGGCTTTGGCAGGTCCCGGAGAATGCTGAGTTTCAGATGCTCATGGCGCGCCCGGTATTTCAGGATTTGACCAACGTGGGGTATTACGAGTGGATCCGACCGGGGCTGCTCGCCCTGCACCTCAACGGCAGCCCCAACCAGTTGGCCCTGGCGGTTCCGGAGACCAACTCGGTAACGCCCCTGGCCCAGCAGGTCGGGCGCTGTTTCAAGATGGTTCCGGGCAGCGGGCAGTTAGTCTATCTCCAAAAAAATTTCAGCAAAGGCCATAAGCTGGTGCGAGTGGACCTGAGCAGCTACACCGGCCAAAAAGTACCGGAGCCGCGCACGCTCATAGCCCCGATACCGGAGCGGGAGGATTTTGCCGTACTCAACGACGGCACCCTGCTCATGGCCAGTGGCAGCCGGCTCTTTAAATTCAAGCCCGACGTGGACAGCGACTGGGTGTTGCTCACCGATTTCAGCGAATACCAAATCCTTCAGATCACCCGGATCGAGGTCAACCCGGACAATTCCCGCATCATTCTCGTCTATTGAGCTATGGAACTATACTTGTACGCACACGAATTGAAACTGAGCCGCACCTTCCGCACCTCACATGGCGCCCGCGATATCCAGCCCACCCTGATCGTAGGGCTCAGGGACGGCGAGCATATTGGACTGGGCGAAGCAACCGCCACGTCTTATTACGGCCTCAGCATCGGCCAGATGGTGGTCAACCTCGAGCGGATTCGCTCCTTCATAGAAGACACCGTGCTCGATACGCCGGAGACGTACTGGGAAGCCCTGCGGCCCCATTTGCTCGATTGCCCCTTCGAACTATGTGCGCTCGACATGGCCGCCCATGACCTCTACGGGCGAAAAAAAGGGCTGCCGCTCTACCGGCTCTGGGGGCTGGAAACGAAAAACAACCCCATGACCAACTATACCATCGGGATTGGGTCTATAGACGAAATGGCGGAAAAAATCCGGGAGAAGCCCTGGCCGCTCTATAAAATCAAGCTGGGCACCGACCAGGACCTCGAAATCCTGGGCGAGTTGCGCAAACGGACGGATGCCGTCTTCCGCGTGGATGCCAATACGGGCTGGACCGCGGAGCAGACCCTGGAGTACGCCCCTGAGCTCATCCGCTTAGGAGTGGAGTTCATCGAGCAGCCCCTGAAGCCGGGCGACCGGGAGGGACAGCGCAAGGTGTTCGAACAGTGTCCTTTGCCCGTGCTGGCCGATGAAAGTTGCCAGCGAGAAGCCGACGTAGCCCAGTGCCAGGGATACTTTCATGGAATCAACATCAAACTGACCAAATGCGGGGGTCTCACGCCCGCAAGGCGCATGATTGCCCAGGCCCGTACGTTTGGCATGAAGGTCATGGTAGGCTGTATGACGGAATCCACCGTGGGCGTGTCGGCAATTGCCCAACTGCTGCCCCTGCTCGATTATGTAGATATGGATGGCCCGCTGCTGCTCAAAGAAGATATCGCCTCCGGGGTGGTCATGAAGGACGGGGTGGTGTATTATCCCGATCGGCCCGGTACCGGTGCAGAGTTGTATTTCAGCTTGAACGATTAGTCTGCATCCCTTTGAAAACCCATCGCATCCCCGGCAGAACGATACACCTGGACGGCAGGGAGTACTTGTATTTCAGCGGTGCTGCCTATCTCGGCATGGCACATCACCCCGGTTTCCAGGAACTTCTGAGAGAGGGGCTTTCCGCCTACGGCGCTCATTTTGGAGGCTCCCGAAAGTCCAATATCCAACTGGCTGTTTTTGAGGAGGTGGAAGGGCATTTAGCTCGGAGTACCGACATGGAAGGCGCCCTGGTGTTTTCCTCGGGAACCCTGGCCGGGCAGGTGCTGCTCAAGGCCCTTGCGGGGGAGGCCACGCTCTCCGCTGCGCCAGGAGTACACCCGGCACTTTGGGGGGAGGGAGCTATTCCGCAGGGAGGAACCTGGGAGGATTGGGCGGCGCGCGCCGTCGAGGCCTGCCAGCAGCCCGGGCCGCCCCTGGCGCTGTTGTCCAACGCCCTGGATCCTCTGTCGGTGCGGGAGTACGATTTCAGCTTCCTTAGGGACATCCGCTTGCAGCGGCGTGTATTGCTCATCGTGGACGACTCGCACGGGTTCGGGCTGCGCGGAACGGATGGAGCCGGTATTTTTCCCAACCTAAAAGCGCTGGCACCCATAGAGTGTCTTGGGATCAGCTCTCTGGGCAAAGCCTGTGGTATCCCTGCCGGGGCGGTATTTGGCCCGCAACACTGGATAAAGCGGATCTGGGACGGGCCTTTTTTTGGCGGGGCTTCCCCTGCCCCACCCCCGTACCTCTATGCCTTTTTGCGCGCGGGCGATCTGTACGCTGCCCAGCGACAGCGCTTGCAGGAGCAGGCACATCACTTTCTACAGCACCTGCCGTCTCAGGTTCATCTGCGCCATATCCCGGACTTCCCAGTTTTTTTCAGCGCCGACGAAACCCTTTCGCCCCGACTGGAAGCCAGGGGTATTGTCCTTTCCAGCTTTCGCTACCCTTCTGCGGAGGATCCTGTTTTCACCCGGATCATTATCAACAGTTTGCACACAAGGGCAGACCTGGAAGAGTTGCTTGATGCTCTTGCTGCAGAAAGGAATAATCCACTGTGAGCAGGGAGAGATAGCGGAGGGCGGGCCGTTTGGGCAAAACCCTTTTGCACAAAACCTGTTGACTACAGGATAAGACGTATCTTTGTAAAAATTATCGTTAACCTGTTTTCAGTATGAGCTATCCAAGCTTGCGCGCCTGCGTAAACGACCTAGAGCGAAACGGCCACTTGATCAGGGTGAAAGAAGAAGCAGATCCCAACCTGGAAATTGCCGAGATCCATCGGCGGGTCTTCGACGCCGGAGGCCCGGCCCTCCTGTTCGAGCGGGTCAAGGGCAGCCCTTTTCAGGCGGTGACCAATCTGTATGGCACTTTTGCCCGTACGGAGTTCATCTTCCGGGACACCCTGGAACAGGTGCGCCGGGTCATAGAGCTCAAAGCGGACCCGACGAATGCCCTTCGAAACCCCTTGCGCTATGTCGGAGCGCCGTTTTCCGCCTGGAAGGCCTTGCCCAAGCGCAGCTGGTTCAACGCACCGGTCGCACAGGGCAAGACCACCATTGACCAGCTCCCCCTGATCAAGTCGTGGCCGATGGATGGGGGTGCGTTCATCACCCTGCCGCAGGTCTTTACCCTTCCTCCCGGGGAGCAGAACCTTATGAAATCCAACCTGGGCATGTACCGCATTCAGTTGAGCGGCAACGAATACGAGCTCAACCGCGAAATCGGGCTGCACTACCAGATCCATCGGGGGATAGGCGTACACCATACGCAGTACAATGCCAGTGACGAGCCCTTTCGGGCTTCCATTTTCGTCGGCGGGCCTCCGTCGCATGCTTTTTCCGCCATCATGCCCTTGCCGGAAGGACTCTCCGAGCTCACCTTCGCCGGTATGTTAGGCGGCAGGCGCTTCCGCTACCTCCGCAAGAACGGGCATGTGCTGTCGTCCGATGCCGACTTCGTCATTACGGGCATCATCCGCAAGGGCATCAAAAAGCCCGAAGGACCCTTTGGCGACCATCTGGGGTACTACTCCCTCACCCACGATTTCCCTGTCATGGAGGTAGAAGAGGTGTATTACCGCAAGGATGCCATTTGGCACTTCACCGTAGTGGGCAGGCCTCCCCAGGAAGATTCCAGCTTTGGCTACCTCATCCACGAGATTGTGAAAAGCCTCGCCCCACAGGAGTTTCCCGGCATACAGGAGATTAACGCCGTAGATGCGGCAGGCGTGCACCCGCTCCTTTTAGCGATTGGAAGCGAGCGCTACATGCCCTTCCGGGAAAGGCAACCGGAGGAAATCCTCACGCAGGCCAACCACATCCTCGGTTCCGGGCAAACCTCCTTGGCCAAATTCCTCTTTATCGCCGCAGCGGGCGACGCACCCGGGTTGAATACACACGATATCCGGGCCTTTTTCCACCACGTCCTGGAGCGCGTGGACTGGAGCAGAGACCTGCACTTTTATACCAAAACCACCATGGATACCCTGGATTACTCGGGCAGCGGCTGGAATGCCGGCTCCAAAGTAGTGGTAGCCTGCTGTGGTCCCGTACGCCGGCAACTGGGCACCGAACTGCCCTCTGATTTCTCGCTGCCCCCGGGGTTCTCTGAGCCGGTATTCGCCGCACCGGGCATTTTGGCTGTCTCCGGACCGCCCTTCACCGGGCCGGAAGCCTATCGGCAGGCAGAAGCACTGAGCGCACACCTCGAGCAATTTGAACTGGCGGGCATCCCCTTAATCGTATTGTGCGACGACAGCCCTTTCACAGCCCGGACGCTGAACAACTTTCTGTGGGTCACTTTCACCCGCGCCAACCCCTCGCACGACCTTCACGGGGTGAGCAGCTTCACCGAGTTCAAGCACTGGGGGTGCAGAGGGCCGCTGGTGATAGATGCCCGCAAAAAGCCACACCATGCACCGGAGCTGATTCCCGACCCCGATGTGCAACAGCGCGTAGGGCGGTTCTTCTCAAAAGGCGGCTCCCTACATTCCCTAAACCTTTAATGTACGGTTTTGCATGTTTGCTTCACAGAGATATCCCCGGGAATTAGACCCAGAACACCTGGACGCCTACCTCGCAGACGGATGGTACCGCATGGGGCAAAGTATTTTTACAACCCATTTTCTCTGCTTCGGGACGGATTTTTATTCGGCCATCTGGATTCGCCTACCTCTGCAGGAGTACCGCTTTGGCAAGCGCTTAGCCAAGCTCGTGCGCGTCAACCTCGGCCGCTTCCGCTGCGTATTTGGGCCGGCAAGGATAGATGCAGAACGGGAAGCCCTCTATCAACTCTACCGGGAAGATTTTCCGGCCCCTATCTCCCCCTCGATTCAGAATTCCCTGATGGACAACGAGTCGTACAACCTCTTCCAAACCTGGGAACTCGCCGTGTACGATGGAAACCGCATGGTGGCGCTGAGCTATTTCGACTTAGGACAGACGAGCATCGCCAGCATCCTGGGGTTTTACCACCCCGGGTACAAAGTACATAGCCTGGGCTTCTTTACCATGCTCATGGAAATCGCGTTCGGACTGGAAAACGGATTCCGGTACTATTACCCAGGCTATGTGGTCCCCGGGTACCCCCGGTTCGATTATAAAATGCGGATCGGCCAAGTGGAGTACTACGACCTGCGCCATACCGCCTGGAAGCCCTGCCCACAGCCCTTCCCACCCATCGAAACACCCATCGGCAAAATGACCGAGCGCCTAAGTGCACTGTCCGGATGGCTACAATACAAGTCGCTGAAACACCGATTTTACTTGTATCCCATGTTCGAAGCCAGCCTCATGGCATTCTGGTCAAACGGCTTTTTGGATTACCCCGTTTTCCTGCGCTACCACGGTAAACCGGCGCGGGACAAACACGAAATCCTCGTATTCGACCCCCGCGCGGAACAGTACCAGTTATTGCTCTGCTCCCTGTTTGGCAGTGAGCCGGTCACGTACAACCAACACCAGCCCTGGTTTAGGGACAAAAGATATTTCCACGACATCCTCCTCACCGAGCAGGTGGTTTGTACCTTCCGGGAGCCTGAAGAGTTCCCGGATATCCTGCACTGGAGCAGTACGCACCTTTAAAACGCGCTTTTTTTCAACAAAAGCCCGCGTATCCGGGTTAGAAATCCGCATCCTGCCAAAACACACTCTATGCGGAACCTTCTTATATTCGCCATCTTTTCCGTCGGCCTCGCCGCTTGTGCGGGGACTTCCCTCTTGCCCGGACCTGTGCACCAGGCCGCCTGGTCTGTAAAATCTATCCCCGCCACACCCCAAACGCCAGGCGGAGATCCGGAAAAGGGGTTTTCCTATGTCATCAGCGGAAGCTATATCGGCTCAGGACTGCCACTGGAACTGGTAGAAAGGCGATTCAAAAAATACCGGGATACCGTGCTCCGGCGCACAGGCCCTGCAGAGAACCTGCCCTGGACGTTCAGCGCGTTCCCCGCCCGGAACGGGGTGATGGTCGCCAACGGGAATTGCCTCACCTGCCATGCCGGAGAATTAAATGGCCAGGTCGTAATTGGCCTTGGAAATAGTTTTTCCGACTTTCGCCTCAACATGAAGCCGCTTGCCCGGGGCATGCGGTTCGGCATGAAACTCAAGTATGGAAAAAAGTCCCCCGAATGGGCTGCGTACGAAGATTTCGGGCGCTACTTTGCCGCCGCCGCCCCGGCTATCCGCACTACACAGCCAGGCGTAAATCCGGCAGCCCACCTGGCAGAAGCCTGCGCCTCCGTGCGCAACCCAGCCGATTTGACTTACCAGCCTACGCCCTTATACCCGCTCCCCGAATATACTTTGGCCACGGATGTGCCTCCTCTTTGGAATGTACGAAAAAAAAACGCGCTGTACTATACAGCTGTCGGACGGGGGGATTTCACCAAGCTCTTGTTCCAGGCTTCCGTCCTGGGCATACCCGATAGTGCCGCAGCGCGCGAAGCCGTAACTCATTTCAAGGATGTCGTCGCCTGGCTGAAGAGCCTGGATGCACCCCGGTTCCCCCAGCGCGTGGATGCACAGCGCGTGGCACAAGGCCAGACGTTGTTTATGGAGCATTGTGCCTCGTGCCATGGCACCTACGGAGAAAAAGAATCCTACCCCAACAAAGTAGTCGCACTGGAAAAAATTGGCACAGACCCCTACTACGCTCGCTATGCCGTCCAAGCCCCTATCGTGGAATGGTACAACAAGAGCTGGTTTGCCTTCTCCGAACCCCGCTCTTTCTTCGAGCCGGAAGCTGGATATGTGGCGCCTCCCCTCAATGGGATATGGGCCACCGCGCCCTACCTGCACAACGGATCTGTACCGACCCTGGAAGATCTGCTCAACAGCAAACAAAGGCCCAAGTACTGGCAGCGAAGCCGCGACAGCCGGGATTACGACCTGGACCATAAAGTGGGCTGGCGCTATACCACCCGGAATTCCCCAGCCGGAAGATGGACCTACGATACCTCCCTCCCCGGTTACTCTAACAGCGGGCATACTTTTGGGGATGGACTCAGCCCCACCGAACGGAAAGCGATAATCGAATATTTAAAAACTTTGTAGCCGCTGACCCTTTTCAATAGACTTGTTGCGAGGGGAATCATCGAGGGGTCAAAAAGGCCCTTTTTCGCC
>CAZSMU010000041.1:0-24867 GCA_964607915.1 uncultured Haliscomenobacter sp.
CGGCCTACCATGCTGGCCAGATAGCCCTGACCTTGAAGAAAGGACAAGCACCTGCGTAGGATTTTAGCCCAGAGGCTGGAAACGCAAAGCAAGTCTAATGTATTACAGTAGTACACGGCGCCCTTTACAACGACACCCCTCTTTTCCAGGGGATAAAATCGTCCTGGCCCAGTAGTTCGGCTTTGGTATAGGCGGTTCCGCTTGCCACTTCGATCATCAGGTCCAGCAGTTCGGCGCCTTTGGAGGCGATGGAGTGTTCACCGGAGAGGATGGTGCCGGCGTCGAGGTCAATGATATCTTCCATGCGCTGGTACAAGGCGGTATTGCTCGATACTTTGATCGTAGGTGTTATGGGGTTGCCGGTGGGGGTTCCCAGTCCGGTGGTAAACACGATGAGGGTACAGCCAGAGCCGGCCAGGGCGGTAGTGGATTCCACATCGTTGCCGGGGGTGCAAAGCAGATTCAGGCCGGGTTTGACGATGGGCTCGGTGTAATCCAATACATCGGTGACGGGGGCGGTACCGCCCTTTTTAGCTGCGCCGGCCGATTTCATGGCATCGGTGATCAATCCGTCCCGGATATTTCCCGGGGAGGGGTTCATGTCGAACCCGGAACCCACTTCGCGGGCGCGGTTGGAATAGGTCTGCATGAGATGGCCGAATTTTTCGGCGATATGGGTATGTACGCAGCGGTCTATCAAGTCTTGTTCCACGCCATTGAGTTCGGGGAACTCGGAGAGTACGGCGGTGCCTCCCAGTGCGGTCAGGTAATCAGATGCCTGCCCCAGGGCCGGGTTGGCGGAAAGGCCGGAGAAACCATCTGAACCCCCGCATTCCAGTCCGAGCACGAGTTTGCTCAAGGGAGCGGGGCTTCGGGTGAGGGCATTGGCTTGTACCAGGCCCACGAATGTTTTTTTGACTGCTTCGGCGATCAGGTCGCGTTCTGAGGGACTTTTTTGCTGTTCGAGGATATAGACCGGTTTTTGCGTGTCCGGGTAAAAATGTTTCAGTGCCTCCTGCAGCACATCGGCCTGGGCGTGTTGGCAGCCCAGGCTGAGCACGGTTGCACCGGCCACATTGGGGTTGGCGATATACCCGGCCAGCAACTGGCACAGCGCGTCGCTGTCTTGTCGGGTGCCGCCACACCCCCCGTCGTGGGTCAGGAACTTGATTCCGTCTACGTTGGGGAATACGCGGTCGGCCCGGATGTCGCGGGGGGTGCGGATAATATCGGTCTGCAGCAACTCTTCTGCCCCTGCCCCGCTTTGGTATTTCCGGACCAGGGCGTGTACGTCCACGGAGAAGCTGCGCCCGGAGACATACCCCAGTTGCTCCAGCATAGCGTCCTGGATGACTTTTATGTTTCGGTTTTCGCAAAACACCAAAGGGATGACCAGCCAGTAGTTGCGGGTACCCACTTTGCCGTCGGCCCGGTGGAACCCTTCGAAGGTGCGGCCCTGCCAGCGGCCCACATCGGGTTGTTCCCATTGGAAGGTAGATTCCCGCACGACAAAAGGCTCCGATTCATGGTGTACGTTTTCCCTTGAAATGCGGCTTCCGCGGGGAATGGGGCGGGTCGCTTTCCCGATTAGTACGCCATACATGATGACCGGGTCGCCTGCTGCGAGGTCATATTGGTTGAATTTGTGTTTGGCCGGGATTTCTTCGGCCAGTACGATGGTATCGCTTTCCCAGCACAGGGTTGCCCCTGCGGGCAGGCTATCCAGGGCAGCGATGACGTTATCTTTCGGATGGACTTTTGCTATTTTCATATTTTTTTACCTATGCAACAAGTTTAACAAATAAACTATAATTTCAACTTTTTACAAGCAGTCCAATTGTTAAAAAAGATGCGCCACGTACCGTTCCGAAATGCTGCCCTCATCAAGGCCGAAGCGGCCAGGCTGGGCTTTTCCTTTACCGGTATTGCCAAAGCGGAGTTCATGGACGAGGAGGCGCGGCGACTCGAAGACTGGCTCAACCAGGGTTATCACGGGGAAATGGGGTATCTGGCCCGCCACTTCGACCTGCGCACCGACCCGACGAAGCTGTTTCCAGGTGCGAAATCGGTGATTAGCCTGGCGTACAATTATTTTCCAGAAAAAAAACAGCAGGATTCCCAAGCTCCCAAAATTGCCCGCTACGCGTATGGGAAGGACTACCATTTCGTGCTGCGCGACAAGCTGCGGGCACTGCTACACTTTATCCGGGAGCATATCGGCGAAGTGGCGGGGCGTGGATTTACCGATTCGGCCCCTCTTTTAGAGCGGGATTGGGCTCGCCGCAGCGGGGTAGGCTGGGTGGGGAAAAACACCCTTCTTCTGCGTCCCGGCGCGGGCTCCTGGTTCTTTCTGGCTGAGCTCGTACTCGACCTCGACCTCGAGCCGGATTCCCCCTTACGGGACTATTGCGGGACTTGTCGGCGCTGTATAGACGCTTGTCCCACAGGGGCTATCTCACCCCAGGGCTACCTCATGGACGGCAGCAAGTGCATTTCCTATCTGACCATCGAATTGAAAAGCGATATTCCCGAAGCGTTCCGCGGGAAAATGGACAACTGGATGTTCGGTTGCGATATCTGCCAGGAGGTGTGCCCCTGGAACCGCTTCGCCTCGCCCCACCAGGAGCCTGCATTTGCGCCGCAGCCCGAGTTGCTCTCGCTCAAACGCCGCGACTGGGAGGAGATCAGTGAAGAGTTGTTCCGCACCTTGTTTCGCGGATCGGCGGTCAAGCGGGCAGGCTACCGGGGGCTGAAGCGAAATATTTCTTTTCTGCTCGAAAAATCGTCGCTATCTTCACCCGATGAACCGGAAAAGTAAACCGGGGCTCACTACCTCCAAATTCCAATCCAGAACAGTATCCCTATGGCATCCAACAACTGGGCCCGTTATGTGGCCGGCGCACTCATTCTCCTCGTATTGGGCTATATGGTGTATCGCTTCAGCACCATCGTATCGTATATCCTCGCTGCGTGGGTATTGTCGCTCATCGGTCAGCCCATTGCCTTCGCTTTGCGCCGCGTCAAGGTTGGGCGGTATAGCATAGGGCCTTCTACTGCAGCAGTACTTACCCTCTTGTCCTTTTTCGCCATTGCGATTGCCTTCTTGTTGCTGTTCATACCGGCCATCATCACCCAGGCCAACAATCTGGCCCATGCCGATTACCGGGCTATTGCGGCTACCCTGGAAGGGCCATACGGCAACCTGATCCAATGGCTCAACGAGTACGGTCTGAACCTCGATGAAGGCTCCCTGGAAGATCGCGTACAGCAGGCCCTTAGAGGCTGGATAGAGCCCAGCCGCATCAGCAGCATCCTGACGCAGACCGTCATGGCGATAGGGAATACCTTGATCCACATCTTTTCCACTATATTCATCACGTTCTTCTTCCTGCAGCAGCGAAACCTGTTCACCAATGCCCTGCTGGCGATCGTCCCGCCCGGTTACGAAACAGCAGCACGGGAAGCTATAAAAGACAGCGTACTGCTGCTGAGCCGCTACTTTCGGGGCGTTTTCCTGCAAGTCTCGATCCTGACGGTGTATATCAGCCTCTTCCTCACCATTTTGGGCATCAAGAACGCCCTGCTCATCGGTTTTTTTGCGGCCTTGATGAATCTCGTACCCTACCTCGGGCCTTTCCTCGGCGGAACGCTGGGTCTATTCATTACCCTGTCGTCCAACCTCGAACTGGATTTCTACACACAGATGCTGCCCTTGCTGGCAAAAGTCCTGGCTGTTTTCGTAACGGTGCAATGGCTGGACAACTATTTCCTCACGCCCACTATTTTCTCCAAAAGTGTACTGGCACATCCTCTGGAGATCTTTATCGTAATCCTGATGGGGGCGAATATCGGTGGGGTAACGGGTATGATACTGGCTATTCCGGCCTACACGATCATACGGGTGGTGGCGCGGCAGTTTTTCCAGCAATTCAAAATCGTCCGAAAAATAACGGAGAGCCTGGATGAGTCGGGGATTTGACTCTTTGATGCTTCCCGTCGCGGCAAGTCTTCTGATTACCCAAAGACCCTGCCCGAGTCCAGTTCCACAAATTTATCCCAGGCCTTTAGGGCCAGTTGATCGGTGAGGGTTTCGACATAGTAGCTGCCGGCGGCGGGATCCGTCGTTTTATCGAGGAAACTTTCGAGGCGCAGCAGGTGCTGTACGTTGCGGGCGATGCGGCGGTGAAAATCGGACGGGGGAGCCCCGGTGTAGGCGTCGGCGGGCAGGATGTACAGGCGGTCAGCCCCTCCGATTACGGCCGACAGAGCCTGGGTCGTGGCGCGGATCATATTGGTGTAGTGGTTTTCGTCCTGCGTCTCCGGCGCGAAATGCACGACCAGCTCCAGGGGCTCGGGGGTCTGTACCCCAAATCCCTGCAGTATTTGCGCCCACAGGAGGCGGAGTGCCCTCAGTTTGGCGATTTCCAGGAAATAGCTCGAGCCAATGGCTACTGAACACTGGATAAAGCGCTGGGCAGTAGTGGCCGGAATCCCTGCATCCTGGAGGCGGGCAAGATATTCCGCCCCTTTCGCCAGGATCATTGCCAACTCCGTGCTCGTGTTGCCGGGGCTGGCAAAGTAATACCGGCCGTTGATTTGCAGGCATTTGAATAGGGGCAGATGCGTTGAACAAAACCGGATTGCCTCGGCTAAGGCATCTATTGGCGGTTCGACCCAGTCGAGCAGGGGGTCGAAATCTATAGATCCCTGTACCAGATGCGGCTCAAGGCCCTGTTGCTGTAGATGGGCTGTAAACAGGCGCAGGAAGCCATGCGGGTCTTTATCCTCATAATATTCGCCGAAGTTTAGGGAAATGTGTATGGGGTTCAGCCCTTCGAGCAGCTGTTGCAGGCTATGGGCGTCCGGTTTGTGTCGCAAAGGCAGGCCCAGTGCATCGGCTCCGCCCCGGACAGCTTCCAGGGCGAGCACATTAGCGGCCGAAGGGTCATCTACTTCGATTAGCTCTGCAGTTTGCCAAGGACTCCGCTTCCGATTGGGCAGCAGCGGGTCGCGTAGGGTAGGGCGGTCTTCGGTGGTGTAGAGTGGTGCGAGGGGCAGGCCCGGCTCTATTTCCCAGATGAGGCTAGTCAAAGGCGTACCTTTGAGGTCTTTTTCTAGTTGTGCCGTCCAAGTATCTTTTCCGTTGGGGGGGAAAAGGGAGTAGAGTTCGTCCAGAGTTTGCATACCGCATGCTGGCCGGGCATTGGCACCCGGCTCCTGTGGTAAAGGTAGAATAATTTCGGATTTACCGCAAGGGGGCCTTTGGGAATCGTTTAGGCTTGATGCGAGGGGCCAGCGATACGGGAAGGACCTTTTTATACAACTCCTAAATAATAGACTTGTTGCACGGGGAATCATCGAGGGGTCAAAAAGGCCCTTTTTCGCCCACACTATGCCTTTTTTCGGTCATATAGCGAGGCTATACTCCCTCAAAAAGCCTTCGTGTGGACGAAAAATGACTCTTTTTTCCCACCTCGCTGACCCCTCGCAACAAGTCTAATTGCCAAAAACCGCTTTTTTTTCCAGTCGTATGGGTACAGTGCGTAACTTTCCGACTTGGACTTGATGCGAGGGGTACGCCCCTCGACCGTAAATCG
This sequence comes from uncultured Haliscomenobacter sp., assembly GCA_964607915.1. GTDB lineage: Bacteria > Bacteroidota > Bacteroidia > Chitinophagales > Saprospiraceae > JADJPL01. The sequence continues at coordinate 5,598 of CAZSMU010000041.1, forward strand.
GAACCCATGCTGCACCTGATCGCCTTCAAAATGCGGGTATTCGCTACTACCTGCGCTGTGCTTGCTGCCCTGTGGGCTCAGGCCCAGCCCAAGCCTTGCGGCCCCAAACCGGATATGACCACTACGTGTTTGCCGGCCTGTGTGATTTGTGATATTGACGGATATACCGGAATCAACGACGATACGGAAAAAGGACAAGCCCCTCCCGGGTTTTGTACAGGGACGGTACACCACATGCAGTGGATTGCGTTCATTGCAGGAAGCAAAGATCTGACGATTACCGTTACCCCTTCCGGCTGCAAACTGGGAGCAGGACTGGAAGTAGGCATCTATGAAAGCACCGATTGTAACACGTTCAAGCTCGTGTCGAATTGCAACGGGGGTATCCCACCTGGCGTGGCGGGCGTTTTCAATAACACCCAACCTCTGGTCGTCGGGCAGTACTATTATTTCGTGATGGACGGCAATATGAACGATGTCTGCAGCTACACGATCCGCGTGACCAGTGGCAGTGCCAAAGTGCCGCCGCTGGCTTCCACGGGTGCCATTGCAGGGCCGGCCGAGGCCTGTCAGGCCGACAGCGTGCGCTATTCGGTGCCGGCGGTTACCGGTGCCACTTTCTACCAATGGCAACTCGACGGCAAAGTGGTAGCCGAGGGTCGGGAAGCCAACATTGCCTTTCCCGAGGGTGGTGTACATCAGTTGTGCGTGACGGCTTTCAACGTTTGCGATACGGCGGACGCTGCCTGCATGACCGTCCGGGTTCACGAAGACAAGAACACCCGACTGACCGAAACCCTGTGCGAAAAGGCCTGTCTGAGAATCGCCGATACCTCGATTTGCAGCCCTGGAGACTATGTGTTTCGTCGGCAGACCAGTCGGGGCTGCGACAGCATGGTCTATCTCACGGTCTTGCCGATTGCCACGGTTTCCGTGGCATTTCGCACCGCCCTTTGCACCAGTGACAGCATCCTGGTCGGGGATAGTTGGTACCGCGCCCCGGGGAGCTACGTCGAAGTACAGCCTTCTGCGAGCGGTTGCGACAGCCTGATCAACCTGAGCTTGCAGGGGATTATCTGCGAAATAAAGGGAAGGGCGCAGGGCCAGCCCGTTTTATGCCATGGTGGAAGCAGCGGTGCCTTGCAGTTTACCGTGCTGGACGGTACGCCTCCGTTTACCTATACCTGGGAACGACTGGGAGGCAACCCCTCGGGCAGTGGCGGACTGGCCTCCCTGAACGAAGAGGTCCGCGTGGATCGCTTGCCGGTGGGGCTTTATGTAGTGACCGTCCGGGACACCTTCGGCAACGACGCTGTATTTCCTGCTCAGGTGACCGAGCCGCCTCCTTTGACCATGCGTTTTGAAGCTTCAGACTACAGGGGCTTCCCCATCGCATGCCGGGGTGGCAGCGACGGTAGCCTGCGCGCAGAACCCATGGGCGGTACAGCGCCCTATTTGTTCCGTTGGAGCCATGGCAGCACGTTGGAAAAAGCAGAGGGGCTCAGGGCCGGGGTATATGGCTTGACCATTTCGGATGCTGCCGGGTGTACCCATTCCGGGCAGGCGGAGCTCAAGGAGCCGTCTACGCTTGGGTTCGAGGCGCTGTTTTCCAATCCCAACTGCGATGGCCACTATACCGGCAGGATTGCTGCACAGAACGTCCGCGGCGGGGTGGGGGGCTATCGCTTCTCTTTGTCGGGCGGAAGCTTTCAGGATAGCCCTGTGTTTCGGGACCTGGGAGAGGGGAGGTATTCGCTTCAGGTAAAAGATGCCAATGGCTGCCTGGCAGATACCAGTGCTGCACTCCGCGGGGTAGAAATCCCCGAGCTCGACCTGGGAGGGGATTACGAACTGCGACTCGGCTATGCGCTTCGATTGCAAGCCTTTATCAATATAAGCCCCCGGACCATTCGCTGGACTCCGCCGGAGGGCTTATCTTGCAGCGATTGCCTGCAACCCGTCGCGGCCCCGGTAAAAAACACCGTATATACGTTGACGGTGACTTCTGCCGATGGCTGCCCAGACAGCGACAGCCTTCGCGTGGCTGTAGTCAAACTGCGGAATGCCTTCGCGCCCAACACCTTTTCTCCCAACGGCGATGGGGTCAATGACTCCTTTACCGTCTTCGGTGGCCCGGCACTACGGCAGGTCAAACACTTGAAGGTTTTTTCCCGTTGGGGCGAGCTGGTGTTCGAACGCTCCGATTTCCCCGCCGGCGATTCGGCTTTTGGATGGGACGGCCGTTTTCGCGGCCAGGAGCTCGACGAAGGCGTATTTGTCTGGTGGGCTGAGCTGGAGTATGTAGACGGCGTGTCGGATATTCTGAAAGGAGAGGTGACCCTTGTCAAATGAGGGCCGGTTTCAGCCTACTTTGGCGTCTGTTGCTGTAACCTGGCTACTACTTTTTCCAGTATCGGCGCATGGCCGCGTACTTGCCAGCCATTGCTGTAGTTGGTAGCCATCGTCAGGTTCATGGAGGGGATATATACTACCTGGGTGCCCCAGTACCCCGCATGCGTCCAGGCGTCCACATCTTTTATTTTTACGAGGTATATGCCTTTTCGGTAATCCATGCGCGGTTTGTCGGCAGATGCATAGGTGGTTTTCACAAGCATGGTATCCAGCGTAGCTTTGTATCGAAATACCTCGTGTTGAAACAGACTCTGAAAGAAGAGGGACAGCTCCCGGGTGGTAGAAAGCAGACCACCGCCGCCATACAGGTCAATGGAGGGATTCCAGTCGTATGTATCTATTCCCTGCGAATATTGATGGATACGGTTTTTAGGATTCCTGTCGGAGGTGATGGCATCTTCTATTTGAGTAGTTTTTAACCCTTTTGCCTGCAATTGCAGCAGATCTTCGAGGGCATCCCCCATGCTTTTACCGGTTATTTTTTCTAAAATTTCGCCCAATAGAATATAGCCTGTATCGGAATAACTGAACTTTTCCCCAATTGCACCCACGGGTTTTCCCCAATTGACCAGGGCTTCTATCTGTTCGGTGCGCGTCCATACGTGAGAGGGATCTTTTTCGATTCGCTCAAAATACTCGGATGTGTTTGTATGGTCAAATAGCCCGCTGGAGTGTGTGATTAAATGGCGAATCGAAATTTTATCGGCATCGTATTGACCTCGTTTCAAAATGCGGCTGTGCTCGGGTGAAATATATTTGGAAATAGGGTCGTCAAGAGATAATTTGCCTTCTTCCCACAAGCGCAAAATGCTGCAAGCCACGAAAGTTTTGGTGACGCTGGCTATTCTGAAACACGCGTTACGGGTCAGCTTTTCCTTGCGCTCGAAGTGGTTGTAGCCCGAGGCCCCGCTCCATGAAATATTGTAGTCCGGGCTTTCGACATGCAGCAAAATCCCGATATTCTTATCATTTGCAGAGGTATCCAAAAGGGTTTGGAGTTCCTTTGAAAGGGTGGTGCTGGAAAAATTCTTCGTCGCGTGGCATCCGAGCGCGAAGATTGCGCCGCACAAGGCGAGGATTTTTGTCATGGCTCTTTTTTTTATGAATAATTATACAAAAAAGGTTCTTAGCATACCCCTGGGGTTTGTACCGGATAGGCTATAGCTTCCCCAAAAATTTGGGGACTTTGAAGCGGGGGCCAAAGCGTTGTTCCAGTTCGCGGCATTTTTCTACGAACGCCTCCCGGCCGTAATCCTCTATGAACTGAATGACACCGCCTTTGCAGGCAGGGAAGCCCCAGCCGTAGATGCTGCCCAGGTTGGCAGCAGCCACAGATTGGATTACGCCCTCCTGCATGCACCAGACGGCCTCCAGTACCTGTACGATCAGGAGGCGGTCAATCACTTCCTGCCGTTGGTAATCAGGGTGTACTGCCGGCAGCACATCCTGCATTTCCGGCCATAGGTGCTTCCGTCCGTCGGCAGTGTAGGTATAAAAGCCTTCTTGCCGGGCCTTGCCAGGCCGGCGCAGGGTATCCAGGAAGGAGCGTGCGAGGTCGGCTGCAGGATGTTGGATGTACTTAGGTCCGTAGTGGGTTGCTGCCTGTTGTTCGTAGCGCAGGACGAGTTCCAGGCCCAGTTCGTCGGCCAGGGCGAGAGGGCTTTTGGGCATGCCTGCCTGTAAGCCCAGGTTTTCGATGACGGCTGCCGGGTATCCTTCCTGCAGCATGGCTATTCCCTCCAGGATGTAGGTGTTTTGTACGCGGGCGGCATAAAAACCCCATATATCTTTTACCAGAATAGGGGTTTTTCCGATGGCGCGCACAAAGTCAAAGGCGCGGGCAATGGTTTCTTCCGACGTTTCTTTTCCGCGCACAATCTCGACGAGCCGCGTATCGGTGACCGGGTGAAAAAAGTGCAGCCCTATGAATCGGCCTGGCTGGGCACAAGCGTCTGCCAGTGTAGTGATGGGGATGGAGACGGTATTGCTGGCGATAAAGGCCTGTTCCTCGAGGCAGGATTCGGCTTCCCGTACTACTTTTTGCTTGACTTGCCGGCTTTCGAACACCGCTTCGATGACCAGGTCACAAGACTGGAAATCCGCGGGGTTATCGGTGGCTTGTATCTTTTTGAGAAGGGCATCGCGTTCTTCCTGCAGCAGGGTGCTGTTGGCCACCTGTTCGTCGAGGCGTTGGCGTATGAATTCCACGCCGCGTGCGGCGATGGGCTGGGATACGTCTTTGAGTACAACGCTGAGGCCGTTCTGCAGGCAGGTCAGGGCGATGCCGGAGCCCATCGTTCCGGCGCCGATGACGCCGACGGTTTGGGGTCGGAAGCGCCCGTACCCTTTGGGGCGGTCGTTGCCCGCTTTGATATAGTTGGCATCGAACCAGAATGCCTTGACCATGTTTTTGCACTGCCGGCTGCGCACCAGTTCGGTGTAATATCGGCTTTCCAGGCGGCAAGCTACATCGAAGCCCACCTTGGAAGCCTCGGTCAGGATATGCAAGATGGCGCGCGGCGCGGGGTAGTTGTCGAAATTTTGCCCGTTGAGGGCGGCAGAGAAGGCCATGATTTTCCGAGCGGTCGCGGGCTCGCGGGCGGAGCCGCCGGGGATGACGCGGCCGGGGGTATCCCAGGGCCGGCGTCCTTCGCGGGTGCGCATGAGCCACGCTTTGGCCTTTTGCAGCGTTTCCTTGGGCGATGCCGACAATTCGTCCACGATACCGGCTTGCAGAGCGCCGCGGGGATCGTAGCGCTTTCCGCCGGCGAGGATGGGGAACGCTTTTTCGATGCCGAGGAGCCACATCAGGCGTACGATGCTGCCGCCTGCCGGGATGAGTCCGATTTCGACTTCCGGCAACCCGACTTGGATTTTGGGGTTATCGAGTACAATGCGGTGGTGGCAGCCCAGGGCGAGTTCGAAGCCGGCTCCCAGGGCACTACCGTTGATAGCGGCCACTACGGGTACACCCGGACTTTCGAGGTCGCGCAGGAAGGTCTTCATTCCCTCGGCAGCGGCGAAGATCTCTGCGGCATCCTCGGCCTGGTAGATATACTCCAGGTCTCCACCGGCCATAAAGGTCTTTTTGGCGGAGGCCAGGATTACCCCGCGGAGCCTGCCCTGTTTTTTTTCTACTTTCAACTGCTGGAGGACGGGTACGAAGGCCGACCAGATTTTCTGGTTCATGACATTTTCCTCCCGGTTGTCCATATCGAGGGTGAGGGTGACGATATTATCGGTGTCCTTTTGATAGCGGATCATAGTCGTTCGATTAAAGTAGCTACTCCGATGCCGCCCTCTGCGGTAATGGCGGCCAGTCCGGTCTGTTTGCCGGTCTGTTCCAGTTGTTCTATGAGCATACCGATGAGGATGGCCCCGCTGGCGCCGATGGCGTTGCCCAGTGCGATGGCCCCGCCGTGGATATTGAACCTGTCCTCGGGGATGTCGAGTTCGCGCTGGAAGTAGAGGGGGGCGGCGGCGAAAGGTTCATTCGTTTGCCAGATTTCGATATCGCCTGCTTCCATGCCGGCGAGGGTGAGGCATTTTCGGGCGGCTTGTACGGCGCCCTGATATATGAGCACGGGATCGGTACAGGTATGGCTCATCGCGCGTATCCTCGCCCGGGGGGTCAGGCCCAGGGCGAGCCCTTTTTCGAGGCTGCCCAATAACGCTAGGGCTGCCCCGTCTATGGAGGGGGCGGAATTTCCTTCGGTATGGATAGGTCGGATGCGTTCTACTTCCGGGAATTGGGCGAGTGCGATCTCGCCGAAGCCGGGGCTGGGTAGGTGTTGGTGAAAGGGTGCGAACCCCTCTAATGCCCCTTCGTCGAGCAGGTGCCTGCGCAACTGGTCGCAGGGGAGCAAAGGCAAGCCGTTCCGGTCGTGCAGGGGGACTACCGCATGGCCGAAAGCATCCCTCTCAAGGGCGGCCATTGCTTTTTGCACCGAGTGCCGTGCAAACCGGTCAGCTTCTTCGCGTCCGATGCCGTGCATGGTGGCCAATAGGTCGGCGGCGAGACTGGCGGGGATGTAGCGGGTCAGGTGGAGCCATTCCGGGTCACCGGCGAAGTCGGTTTCTTGACCGCGGTAGCTGTCGCGGCTGCGGCTGTCGAGCCCTCCAGCGATGACCAATCCATCCACGCCACCCTGGACCTTTGTCGCGGCAAAATTGATGGCCGAAAGCCCGGAGGCGGCGTTTCGGTTGAGCGTCATACCGCTGACCCCTGCGGGCCAGCCAGCCTTCAGGATACCTGCACGGGCGATGTTGATTCCGTAGTCTTCCAAGGGTAGTACCGCACCGATGAGTACATCGTCCACTTGGGCTGTGTTTAGCCGGTTGCGGGTCTGTAGCGCTTTCAGTAGAAGTACCAGCAAGTCCACCGGTTTGATTTCATCGTAGGGGTTTCCTTCTTTGCGGTAGTCGCGGGGCGTGCGCACCGCATCGAAAATATAAGCCTCTTGCATCGGCGTGGCAGGTTATTTCGTCGCAAAAATAGGGCGAAGGATTTTCTTATTCCAGTAAATTCTACATTGCTTTGCTATATTGCAAGGCAAAAAAGAAACAATGGCAAGAGGGCTTAAACTCACGGGCTTCGCCCGCTTTTTCATCTTGATGCTCATCCTGGCTCCGCTGGCGTATATCATCGCTTCGTATGCTAATGGCCAGGATGGGGTGGCGAACATCAAAAAGCTTCTTGGAATGGGGCAACAGACCGAATCGGCGCAAGGCGGAGCCTCTACACCGCTGTTCGGGGGGAAAAACGAACAGATCCGACGGCTGGAATCGCAGGTGGATTCCCTGGAGGAAGTGCTGCGCACGCGCGACCTGGAAATCGCTCGTCTCAAAGGAATGTTGGAACGGTAAGCACATTCCAATCGGTAGGCGAAGAACGGCGGTATAGGGGAAGCCTATTCGCTGGGAAGGGGTATTCGGAAAAAGGGTCTCTGCCTAGAGACAACGGAGAGGGGTCAGCAAGGCTTTTGCCTCCTCACCGACCCCTCGCAATAAGTCTGGATAAATAATTAACGGAAGTTTCTTGTTTGAATCGGCAAAAAAATTAATTTTGCCCCGTTTAATAATGCTTCGTCCTGTTGCCTATCTCCAAAAAGGGCAGCAGGATTTTTTCTTTTTTGGTTCGGGCTGCCGCAATGGTAAAGGAAACGACCCTTTTCTCACCTCACGGGTTCTTGCAACCAGACTTTATACACGCACGAAAACCCAGTCTTCACAGGGCGAAAACGGGATTTCCGTGCGGGTAAGAAAGACGATTCCTCGAAAGGAACTTTCTGTTACTTGGATACGGCCAGCGAATAGATGACCAGGCCAAAGCCGATTTTGTTCACGGCGTCACCGATGTTATAGATGATGTCCATGGCTTCCAGGGGAAGTGCGCCAGACAGCAAGCCACCGGGGATGGCCATATAGCCGATGGGGTAGATAGCCCAACCTACGAGGATGAACCAGCCGAGCGTCTTGACAGCGCTTTGCAGTGCTCCATCGCCCGAGCCCATGGCAAGTTTCTTGGCATGGCCAAACCATACATCATAGAAGATGAAAGCATAGCCTACCGTCGAGATAGCTCCCCAGAGAGGAGACTGGTCGCGGAAGACCGTCTCGCCCAGGTAGCCCGTTACGAGCATCCACAAGGACCAGAAGATCATGCGCCAGAGCAGCCCTTTCGTAGCGCCGAAGGCCTTGAGGATCAGGTAGAATTCCACGCACATGAGGGGTACCGTCAGAATCCAGTCAATGTAGCGGAATTCCGTGGGGGAGGTGCCGTTTTCCGCCCAGAAGCTCCGCATATAGAAGTAGTGGACGGCTGCGATACCCGTGATCATACCGGATACGAGCAGGGAATCCTTCCATTTGCCTTCTACGCGCGTCATCTGCACGAAAAAGAACACGGTCGAAGCCAGCATGGCCATCGAGCCGATAAAGAACGTAAAGCCTACATAGTCGCCCGACTTTAGCGTCGCCAGGAAAAGTGTGTTGTTTAATAATGCTTCCATGATAAAATTGGGTTTTATAAAAAATAATGAAGTCCTAACAATGATTCAGAATTTATGTTTAAAAAAAAGACAAACGCGCAATAATTATCCCCTAAAAAATTCATTTCCCGTATGAATATTCACGCCAAAACGCTTGTATAATTGATCCATCAGGATCATGTGCGGCAGGGTTATGGCGGCAATGCCCATAAACAAAACCCCCAGGGCCTCTGTCAACCCGCCGCTGCGAAAGAACCAGATGGCCGCTCCGATGCCTGCCAGGGCCAGCAGGGAGAAAGCAGCCGCGTCCCGCACATAGTGCTTCCAGGAATACGCTCCCCGTGCGATTCTTAAAAAAGAAATCTGGTCCTGCATGGAGTGCAGGGCATGCCATCCGGCAAAATACAAAGCGAAGCCCAGCAACAGAGGGGTGCTGATAAAAAGTACCAACAGGAAGAAGAGCTGGGCCAACCCCATGCGGAAAGCCTCCGGCGATAACCGCCGTACGGCTACACCCCAAAGGAGCAGGCAAAGGTTCAGGATGGGCAGGGCAACAGCAGCTGCAGTATAGGTGGAAGGAGCCCAGGAGGGCAATTCTGTCCGCACAATGGCCTCCACGATGGGCTTGCTGCTTTCATAGTGCCATAAAACAGGGGTGAGCAGCACAAAGCCGCCCCAACAAACGAAGTAGGGCCAGTTGGTCGCGTCGCGGGGCAGGGTCGCATCCCAGTCGGATTGCCCAAAATGGTAGATGGACAGCGCTATGAAAAACACAAACCCGAGCCAGGGGAAAACGAACCAGAGCAGGGCATACGCGAGGATCAAACCCAGGTATGCCAAATAAAATACCGGCAAGCCCTGCACTTTTCCAGCCAGGCGGCTCATCTGCAGGAATAAAAGTTGATCGGTAGCCCCATGCGGGATGCCGATGCCGGCGATGAGCACCAGGGCCAGAGGAAGGGAAGCCTGCTCCATGAGCTGGGGCAAACACCAACCCATGAACATAATCGCCAGGCCCCCGGCCCAGAGCATTCGGGTCAATCGCTGTCCTTTTGGTGTCATGGTGAATATGGGTTTGCCGCGGGGTGCGCGCCTTTGCTGAATTGCCAGCGTCGAAAGAAGCGCCTGGCCCACAACTCCACCGCCGCCTTTGAAAAAAGACCAACCGGGAGACCTGAAAAAATGCGGACCTCCTGCACGGGGGCCGTCTGTTCATCCAAAAACCGCAGGATCAACCGATAGGGGTTTCTGCGGAACAGCGAGCTGAAGATGGCTACTCCCATGCCTGGGTGGTGTTGCAAGAGGTGCAGCAGCAGGCTGTCGTACCAGCTAAAACGGCCTGCCGGAGACCTTTTTACAGGGGCTTCCCCCCGCCGCAGGCAATCCAGGATGTCCCGGGTATCCGACTGTATGCGCATGAAGGCGTACCCGGTTGTCGGTTTTACTGCCCCGCCCAAACTGCCGATAGGGATAACGACACCGGCAGCAGGACGGGCTTCTTGCAGGGGGAACATCGGAATCACCCCTTTTTCGGTTTCCAGGATGGCGTAGTCGCTTCCCGACAATAATTTTCCCGTATATCCCGATAAGACCTCGTCGTATTGCGAATCGTCCAGCAGAGCAGGCGAAAACACCGTGTATTCTACCAACGCCTCCGATGGGGACAGCGGCAGTACATACATGAAGGAGAGCCCGCCAGACTGGGCTACCCGGAAGTCCATCAAGGTTGCGGTTCCGGGGTCGAAGACTGCTTTCTCCGCCCGAATCCACCATCCCTTGAAGTGTTGCCAAAACGGAGCATAGCCCTCCCGGGGCTGCAACTGCTCCTGGCTAATACAACTGTTGAACACGTAGCGCGCCTCAAAGCGCATGCCGTCCACCCACACTACTCCGCGTCCTGTCTCCTCGGCAATGCGCCCAATCTCGCCGTAGTAAAACTGAATACCGGGGTGTTTGGCTAACTCTGTATACGCGTGCGCATAAAAATCAGCGCTGCGCAACATGCCGTACGAATAGGGAGCTATGGACTCAACCCGGTCGAATCCGGGGGCAGATACGCTCAGCCGGTCCCAGGTTTTGCAGAGTAGGCCGGAGTAAGGCCCCGAGTGCTGCGACCAAAAACACCAGGTCCGGTCATTCCCCGCTTTGGGCGCACGGTCCACGATCAATATACGACAGGGGGCAAGGGATGTCTCAGCCGCCAACCCTAAAGCGAGTTGCAAACCGGCACAACCTCCCCCCGCAATGATATAGTCGTAGTACCTCTCCATAGCTCTTCTTTTCAAAAGACGTCTTGCTTTTTGAAAATTCCTATAAATGTAAAATTATTATCTGAAATAATCACGATATAAATATAATATTTTAAAAAAAGTTCAACAAACAAAACAGGTATTTTTGTAAAATCTGTAATCGGAAAAGAGGGGATGTTTTTACCTAATTTTAGGTATTTTAAAAAAATACTGGGTATTTTTCCGGTTTGGTGACTTTTCGCAGTTGCATGTATGAACAAAGCCCCTAATTTAGCGCTACTTTTGTTAATTAGATTAAATCAAAATAAGCGATTGTGGTAGCACCATGGAAAAGCGGGATACCGCTCACAGATGCAGCAGCGGGGAAATCGGGGTTTGTATCCCATTTTACCAACGAACGGATGGCCTGTAAGTTCATGGCTATGGGAGTCCTACCGGGCGCTGTGGTCAAAATCGTCCGCCAGGCGCCCTTCGGAGGGGGTTGTTACATCAAGGCCGACAAGTTGCTCCTCGCCCTGCGCCGTGAGGAAGCGGCTAGTATCGTACTGCGTTAATCTCGTGCCTCTATCGTGGAAAAAAACAGGCCCTACCGCATTGCCGTCCTGGGAAACCCGAATTGCGGGAAGACCTCTATCTTCAACCTGCTCACCGGCCTACAGCAGAAAGTAGGCAACTTCCCCGGAGTGACCGTAGAGCGAAAATCGGGTGCGCTCATGGGGCTGCCCGCAGGTCATGGAGTCGAACTAATCGATTTTCCCGGCACCTACAGCCTTTATCCAAACTCTGCGGATGAACGCCTCGTAGTCCAGACCCTGGTCAATCCGGCCGACTCCGATTACCCGGATGCAGTCCTCTATGTGGCCGACGCCACGCGTCTTGAAACGCATCTTCTTCTTTTTACCCAGATAAAAGATGCCGGCTTCCCCATGGTGCTGGCGCTGAATATGTCGGATGTAGCCGCTGCACAGGGGCAGGTGATAGACTCCGGCCTCTTGTCCCGCAAACTCGACACGCCCGTACTGCCGGTGAGCGGCCGGAGCGGAGAGGGGATAGATGCTCTCCGCAATGCGCTCTCCGCCCTCGAAATGCGCCACGCCGACCACGTGGCCATGGAAACGGCTTTCTACCGATTATCGCCCGAAGAGACGCGGGTTGCCCGTGAACTTCAGCAGCTCCTGCCGGGCCTCGGCTTGTACCAGCGCCTCCTATGCGCCCACCACGTGCAGTGGTTGCCGGCACTATCCGCCGAGGTACGCGAAAAAATTGCGGGTATTGTAGCGCGCAACGGCTTTCGCGATGTCGCGCTGCAAATCAGCGAAACGCTGCACCGCTATGATGTCTTTAGCCCCATCGTCGGGGAGGCGGTGCGGAGAATGGAGGAAAAACCGAATGTGCTCACCGAGAAGCTGGATAACCTTCTCACGCACCGCATCGCGGGGCCCCTTATCTTTTTTGGGCTTATGCTGCTGCTTTTTCAATCTATTTTCACCTGGGCTGCCTACCCGATGGACTGGATCGAAAACGGTATCGCGGTGGCGGGGGAAGGGGTCCGCTCGGCAATGGCTCCCGGCTGGTTCCCCGACTTGCTGGTGGATGGTCTGCTGGCGGGATTGGGGGGCGTCCTGGTGTTTATCCCTCAAATTGCCTTGCTCTTCTTTTTTGTGGGACTGCTCGATGAGGTGGGCTACATGGCGCGCGCAGCGTTTATGTTCGACCGCATCATGCAGGCCTTTGGGCTGAACGGGCGGAGCGTCGTAGCGCTTATTTCGGGCGGTGCCTGCGCTATCCCGGCCATCATGAGTACGCGTACTATATCCAATTGGAAAGAGCGGCTGCTCACGATATTGGTTACTCCTTTTATCAGTTGCTCGGCGCGGATTCCCGTTTATACCGTGCTCATTGCATTCGCCGTACCCCCTGAGCGCGTCCTGGGGGTATTCCAGCTTCAGGGGCTGGCCTTCATGGCATTGTACTTGTTGGGGATTGCGGCCGCGCTGCTGGCTGCGTTTGTGCTGAAATACGCGCTTAAATCAGGCGATAGCAGCTTTCTCATGCTCGAAATGCCGCCTTATCGCCTCCCCCTGATGCGCAACGTATGGATGGCTGTGTGGGAAAAAGTGCGCAGCTTCACCCTCGAAGCAGGAAAAATAATCCTTCTGATTTCTATGATCTTATGGGCTCTTTCTTCCTATGGGCCGCCTCGTGCCATGCGGGCGGCCGGGGAGAAAGCGGTTCAGATGGCCACCACGCAGCAGTTGCCCGAAGCGGAAGCAGCCGCCCTGTCCGCATCTCTGAAGATGGAGGCCTCCTACGCCGGCCATGTCGGTCGCCTGATAGAGCCGGTCATCCGTCCGCTGGGCTTCGACTGGAAAATCGGTATTGCACTGATCACTTCCTTCGCGGCCCGCGAAGTTTTTGTAGGGGCCATGGCTACCATCTACAGCATTTCGGATGCCGATGATACCCTGCGCGTGCAGGAACGCATGGCCAAAGAACGCGACCCCCTCACCGGCAAATTGGTGTACGACCCGCCTACGGCCTGGGCCCTGCTCCTCTTCTATGTGTTCGCCATGCAGTGTATGAGCACCATGGCCGTGGTGCGCCGCGAAACCCTTTCCTGGAAATGGCCCTTCATCCAATTTCTTTTCATGACGGGATTGGCCTATCTTAGCGCCTGGCTCGTGCAAGTGGCTTTTTGATAGCGTGTGCGGGAATTGCCCTGCGGGTCGAAAATGCGCTTATTTTTGTCCCCGATAGAAAATCCCGAACGCCTTCTGAATCCTGGCAGGCCTCTAACGCAAGTTTTATGTTTTCAACTTCCAGAACGCGCGCACAGGAATCCCGCACAGCGGTCGAGCGCCTGTACATCACCATGCGACACCTTTTTATCCGGGGCGGGTACAAACCGCTCGGCCTCTCCGGGGAAGCCATGATCGAAGCCCTAAAAACGCTGAGCCCGGAAATCTATGGCTCCATCAACGACCCCGAACGAGTAGAGCTGGACGGCCTGTTCTACATTTTCCAACGCCTGCCAAAAGGAATCGAGGAGTGCCGCTTCGTGCGCCTCATCAGCCGCGAAGGGTTCGAACGATCCAGCTTTGAGGTACTGATCCCTCCGCGCCGCAAACGCAACAGCTATCGCATAGACCAGGAGCAGATGTTCATCGAAATGACCCGTGGACGCAGCGATATCTACGACATCCTGACCCACCTGACATTCATGTACGTCGAATCGGAGAAAATCCGCCGCAACAGCACCGACCAAAAAGGGCGGAAAAACCGGGAATGGGAAATGCTGGAAAAAGTAGTGCATCAGGAAAACTCGGGCGAGTCGTTTAATATGGAGGTCGCGCTCACCTACCTCAGTACGCTTCTGGGGCGTACTTTCCAGGAAACCCTCGAAGCCGCCCGCCGCTTCGAAGCCGACGGCAACTGCAACAGCCTCTTTCATATCACCTATTGGCTGGGCCGACTCTCTACCGACGAGTTCATCGAAAAACGGGATCGCGAAATCAGCTTTTCTTCCGCCCTGCGGGAAAAAATTGGCCACCATGCCTACGGCGAACTGTGGGCCGCTAAAATCAAGTCCACGATCGCCGAAAATGGCTGGATCAAACGCCCCATCCATATCGTGAGCGCTAACTTGCACAGCTTCATGAACGCTCTCTACGCCCATGCAGCCCTGAAAAGAACTACCAAGCCGACTCCCATAGAGGAATTGGCCAAGGAGCTGAGCATAGAAGAGAACCTGCACCTCAGGGAAAAAGTAGTCCACTACGCCCTCCGCAATGGCATGATCCAACTCGACGATACCAGCGGAACGAATATCTCGGTACAGCTCTACGACCTCGGCAAAATCGAACCGACCAGCCTCCATCCCGATATCGCCTGGAACGAAGCGTATGTCCGGGAGAAACAGCCGCTCCTCTTCGTGATGGACTACGCCTTCGGCGAGCAGGCCTACGAAACCCTCGACGAACTCTTCAAACCGCTGGACGACGTGGAAGGAAAAAAATACCTCAACGTGGCTTCCATAAATATCATGGGTAAAGCGGGTATCCTCGAAGGAGATAAAGGCGATATCATGGTGCCCACCGCCCACGTCTTCGAAGGAACTGCCGACAACTACCCTATTCACAACGCTTTTAGCAAAGGGGATTTCGCCCATTCCGGCCTAGGTGTCTTCGAAGGACCTATGATCACCGTGCTGGGTACCTCCCTTCAGAATAAAGATATCCTGAGCTACTTCCTGCACTCGTCTTGGAAGGCCGTTGGCCTTGAAATGGAAGGCGCCCACTACCAAAAAGCCATCCAGGCCGCTTCCCGAATCCGGGGGAATATAGACCGAAACGTCGTGTTGCGCTACGCATACTACGCCTCGGACAATCCCCTCGAAACGGGGAGCACCCTCGCGTCCGGGAGCCTCGGGGTGGAAGGGGTCAAGCCTACTTACCTGATTACCTTGAAAATCCTGAACGACCTGCTCCGTGAAAAATAGCAACGCCATGCCGTCAACCAAACAGGCCACCGCCCCTCCTGAAGCAGCGCAGCCCACTATCTTCATCAAAGGTGCCCGCTCCAACAACCTCAAGAATGTTGACCTGGAAATACCTAAAAACCAATTAGTCGTGGTGACCGGCGTCTCCGGGTCGGGCAAATCGTCTATCACCATGGACACCCTGTTTGCAGAAGGCCAGCGGCGCTACGTGGAGAGCTTGTCCTCCTATGCCCGCCAGTTCCTCATGCGCATGAAAAAGCCGGAGGTGGACTATATCAAGGGAATCTGCCCGGCCATCGCCATCGAGCAAAAGGTGAGCACGGCCAACGCGCGCTCCACGGTGGGTACCCTCACAGAAATCTACGACTACCTGCGCCTGCTGTACGCCCGCATCGGAAAAACGCATTCCCCGATCTCCGGCGGGCTGGTGAAAAAACACGAGGTATCCGACGTAGTGGACTATATCGCCAGCTTCCCCGACGGGGAGCGGGTCCAACTTTTCATCCCGCTGCCCTATAAGTACAAAGACCGGGAACTGGCTCAGGAACTTGGTCTCTTGCTTCAAAAAGGCTATACGCGTATGTTTCTCGACGGAAATCTGGAGGATATCCAGGATTTCCTGGGCGGAGCACACCCGCTGCTGAACCAACGCATCGGCCAAATCCCGGAAGGCCGTGTCCTGGTGCTTATTGACCGCTTCGCCGTGCGGAAAGACGATGCCGAAAACGAACGCCGCATCGCCGATTCCGTACAGACCGCTTTCTATGAAAGCGAAGGGGAGTGCCTCGTCCTGGCTGGCCAGGTGCCCTTCCAGGCATTTAACAACCGCTTCGAACTCGACGGGATGACCTTCGCAGAACCCAGTCCGCAGCTGTTCAATTTCAATAATCCCTTCGGGGCTTGCCCGCAATGCGAGGGCTTCAGCATGGTGCTGGGCATTGACGAAGATAAGGTTATCCCTGACAAAACCCGCTCGGTCTATGGCGGGGCTATCGCCTGCTGGAAAGGGGAAAAATTCGGCACCTGGTTAGAGGCTTTTCTGCAACAAGCACACCACTTCGACTTTCCCGTCCATACGCCCGTCCAGGACTTGAGTAAAGCGCAGCGCCGCCTGCTCTGGACGGGCAATGCCTATTTCCAGGGAATCCACGCTTTTTTTAAAGAGTTGGAAGACAACCTGTACAAGGTGCAGAACCGCGTCCTTCTGTCGCGGTACCGCGGCAAAACGCTTTGCCCTGCCTGCGAAGGGGCCCGGCTTAGAAAGGAAGCGCTGTACGTATTGGTCGACTCCAAAAACATAGGCGAACTGGTCGAAATGCCCGTAGGGGAATTACTCGATTTTTTCAATGCGTTCCAGCCGGGCGACTACGATGCTCAGATAGGCAAGCGCCTGTTGGGGGAAATCCGGTCCCGCCTGCAGACTATGTGCGACCTGGGGCTGCCTTATCTCACGCTGAACCGGATTTCTGCCACTCTTTCCGGCGGCGAAACGCAGCGGATCAACCTGACGCGCATGTTGGGCAGCAACCTCACCTCGTCTATGTATATTCTCGATGAACCCAGCGTAGGACTGCATCCCCGCGATACCGGGCGCCTGGTTAAAGTGCTGCGCAGACTCGTGGAACTCGGCAATACCGTAGTAGTGGTAGAACATGAAGAAGATATCATAAAAAATGCGGATTACCTGGTAGATATCGGACCTGCCGCCGGGATTTACGGGGGCGAAGTGGTGTTTGCCGGCCCCTACCAAACCATTTTTCAGGAAGCGGGGGAAAGCCTTACGGCAAAGTATATGAGCGGGCGCATGGCTATTCCAGTGCCTGCGGTGCGCAGGCCCCTCCGGCATTTCATCGAAATCAAAGGCGCCCGGCAGCACAACCTCCAAAACATTGATGTCCGCTTCCCGCTACATGCCCTGAGCGTCGTGACAGGGGTGTCGGGGTCGGGAAAAACGACGCTGGTAAAACAAATCCTGTTTCCCGCCCTCAAAAAACAACTCACCGAACCCGGGCTGGAGAAAGCCGGCCAGTTCCGTGAAATAGCAGGCGACCTGCGCCTGCTCCAACAGATAGAAATGGTAGGGCAGCAGCCTATCGGCAAGTCTTCGCGGTCCAATCCGGTCACGTACGTGAAAGCATACGATGCGATACGCGACTTGATGAGCAGCCAGCAGCTTTCCAAAATCAGGGGCTTTCAACCCAAGCATTTTTCATTCAATGTGGAAGGGGGGCGCTGCGAAACCTGCAAAGGGGAGGGCGAACAGGTGGTCGAGATGCAGTTCCTGGCCGATGTGCGCCTGGTGTGCGAAGCCTGTAACGGAAAGCGCTTCAAACAGGAGGTGCTCGATGTGACCTATAAAGGGTGTAATATTTCCGAAATACTGGAAATGAGCATTGACGAAGCCATGGTTTTTTTCTCCGATGTCCGGGAAATCGTGCAAAAGCTCCGCCCGCTGCAAGAGGTAGGCTTGGGCTATGTACACATGGGCCAGTCGTCGAGCACCTTGTCGGGCGGCGAGGCCCAGCGCGTCAAGCTGGCGGCATTTCTGGGCCAGGAGCGCAATACCGAGCATTTTATGTTTATCTTTGACGAGCCGACCACAGGCCTGCACTTCCACGATATCCGCAAACTACTGGATGCACTCAATGCCCTGGTAGAAAAAGGGCATACGGTCGTAGTCGTAGAGCATAATCTGGAAGTGGTCAAATCGGCCGACTGGGTCATTGACCTCGGTCCGGGTGGGGGCAAGGAAGGTGGCCAACTCGTCTTTCAGGGTCGCCCGGAAGAGTTGGCGAAGGTGCCGGAATCGGCTACCGCACCCTATCTGACAGAAAAACTCCCCGGAGAAAGCTATTAGCAATCATGCCCACCTTGCAGGGCATAACCCTCATAACCTGTCATCGTCTATGAAATTAGTACAAGGAAAAACAGCATTGATTACCGGGGGCTCCCGGGGTATAGGCGCAGCGATCGCGCGCCGATTTGCCGAACATGGCGCCGATGTAGCTTTCACATACCGCTCCTCGGAAGCCCAGGCGCTCGCGCTGGCAGATGAACTCGCCGGGCTCGGGGTGCGCGCCAAAGCGTATCACTCCGATGCCAGCTCTTTTGTAGAAGCCGAAACCCTGATCGCCTCCGTTCTCCAGGACTTCGGTCGGCTCGACGCGCTGGTCAATAACGCCGGCATCACCCAGGATACGTTGATGCTGCGCATGAGTGAGGAGCAATGGGACAAAGTCATCCTCACCAACTTGAAATCGGTGTTCAACCTCACCAAACATGCCTTGCGCCCCATGATGCGCACAGGAGGGGCCATCATCAATCTCAGCTCTATCGTGGGAATCACGGGCAACGCCGGCCAGGCAAACTACGCGGCATCCAAAGCCGGGATTATCGGTTTTACCAAGTCCATCGCCAAAGAAATGGGGTCGCGCAATATCCGCTGTAACGCTATAGCCCCCGGATTTATCGCTACCGATATGACCGACGAACTCAATGAGCAGACGCGCAACGCCTACCTGGCAAATATCCCCCTCAAGCGCTTCGGAAACCCGGAAGAGGTGGGCGATGTCTGCGTCTTTCTGGCTTCGGATATGGCGACGTATATTTCCGGACAGACGATCAGCGTTTGCGGGGCCTTACACACTTGATACGATGCAGGAATCCACGTTTCACGCCCTTTTCCTCGCCGATGTCCGTCGCCGCCTTTTCGACGAGTCCTGGCCCCGCATTGAAAAATGCCTACACCTGTTGTCGGAAGCCGAAGTATGGGAACGACCTAACCCCGCCTCCAACAGCGCCGGCAACCTCGTCCTCCATGTATGCGGCAATGCCCGGCAGTGGATCGTTTCCGGGTTGGGCGGCCAGGCAGATACACGCCAACGCTCGTCAGAGTTCTCAGAACGAGGCCCTCTCCCCAAGCAGCACTTGTTCGACCTGCTGGGCCAACTGAAACCGGATATCCTGGAGGTACTGGATATCCTTACCCCGGAAGACTTGCTAAAGGCTTACACCATTCAGGGCTTTCAGGAAAATGGCATCAGCGTACTGGTACACGTGGCCGAACACCTGTCGTATCACACTGGCCAAATCAGCTATCTGGTCAAAGCCCGGAAAGACCT
>CAZSMU010000042.1:0-22306 GCA_964607915.1 uncultured Haliscomenobacter sp.
TGAAAATTTTTTCACCGGCCATTGTCATCATAAATTTTTGAGCGACTATATAGTTGCTCGCTTTCAGGGAAATGAAAATCCGAGAAGGTCAAAGGAGGTTTCTGGGTGACTGGCATTTCGTCTTCCTGGTTCTTGATGAAC
Source organism: uncultured Haliscomenobacter sp. (assembly GCA_964607915.1). Lineage (GTDB taxonomy): Bacteria > Bacteroidota > Bacteroidia > Chitinophagales > Saprospiraceae > JADJPL01. Next base: position 142 of record CAZSMU010000042.1, read on the forward strand.
AGCAGATACTGAATATAATGAAGTACCTCAACCTGAAGGTGTTCCGGGAGGTGCTTTAACTGATTTAATACTAATTGTTCCATACTTGGGTATTGGACTTATTGCGGCAGGTCAGCGAGCAGGGAAAAGATCAATTTTATCCCCATAAAGGCTTTTTTGGGAGCATGCCTATGCTTATGACTGTAAAATAAAAAGGCACGGTGTAGGAAGAAAAGACTTTTTGCCTCTTGATGATTCCTCTCGCAACAAGTCTGTTGGATAAAACTCAAATATACGGAATATCCAGGCACCAGTCAAGCCTGAGGCCGGCTGCTGTGACCGCGTACGAGGCGCTTGAACCGAAAAAACAGCAGCAGCGCGCTGCTGCTCAGCCCTACGATGAAGCCTACCCAGAGGCCGTTCACCTGCCAGTTGAGCGGGAAAGCCAGGACGTAGCCCACGGGGATACCGATGCCCCAGTAGGCCAGGGCTACGAAGACGGTAGGCCAGCGCACGTCCTGCAGGCCCCGCAGCAGACCTACACCCACAGCTTGCGTCGAGTCTGAAATCTGGAATATGCCGGCCAGGAGCATCAACCCGGCCGCATAGCCGAGCACAGGGGCTTCCCGATTGAAAAAGGAGGGGATGAAGTGCTGCCCTGCAAAAAGCAGGATGGCGCAAAACAGGCCATACACGACGGCCATGACCAGGGTCGAGTAGCCTATACCGCGCACCAGCCTTCTGTCGCCACTGCCATCGGCATGGGCGACGCGGATGGTGCCAGCGGCGCTGATACCCAGGGAAACCATAAAGGTCGTAGAGGCGACGTTGAGCACAATCTGATGGGCGGCCTGCTGGATATAGCCCAGCCAGCCGGCCATCAACCCTGAAAAAGCGAATGCGCCCGCTTCCATGCTGAACTGCAGCGCACTGGGGATGCCGATGCGGGCCATCTCCCCGGCCCGAGTGGCCGACCAGCGCAGCTTGGAGCGCAGGTTCTGACGGTAGGGGGCATATACAGGCTGCCAAATGACCAGTGCGGCCATAGCGAGCAGTAGGAAGGTCCGGGTGATAGTGGTAGCTATACCTGCTCCTTCGAGTTCCATCCGCGGAATGCCTAGTTTGCCATAGATGAAGAGGTAGTTCAAGAACCCGTTCATAGGCAGAGCGGCCAGGGAGAGGTACATGGGCCAGCGGGTCAGGCCCAGCCCGTCGGAAAACTGCTTGATGGCCATAAACAACACCATAGGCAACATACCCCAGGCCATCCAACGCAGGTAGGGGCCGGATAAGTCGGCCACGATGTCATCCTGTCCCATGACATGCGTGATGCCGGTGCCAAAATGAATGCCCACGGCCATGACGAATACCAGCGCCCCGGAGAGGAGAAACCCGTTGAACGCGATTTCCATGGGCTTATCGTAGTCATCGCCCCCCCGCGCAGATGCGACGAGGGGGGCGATGGCCATGGTCATCCCCATCCCCAGGATCATGGGCACGGTGATGAGGTTGTTGACAAAGCTCGAAGCCGCCAACTGGCTGCTGTGGATGTACCCCACCATAGCGCTGTCAATCACTCCCAGGAGCATCTGGGTGATATTGCCCAGCATGATAGGCCAGCCGAGCGTCAGCGTTTCCTTGATTTCCTTGCGCATAGCGTAGAGGGCGGCCAGGGGCCGCCAGGTTTTATTTCCGGATGCAATCCACCACGGCTATGGCGATCATATTGACCACTTCGCGGGTGGAGCTGCCCAACTGGAGCAGGTGTACCGGTTTTTTGATGCCCAGGAGTACGGGGCCTACTTTTTCGATGCCGGCTACTTCCTTCACGAGGTTATAGGCTACGTTGGAAGCAGACAAGTTAGGGAAAATGAGCACGTTGGCTCCTTTTTCGGCGAGGTCGCTGAAGGGATAATGCTCGCGCAGCAACTCCGGGTTCAGAGGAAGGTGAGCCTGCATCTCGCCATCCACCACCATGTCGGGGTGTTTGGATCGGAGGATTTCCACCGCCTTGCGCATTTTCAGGGCATCCTCGCCATCGGCACTGCCGAAGTTGGAGTAGGTCAGCAGGGCGATACGGGGTTTCACGTTGTATTTTGCGGCCTGTTCGGCGGCCAGTTCCGCAATTTCTACGACCTGTTCGACCGTGGGGTTGAAGTTCACGGTCGTATCGGCCAGAAACAAGGGACCGAAGCGACTCATGAGGATGTACAACCCCGATACCGACTGTACGCCGTCCTGGCGCCCGACGATTTGGAGGGCAGGACGGATGGTGTCGGGGTAGTTGCGCGTCATGCCGCCGACCATGGCGTCGGCATGGCCCTGGGCGACCATCATGGCCCCATAGTAGTTGCGCTGGTGCATTTTGTTGTGCGCGTCCGTACTGGTGAACCCTTTGCGCTGGCGTTTTTGATAGAACAAATCGCCGTATGCGAGCAGGCGGGCACTTTCTGCCTCATTTACCGGGTTCCGCGGGTCTATGATTTCGACTTGATCCATCACCAGGAGGTTGTCGGACATGATCTGCTGGATTTTTTCGCGGTTGCCGAGCAGGATAGGGACGGCAATCCCTTCGTTCAGTACTTGCTGGGCTGCTTTGAGTACGGCTAGGTTCTCCGCGTCGGCTAAAACGACCCGCTTGGGGCTTTGTTTGGCTTTGTTGATGATGGCGCGGGTCAGTCGGTTGTCCAGGCCGAGGCGTTTGGAGAGTTGGGTTTCGTAGGCTTCCCAGTCGGAGATGGGGAATTTTGCCACCCCGGTTTCCATAGCGGCCCGTGCGACGGCAGGAGCGACGGTTGTCAGCAGGCGGGGATCCACCGGTTTGGGGATGATGTACTCCCGGCCAAATGCGAGCTGGTCTTTGCCGTAGGCCATGTTCACCATATCGGGCACGGGCTGCTTGGCCAGTTCTGCCAGAGCGCGAACGGCGGCGAGCTTCATTTCTTCATTGATGACCTTGGAGCGCACGTCGAGGGCGCCGCGGAAGATATAGGGAAAACCGAGAACGTTGTTGACCTGGTTGGGGTAGTCGCTGCGCCCTGTGGCCATGATGATATCCTTGCGGGCATCTATAGCGTCCTCATAGCTGATTTCAGGGGTGGGGTTGGCCATGGCGAATACAATGGCATCCGGCGCCATGGAGCGCACCATCTCCTTGCTGAGGATGTTGCCTTTGGACAAACCTATGAACACATCGGCTCCATGCAGGGCTTCTTCCAGGGTGGTGTCAGCCGATACGCTGCCATTGGCGAATTCCGCTTTTTTTCCATCCAGGTTTGTCCGCTCCGGATGGATGAGGCCCTTGGAATCAAACATAAAGATATTCTCCCTGCGGGCACCGAGGCGTAGGTAGAGCTTGGTGCAGGAACTGGCAGAAGCCCCTGCACCATTGACGACGATTTTTACCTTTTGGATGTCTTTGCTCACGAGTTCCAACGCATTGAGCAGAGCTGCCGCGCTGATGATGGCGGTGCCGTGCTGGTCGTCGTGCATGACGGGAATGTTGAGCTCTGCCTTGAGGCGCTCTTCTATCTCGAAACAATCCGGGGCGGAAATATCTTCGAGGTTGATGCCCCCAAAGGTGGGCTCCAGGATTTTGACGGTCCGCACGAACTCATCTACATCTTTGGTATTCAGTTCGATGTCGAACACGTCAATATCGGCGTAAATTTTGAAGAGCAACCCTTTGCCTTCCATGACGGGTTTGCTGGCTTCCGGGCCGATATCGCCCAGGCCCAATACGGCCGTCCCGTTGGAAATGACGGCTACGAGATTGCCTTTGGCCGTAAATTTGTAAACTTCCTCCGGGTTATTGGCAATTTCCAGGCAGGGCTCCGCTACCCCCGGGGAGTAAGCAAGGGTGAGGTCGCGTTGGGTAGCGGTTTCTTTGGAGGGAATGACCTCGATTTTCCCGGGACGCCCTTTGGCATGGTAATGCAGGGCTTCTTCTCTTAGTGTTGGCATACTTGTGTGCGATTTGGTTAGAGCGCCCCAAAGGTAAGGAATCCAAGTGGGATTTTGGATGGATACGCCGGGTTTCTGAACCGCCACGCCGCAAAAGGAAGGGGAAGGGAAAAAAACAGGCCTCCCCGGAGTCGCCCCATCCCGCCCGTTTACTCCGGCACAGAAGAGACCAGGCCGGGGTAAACGGGAGAATCAGCATTAGATGATCGTCGAAGTTTTTTCGCTGATCTGTTGCTGGTCAATCTTGAGGTCTGCGCTGTCGGAGATCAGGTGGGCAATCAGATCGCCAATTTGTGAGCAGGAGAAGGCGTGCTGCAGGTCGAGTTCCTGAGTGCCAATCCCTTTTTCCAGTACCTGCTGGGTCGTGCGTCGGATGGTTTCAGCCTCTTCTGCGAGGCCGAAGTACTCTAGCATCATAGCTGCCGAGAGGATAGCGGCCATGGGGTTGGCGATATCTTTTCCCGCCGCCTGCGGATAAGAGCCGTGGATAGGTTCGAACAGCGCGGTTTTTTCGCCGATGGATGCCGAAGGCAGAAGTCCCATAGAGCCTGCAATGACACTGGCTTCATCGGAGAGGATATCGCCGAACATATTTTCCGTGAGCATCACATCAAACTGGGTGGGCCACTGGATGATTTGCATCGCCGCATTGTCCACGAACATGAAGCTGACTTCTACGTCGGGGTATTCGGGTGCCATGGCCTGTACCACCGCCCTCCAGAGGCGGGAGGACTCGAGTACGTTGGCTTTGTCCACCAGCAGGAGCTTTTTCCGTCTTTTTTGCGCGGCTTCGAAGGCGAGTCGGGCGATGCGTTCGATTTCAAATCGGTGGTAGATGCAGAGATCTTGGGCCGACTCGTCTGTCCTACTTTTTTCCCCGAAGTAAATGCCGCCTGTCAGTTCGCGGAAGATGATGAAGTCTGCACCACTGATGCGTTCGGGCTTGAGCGGGGACAGGTGCAGCAGGGAAGCGTACGTCGTGACCGGCCGGAGGTTGGCAAACAGACCCAGACTTTTGCGCAGGCGCAGCAGCCCTTGTTCGGGGCGTACTTTGGCACCCGGGTCGTTATCGTACTTCGGATCGCCGATTGCGCCGAACAAGACCGCATCAGCGGAAAGGCAAAGGTCGAGGGTGTGGGGCGGCAGTGGGTCGCCAGTTTTATCAATAGCTATAGCCCCGACGTCTGCCGTTTGGTAGAAGAACTGGTGCTTGAAGCGCCCGGCGAGGGCATCGAGCACTTTTACAGCCTGTTGGATTACTTCGGGGCCTATTCCGTCACCGGGCAGGAGGGCAATGGTTTTTTTCATGGGAAAACAATAAAGGTGTTAATGAACGGCTTTTTGCGCTTCGTACGCTTCGATTTGATCTTTGAGGCTGAGCAGGTAATCTATGTCGTCGTAGCCATTGAGCATACATACCTTTTTGTACGGATCAATCGGGAAGCCACACTGCAGGTCCAGGGAAGGGATGCCGATCGTTTGGTTTTGGAGGTCAACTTCCAGGACTACCTTTGGGTCTTGTTCGATGGCTTCAAACAACTGGTGCAGAAATCCCGGGCTCACCTGTACCGGCAGCAACCCGTTGTTGAGGGCATTCCCGCGGAAGATATCGGCAAAAAAGCTGGACACGACCGCTTTGAACCCGTAGTCCGAAATAGCCCAGGCGGCGTGTTCGCGGCTGGAGCCGCAGCCAAAATTTTTTCCGGCCACCAGGATCTGTCCCGCATACACGGGATTGTTGAGTATGAAATCCGCCTTGGGGGTATCGTCGGGATGAAAGCGCCAATCGCGGAACAAATTCTGGCCAAAGCCGTCGCGCGTGGTAGCCTTCAGAAAGCGGGCGGGGATGATCTGGTCGGTGTCGATATCTTCTATCGGGAGAGGCACAGCGCTGGAGCGCAAGAGGGTGAATTTTTCCATAGTTTGATTAAGCGATTTCACGGCGTACGTCCACAAGTTTTCCGGCGATGGCAGCAGCGGCAGCGGTGAGCGGGCTGGCGAGTATAGTCCGCGCCCCTGGTCCCTGGCGCCCTTCAAAGTTCCGGTTGGAAGTAGAGACGCAGTACTCCCCGGCGGGGATTTTATCTTCGTTCATACCCAGACAGGCCGAGCAGCCGGGCTCGCGGAACTCGAAGCCGGCAGCGGTGAATATCTGGTCTAATCCTTCTTCGCGGGCTTGTTGTTCGACCTGTTTGGAGCCCGGTACGATCATGGCCTGCACGTGGCCGGCTTTTTGTTTTCCCTTCACGAAGTCAGCGACGAGGCGCAGGTCTTCGAGTCGGGAATTGGTACAACTGCCGATGAAGACGTGGTGTATCGGAAGTCCGGCCATGGAATCCCCGCTCTTGAGGGCCATGTACTCGAGAGACTTGGCGAACGACTGGGCCGACTCTGCGCCCGACGCCTCCGGGATGCGCCCGCTGATGCCGACGCCCATACCGGGGTTGGTACCGTAGGTGACCATAGGTTCGATATCTTCCGCTTTGAAGTGGTACTCCAGGTCAAAAGTGGCGTCTGAGTCGCTGTAGAGCGTTTTCCAGTACTCCAGCGCCTGATCGAAAGCAGGTCCTTGCGGGGCGAATTTTCGGCCGCGGATGTATTGGAAGGTCGTCTCGTCCGGGGCGACGAGCCCGCCCCGTGCGCCCATTTCGATACTCATATTGCAGATGGTCATACGCCCTTCCATGGAAAGGGAGCGGATGGCCGAGCCGGCATACTCGACGAAGTAGCCCGTCCCGCCGGCTGCGCTCAGTTTGGAGATGATGTAGAGGATAATGTCTTTTGCAGAAACCCCTTTCCCGAGGGATCCGTCTACATTAATGCGCATCCGCTTGGGGCGGGACTGGATAAGACACTGGCTGGCAAATACTTGTTCTACCTGGCTGGTGCCGATGCCAAAGGCGATACAGCCGAAGGCTCCATGAGTCGAAGTATGGCTGTCACCACAAACGATGGTCATTCCCGGCTGCGTGATGCCCAACTCAGGGCCGATGACGTGTACGATGCCCTGGAAAGGATGCCCCAGGCCGTACAGCTCCACCCCGAAATCGGAGCAGTTCTGTACCAGCTTCTCGACCTGAAATCGGGAAAGCGGCTCCTGTATCGGAAGGTGCTGGTGTATGGTCGGGACGTTGTGATCGGCTGTCGCAACGGTTTGCTGGGGGCGGAAGACCCCGATGCCCCTGCTCTCGAGCCCTGCAAAGGCTTGAGGGCTGGTCACCTCGTGTATGAAATGGCGGTCTATATACAGTACTTCCATACCGCCTTCTACCGGGGCGACCACGTGTGCGTCCCAGATTTTGTCGAATAAAGTGTTGCCCATTCTGCGTGAGGATATGTTATTTGGAATGCGAAGCGGCAAGGTGCAGGCTGTCGTATATTTCGTGCAAATCGCTGTCGCTGACTTCTTTTTTGCTGTCGGCTACCTCAAGGAAACGCTTGTAGATGACATCCAGTTCGTCTTTGGTGAGGTTGGTGCCGATTTCTTTGTAGCGGTATGCGATAGCTGCGCGGCCGCTGCGGGCGGTGAGCACGATTTTCGAGCGGTCCACGCCGACATCGGCGGGGTCTATGATTTCGTAGGTGTTGCGCTCTTTGATGACCCCGTCCTGATGGATACCGGAGGAGTGTGCAAAAGCATTGGCACCTACGATGGCTTTATTGGGCTGTACGACTACGCCCATTTTATCGCTGACCAACTGGCTGATGGGGTACAGCAGGCGGGTGTTGATGCCCGTATCAAGCCCCAGGTAGGGGTGTTGCCGCATGATCATGACCACTTCTTCCAGGGAAGTATTCCCGGCGCGTTCGCCGATGCCGTTGATGGTACACTCAATCTGACGGGCTCCGTTCTGTGCGCCAGCTATGGAGTTGGCCGTGGCCAACCCCAGGTCGTTGTGGCAGTGGGTGGATATCGTCGCTTTGTGGATGCCGTCTACGTGCTCCATGAGGTAGCGGATTTTGGCACCGTATTCTTCCGGGAGGCAGTAGCCGGTGGTGTCCGGTACGTTGATCACCGTGGCTCCGGCCTTGAGGACGGCCTCTACGATGCGGGCCAGGAACTCGTTGTCTGTGCGCCCTGCGTCTTCAGCGTAGAATTCCACATCTTCCACGAATGACTTTGCTAGTTTCACGGCGGCCACAGCCCGTTCCATTACCGCCTCCCGCGTGGTGTTGAACTTGTGGCGGATATGGGAATCAGAGGTGCCGATGCCGGTGTGGATGCGCGGCCTCTTGGCGTAGCGGAGGGCTTGTGCCGCCACCTCGATATCTTTGGGTACCGCGCGGGAAAGCCCGCAGATAGTCGGCAGGGTCAGCGCTTTACAGATAGCTTCTACCGACTGGAAATCGCCAGGGCTGGAGATGGGGAAGCCGGCTTCTATGACGTCCACCCCAAGCTCCTCGAGGGCATGGGCAATCTCGATTTTCTGCTCCATATTGAGCTTGCACCCGGGGACTTGTTCCCCGTCGCGCAGGGTGGTGTCAAAGATATAAATTCGCTTATCTGGCATGTGGCTTGCAATTTTTATTTTTATACCCGAAACAGCGATTTGTTGCGGGGAAGCATCCTGGAGGGAGCAAAAAAGGGTTCTTTTCTTACCCTTCGCAACAAGTCTGACATTTCGGGTTTGTTTACGTCGTCAAAGTAAGTATTTTACATTTTTGTAGAAAATACATCAAAGATAACTTTGTAAAAAAGGCAGTCTGGCTAAAAATGTACGGTTTTGTCCAATATGGCATATAGGCCCTTTTTTTTTAAAAATTTGATTATCAGTTTTGTGAAAAATTAAGATTTACAATGCCTAAGCAAAAAACAGACGACCTGGTACAGTTGATCAACTCCCTCACAAGAGCGGAAAAAAGGCATTTCCGGCTTTTTGTCAAGCGAAACCAGTCCTCTGATGATATTTTGTTCCTGCAATTATTCGATTTTCTGGAAAAAAGAGGGGAGTATGAAGAGGACGCCATCCTTCGAAAGTTGCCGGAGATAAAAAAACAACAGCTTTCAAACCTCAAAGCGCACCTGTACAAACAGCTGCTCACCAGCCTGCGCCTGCTCAGCGCCCGGGAAGTAGCCGATATCCAGATCCGCGAAATGGTGGACTATGCGCGCATACTCTACAACAAAGGACTGTACAAGCAAAGCCTGGATATCCTTGCAAAGGCCAGGGATCGCTCGGCAGCCGGCCATTTTCACGCGCTATCTATGGAAATCCTCGAATTTGAAAAGGACGTGGAAGGGCAATACGTAACCCGCGCCCTGGAGGGCCAGGCCGAAGCCCTGGCAGAGGAAACCCGGAAGCTGGGGGCTACCCTGCACCAGGTGGCCACCTTTTCCACGCTCTCGCTGCAGCTGTATGGCCTTTACCTGAAAGTGGGCTTCGTACGCAATCGGCAGGACTTCGAGCTGGTCAAGGGCTTTTTCTATGCACGCCTGCCGGAAACCTCCTACAACGACCTGGATGTCATGGCGAAAATCCACTTTTGCTATGCGCATTTCTGGTATTATCACATCACACAGGACTTCAGCTTTTGCTACCGCTACGCCCAGCGTCTGGTGGACCTCTTCGATGCGGAACCAGCCCTGACGGAACTCTATACGCCGCTCTATCTGCGCGGGATGCACAACTTGTTGAACTCCCTGTTCAACCTTCTGCAGGCTAAGAAATTCGACGCCGCGCTGACCCGCCTGCTCGACCTGCCAGAACGCCTGCCTTCCCTTTTCTCGAATAAGAACAATGAGAGCCTGTTCTATTTGTTCAAATACATCCACCAGATCAAAAAACATTTCCTGGAAGGAACATTCTCCGAAGGGCTACACCTGGTCCCCGAACTGCTGGAGATCATGGAAGAAGACCGCTACAACTGGGATAGCCATCGGGAAATGCTCTTTAACTACCGCATCGCCTGCCTGTATTTCGGCAGCGGGGATTGCGGCAGTACCATCACGTTCCTGAACCGGATCCTCAACCAAAAAAACCCGGATTACCGGGCCGATATTCAGGTGTTTGCCCGCCTGCTGAGCCTGATTGCCCACTTCGAACTCGGCAACGCGCAACTGGTGGAGTATCAGGTGAAATCTGTATATCGCTTTTTGGCAAAAAACGACGACCTGAGCATGGTGCTTCGGGAAATATTCCGCTTCCTACGTCGTTTAACCCGTATCCATCCGCGCGAACTGCACAGCGAGTTCATAGAACTGAGAGGGAAACTGGTACGGGCCTCCACAGACCCTTATGAGCAACGCCCCTTTCTATACTTGGATATCATCTCCTGGCTGGACAGCAAAATCGAAAACCGCCCCGTCCAGGACGTTATTCGCGAAAAATACCTGAACCGAACACGAACAAACTAACTCAGAGACCGCAAGCGTTAATCGTATGATGAGGATTAGACTTGTTGGGGGATGTTGCGAGGAGCCGAAAAAGTCGGTACGCGCCTTCAAAACATCGTTGTGCGGGCCAAAATAACTCGCAAATGCCTCGCAACAAGCCTACTGACGATTGGTATGGTATGAACAGAATACGGCATCGCCGTTTATGCAAGCAATCAGTCTTTCGCTTGTTGTCTGTGACGACAGCGCTGCTCTTCTTTTGTGTAAATATTTCTTTTTCAGCAGTTTCTGATTCGCTGTTTGTCTGTATCCCACCCGGCGATACCCTTGTGTATTGCAACGACCCGATACTAGGCCAACCAGCCCGCCTGGGCACGCCTTCTGCTTCCCTGTCTGTCCCTTCTAATATCCGCCTGTTGGAACTTCCGATACAGCGTTCGCTCGATGCCTGTCAGAAAGGGAGTATCCTGCGTTCCTGGCAGTTCGTCCAGGATACGCTGGGGCGGCAGATGGCCCGGGGGCCGGTGTGTTCCCAGCGGATTAAGGTGCAGGCCTTTCAACAATACGCGATCTTCCTGCCTGCCGATACAGTGGTCTCTTGTTCAAACCTGGGAAAGACCGACAGCGTCCGCGTAGTCTATGGACAGGGTTGTGATTACGTGACGGTCAGCGTTCAGGATGCCCTGGCGTCGAACCCTTCGCAGTCTTGTTTCCGGATTTATCGCAAATATGTGATAGTCAATTGGTGTGAATTTGACGGTTCGGGAAAAGTACAGCAGGTTTCCCGGGATGCAGACGGAGACGGCGCACCGGGCAGCGAAGGGACGTGGCTGATGGTCCGTCCGGAGGGGCAGGCCATCCTGGATCGGGATACCGTCCCGGGCAACGGCTACTGGACCTCTACCGCAGAAGATTCCACGCTCCGCTCCAACGGCTACTGGGAATACATACAAGTGATTGATGTGGTAGATACGATCCCGCCTCTCATCGGGGTTGCCGCCAAGGTCACGGCCTCGGGAACCCGCGCAGACTGTACCGCAGAGGCCGGGATTTCGTTTCAGGTACTGGAGTCTTGCTCGTCGGGGCAGCTCCGACTGGAATTTGAGTGGGATTTATACAGCAACGGGAGCCCGGCCACGAGCGTGCCCTACGTGCTGAGTGGTTCGTATCCCCGGTATCGCGTGGTCGCCCGCTTGCCTCTGGGCATTCATAGCCTGCGCATCCGTGCTTACGACGCCTGCGGGAATGCGAGTGAAAAAACGGTGGCGATAGAGGTGCTCGATCGCAGGGGCCCTGAATTTAAATGCGTCAATAGTCTGGTGCTCAACTTGACACCACTCGCCCCGGGCATAGACGCCGACGGGGATGGCGATGCCGATGCGGGTGCCGTCACCCTCTGGGCGGATAATCTGATTGCCGGACCTGCTTCGGATTGTTCGTTCCAGGTGCGGTATTCTATCCACCGCGCCGAGTGGGTAGAGGCGGGTGTCGAAAAACCCAACCCCGACAAAGGCTCGCTCGTACTCACCTGTGACGACCGTCCAACGGTGCTGATCTACGTCTATGCCTGGGACAATGCCGGGAACGCCAACTATTGCGAAACCTATATACTCCTGAACGACCCGACGGGCAAACTCTGTCCTGTACTGGGAAAAGGCTCTGTATCGGGAATCGTTTATGACCGGGATGGGAAGCCTTTCCAGGGAGCTCAAGTAGTGCTGGAGGGGGAAAAAGTAGCCCGGGCCTACTCGGGAAAAGATGGGGCTTTCTCTTTTTCAGCCCTGAAAGAAGGAGCCGCCTACCGTGTATCCGGCAACCTGGATACCTTGTGCCGCGAAGGGGTCTCTACGCACGATATCGTAAAAATCATGCGCCACATCTTGGGCGAAGAGGTATTTGCCGACCCGTATCGCTTCATTGCCGCCGACGTGGACCGTTCGGGTACCGTCACGACCCTCGATGTCATTCTAATCCGGAAAGTGGTGCTGGGGCTCGACCGCTGTTTCGCGCTCTGCCCGGCCTGGGTGTTTGTGAAGGCCTATCATGCGTTTGCCGACGGGTCCAATCCGCTCAAGGGCGGGTTTCCGCAACAAATCCGCATCGAGAGCCTGTCTGGCAATGTGCTCAAAGCCGATTTTATCGCAGTCAAGATGGGCGATGTCACGGGCGATGCGCTCTCGGGAACAAAGACAGAGGTCATTTACCGGGAAAAAAGCCAGGGGGCGAGCGACGGGGATGCGCCACCGAACCCCCTTTTGCCTTCCCCGGAGCGGCCACTCAATCTTCCCCCGCGAAGTCGCTTTGGGCGAAATAGACCAGTACAAAACCCGTGATAACCATCAGCAGGCGGATGGCGAAGCCGAAAAGTGCCCCAGGGGCATCTATCCAGGACAGAAAGGTGAAGCGGAGCCCCACCATACTTAAGATGATAGCCAGAAAGCCCAGTGCAATAAGTATGAAACCAATCAATGTGAGCGTACCTTTGTTTTTTTTCATGGTGGTGTGGATGGTTTGACCGCAAAAATAGCAAAGCATACACAGGTTGTTGAAAGCAGATGATAAAAATCATTGAATGTCCACGGGATGCCATGCAAGGCATCAAACCATTTATCGAGACCCGCGTAAAGGCGGCGTATCTGAACACCCTGCTATCGGTTGGCTTTGATACGCTCGACTTCGGTAGTTTTGTGTCTCCCAAAGCCATCCCCCAAATGCGGGACACGGCAGAGGTATTGGCATTGCTGGACCTGGCCCACACCCAAACCCGCTTGTTGGCCATCATCGCCAACCCGAGAGGGGCAGAGCAGGCCCTTGCTTTTCCAGAGATTGACTATTTAGGCTATCCTTTCTCCCTCTCTGAAACGTTTCAGTTGCGCAATACAAACGCGACCATTGAGGAGTCGCTGCAACGGGTACACGCCATCCAGGAGCTCTGTGTCCGCCATGGGAAAGAGCTGGTGTTGTATCTATCCATGGGCTTTGGGAATCCCTACGGCGACCCCTGGAACGTAGAAACCGTACAGCGCTGGCTGGACCAATTAGCAGGTATGGGGATTCGCATATTTCAGCTTTCCGACACGATTGGGGTGGCTTCGCCCCACAGCATCCGCTATTTGTTTAAAAACCTGACCGAGGCCTTCCCCCAGCTGGAGATCGGCGCTCATTTCCACACCCTGCCAGCGCAGTGGGAAGAGAAGATGGAAGCGGCCTACCAGAGCGGCTGCCGAAGGTTTGACGGGGCCATTCGGGGATATGGCGGCTGCCCCATGGCAAAAGACGACCTCACCGGCAACATGCCTACAGAACACATCGTAGCTTTTTTTAATCAAAAAGGCGAAAAAACAGGCATTGATCCCGGTGCTTTTTCCGCAGCCCTTGACATGGCCGCTGCGGTTTTTCCCTGACGTACTAATTAGACTTGTTGCGAGGGGGATCATCGAGGGGTGAAAAAGGCCCTTTTTCGCCCACACTACGCCTTTTTTCGGTCATATAGCGCGGCTATACTCCCTCAAAAAGCCTTCGTGTGGACAAAAAATGACTCTTTTTCACCTCCCCGCTGACCCCTCGCAACAAGTCTACTGAAATAAAAACGTGCGCCCCGGGGTCTCCCGGGGCGCACGAACGGCATCTTTGCGATGCGGTATGTCGGTGCCGAAGCAGGACTGTTCGATTACATCATCCCCGGCATGCCACCACCCGGCATCGGGGGCATCGGAGCATCTTTTTCCGGCTTGTCGTTGACGACGCACTCGGTGATGAGTACCATGCCGGCGATAGAGGCTGCATTTTCAAGGGCGATGCGCGCGACTTTTGTCGGGTCTATGACCCCTGCCTTTTTGAGGTCTTCGTAGCGGTCGGTGCGGGCGTTATAGCCGAAAGCACCTTTGCCGTTGAGTACTTTTTGCAGGACGACGGAACCTTCCACGCCGGCGTTTTCAGAGATGGTGCGGAGAGGAGCTTCCAGGCCTTTGCGCACGATGGCCACGCCGATGGTCTCATCTTCGTTGCTCCCTTTCAGGTTGCGCAGGTCGGCGATAGCCCTCACGAGGGCGACGCCACCGCCGGCGACGATACCTTCTTCGATGGCTGCGCGGGTTGCGTGCAGAGCATCGTCCACCCGGTCTTTTTTCTCCTTCATCTCGACCTCGGTAGGCGCTCCTACATAGAGTACGGCTACGCCGCCCGACAATTTAGCCAGGCGCTCCTGGAGCTTCTCGCGGTCGTAGTCGGAGGTTGTGGCTTCGATTTGTTGCTTGATCTGGTTGATGCGCGACTTGATTTGCTCAGCGTCGCCTTTGCCGTTGATGACCGTTGTGTTGTCCTTGTCCACCTGGATTTTCTCTGCGGTACCGAGGTGTTCGAGGCCGGCAGCATCCAGTTTATAGCCTTTCTCTTCGGTGATGACCGTACCGCCGGTGAGCACGGCGATGTCTTCGAGCATAGCCTTGCGGCGGTCGCCGAAGCCCGGAGCTTTCACGGCCACTACTTTGAGGTTGGCGCGCAGGCGGTTTACGACGAGTACGCCGAGAGCCTGGCTTTCAATATCTTCTGCAATAATCAGCAAGGGGCGGCCCATACCGATGACTTTTTCCAGGATAGGCACGATATCGGCCATGTTGGAAATCTTCTTGTCGGTGATGAGGATGAAGGGGTTTTCGTACTCGGCCGTCATATTTTCGGCGTTGGTCACGAAGTACGGGGAGAGGTAGCCGCGGTCGAATTGCATACCGAGTACTTCCTTGACGTAGGTTTCTGTGCCTTTAGCTTCTTCTACCGTGATGACCCCGTCTTTGCTGACGCGCTTCATGGCGTCGGCGATCAGATCGCCGATTTCATCGTCGTTGTTGGCAGAAATGGCAGCGACCTGGCGGATTTTTTCGAAATCATCGCCGATTTGCTCGGATTGTTCCCGCAGGGAGCTGACCACGACCCGAACGGCCTTGTCGATACCGCGCTTGAGGTCCATGGGATTGGCACCGGCCGTCACGTTCTTGAGGCCTGCGTTGATCAGTGCCTGGGCCAGGACGGTAGCCGTGGTAGTGCCGTCGCCTGCGATATCAGAGGTTTTGGAAGCTACCTCTTTCACCATTTGAGCACCCATGTTTTCTACGGGATCTTCGAGTTCAACCTCTTTGGCTACGGTCACGCCGTCCTTGGTGATGTGAGGGGCGCCAAAGCTTTTTTGAATGACCACGTTGCGGCCTTTGGGGCCCAGGGTCACCTTTACCGCATTCGAGAGTGCGTCCACGCCATTGCGCAATTTTTCCCGGGCATCCCGGTCAAAGCTGATTTCTTTAGCCATTATAATTACATTATGTGGGTCAGAAAAGAATATTTTAGAAAAACATTAGCCGAGCACTACCAGTATGTCGTCCTCGCGCATGATGAGGTAATCCTCGCCATGGTAGCTGAATTCCTGCCCGGCATATTTTCCGTACAAGACTACATCGCCTACCTGGACGGTCATCAGGTTACCTTCCTTGCCGGGGCCAACCGCAACGACTTCGCCCCGCTGGGGCTTTTCCTTGGCGGTATCCGGGATGATGATTCCCCCTTTGGTCTTCTGTTCGGCTTCCGCCGGTTTGATGACTACGCGATCGTTAATGGGCCGCATATTTTTGGAATATTAGGTTTGTTTAAAAATTAAATTATATCACCATTCTTATAGCACAGTATGTGCCAAATCGCAAGAAGTGCCAAAATTGCAGACAAACCTGCCAAAATTGCATAATTCTGTACAAATTGTCGGAAAGAGAAAGGGCTGTATCCGCACACTAGCCTGGCGCAGCGCCCGCGAGGAGCAGCACAGGCTGGCAGTGGCTCGGATACAGCCCTGAAAAGCAGGTATGGCGTTCGGTTACTGCGGAGGTACCGGGAGTTGATCTACTGGCAGGGATGAGTTGGTGACGACGGTGGCTACGATGCAGAGCACAAAGAGCGCCGCAGCGAGGTACCAAGTCAGTTTTTCGATAAAGTCGGCGGATTTGGCTGCGCCGAAGAGCTGGTTGGCCTGAGATCCGCCCAAAGTGGCATCCACACCGCCTCCTTTGGAGTTTTGGATGAGGACGACCAGAATCAGCAGTACGCTGACGATAGCGATCAGGATGGTTATAAGCGTCATGGTATTGAATTTTTCAATTTTTCTATTTGCCCCGCAAAGAAAGCAGTTTTTTCGGGAAATTTCAAAATCAATCGCCTATAAACCGCAATAGCGGTCTGAAAATCGCCTTGGCGAACGAGTATATCAGCGTAGGTTTCAGATGCAAGGCCCTCGTGGTCCAGGACGCTGTGTGCGGCGCCTTCCGGCATTTCAGGTCCGCAAGCGTCTGGTTTTGGGGTGTCGGAAGAGAAGAGCCGCTGGTAGAGCTCGTTCAGGCGTTGGGTGAACGTCTTTTCGCGTTCGGCTTCCTGCCAACTGGCGAAGCGGGATTTGGGCAAGGGCGTGGCGCCTGCCCCGGGATTCGGTGCGGTGGGGTAGGGAAGCAGCACTTCTTCCTTGTGTTTTTTTCGCAGCACATGGGCCGGAAAATCCTCTGTATGGGTAAAAGATGTTTTTTCTTCTTGCGCGTCTCCTTGTGCGGGAAAGGAATCGGCCAATAAAGCCTCGAGCTTCTGTCGGATGAGCTGTGGATCGGAGGGTTCGGGTGCGGATTTGCGCTTCCGGGGGGAAAATTCCTGCTGCGTACTTTCCCTGGCCTGCAGTTCCTGCTGGAGCGGGGAATCCACCTTTAGCGGCAAGCGCAGGGGCAGTTGCCGAAGTTCCAGGATGTCTTCTTCCCCGGGGACGACGGGGCTCTGCGCGCTTTGGAGGAGCAGGGTGCTCAGCTGTTGCACAAAGGCGTAGAGTGCACGCCGATCGGTGCTGTACAGGCTGGCCTTTTGCAGGAGGCTTTCGGCATCCGGCCGGCTTTCGAGCCAGCTTTTCGCGAAGAGCAGCAGGCGTAGATTTTGGGCATACGGATACTCCAGCACGAGGGATTCGAGTTCCGCATAAGGCAAGCGATAGAGCCGTGCGGGGGAGGTCAGGAGTTCCACAAATTGCTCGGAGTGCATCTCTGCTTAGGATTTTTTTTCTTCAGTTTCCAAAAAATGCAGCAACTGCGCCACTGCTTTTCCCCGGTGACTTATGGCGTGTTTGGCCTCGGAGGGCATCTCTGCAAACGTATGGCCATGGCCTTCCGGGATAAAAACCGGATCGTAGCCAAACCCGCCCTCACCCCGGGGCACATGGGCAATATGGCCTTCTACACAGCCCTCAAACAGGTACTCGCCGCCGTTCAGGAGAAGGGCAATGACCGTGCGGAACCTCGCCTTGCGGTTTTCCAGGCCTGCCATTTGTGCGAGTACGAGCTGAAGATTGGCAGAGGGGTCTTTTCCCTCCCCTGCGTAGCGGGCCGAATACACCCCCGGTGCCCCGTTGAGGGCGTCTACTTCGAGCCCCGTATCTTCGGCAAAGCAGTCGCTGTGGTAGCGTTGCGCCACATAGCGGGCCTTGAGCAGGGCGTTGCCTTCAAAGGTATCGGCTGTTTCCGGGATGTCTTCCGTACACCCTATATCGGCGAGGCTGAGCAAGCGGTAGCGCCCGTCTAGTATCTGTTGCATCTCCTGCACTTTGTGCGGGTTGCCGGTAGCAAAAAGTAGCGTTTTCATGACTTGGGAAACATTTGTTGAAGGGCTTGCCAGAGGGCAAGGCGCAAGACTTTGCCCCCTTCCTGCTTTTCTTTGAGCAAGGCAGGAAGGGAAGGCGCGCGCAAGATCGCCCGCTCCTGGAAAAGGATGGGCTTGTTGAGCGGAAGCGGGAATACGAGGCCACATTCGGAGGTGGACAAGCCGAACAGCAGGAGGTGGGAAAGGCGGTGCTGTCGGGCCAGGTGGGCCACCGCTACCTTTTCCTGCGCCGGCACCACAAAAAGCAGGGCATCGCGGGCTATGTCCAACTGCAATGCCTGGAGGATGCCCTGGAGCTGCCCCATCGCGTCCGGGGTGTGGTCGTCGGCGGGAAGCAACAACCCCAGCCCCTTTTCTCCCTGTCCGCCCATACACATTCCCCCGTGCGCCACAGACGGAGGATGAATCATTTTAAATTCAAAAAAACTATTTTTCAAAATATAATTTTATTTAGGAATATAAAAAAGGCGTATTCAAAATAAAATCAGGTAAACTGTAAAAAAGTTAGAATGTTACTATAAAAATAGATATTTTTGTGCGAAAGCCATATACAATGAACACAAAATATCCCATCTCGGTTACGCGCTGTGCGCAGTCCCGCGTCGGTGAGATTGACTTTGACCACTTGCCCTTCGGAAAACACTTTTCCGACCACATGTTTGTAGTGGATTATGTGAAGGGGGAGTGGGTTTCCCCGCGCATCGTCCCCTTGTCTGATTTTAGCCTGCATCCGGCTACGATGGCCCTTCACTATGGGCAAGCCTTGTTCGAAGGCATGAAAGCTTCGCGCACCCCCGACGGCAGGATCCTCTTGTTCCGCCCCGACATGCACGCCGAGCGCCTGAACCGCAGTGCGGAGCGGCTGTGTATGCCCGCCCTGCCCGAAGATCTGTTCATGGAGGGCCTGTGCGCGCTCCTCAGCGTGGATGCCGACTGGATCCCCAACCGCGAAGGCCACTCGCTGTATATCCGCCCCACGATGTTTGCCACCGACGCCCATGTAGGGGTAAGGCCCTCGGAGACGTACCGCTTTTTCATCATGTCTTCGCCGGTAGGGGCGTATTATTCAAAGCCAATCCGGCTGCGGGCCGAAACGGAGTACGTGCGCGCCATCCGCGGCGGTACCGGGGAAGCCAAGGCGGCCGGCAACTATGCCGGGGCCCTGCTGGCAACCCGGGAAGCGCAGGCAGCCGGCTTTGACCAGGTGCTCTGGATGGACGGCGTTTCGTTCAAGTACATCCAGGAAGTGGGTACAATGAATATATTTTTTATCCTGGACGGGAAAATCGTCACCCCGGCGACGGATGGAGCTATTTTGAAAGGCATCACCCGAAACTCTCTGCTGCAACTCTTCCGCGAGAAGGGATTTGTCGTGGAAGAGCGCCCCATCACGATAGATGAGTTGGTAGAAGCCTTTCATGCCGGGAAGCTGGAGGATGCCTTTGGCGCGGGGACGGCAGCCGTCATTTCCTACATTTCCGAGATTGCCTACGGCGACCTCATCCTGACGCTTCCGCCCGTCGAATCCCGTTCCATCAGCCGCATGGCGAAGGATGAGATCGATGGGATGCGCTCGGGCCGCATTGCAGACCGCCACGGCTGGATTGTACCGGTGGAGGTCGGAGTCCCGGTTGGATAGCGGAATCCGGCGGGCAGAAAAAAGGGGGGCCAATCTTCGCTTAGCGAAGATTGGCCCCCCTTTTTTCTGCCCCGAACGGAAAATCGGCCGCTGACGGATGGGCTAAAAAGAGAACGCCAGGGCGAGGGCGGGGTAGGGGGCACGGCCGTTGCTGTGCTGTAGGGAAGGTTTCAGCTTTCCGCTCAGATCCTCGCTGATGTCAAAATTCTGTAGGTGGGCATCCACGAATGCCTCCACGGCTACGACCACATAAACGGCTGCCGTGCCGATATAGGACAACTGCGTTTGTTTGTCGTATTGGTTGCGGAGGTTGCGTAGGGCGTTGGTGGAATTGATTTGCTTGCTGAATTCATGGGGTTTGTTTTGCAGTTGTAGTTCCAGGGCTGTTTTGAGCCGTTGGTAGCGGTCCTGGTTGTAATAGGTGATGTATGCCATAGTGCCTATAGCACCGTAGGCGACAGGGGCCTTCCACCAACGGCCGTTGTAAATTTGCCCGCTGCCGGGCAACAGGAGGGAAAGGCGCAGGGAAGTTTTGGGGTTTGGGGGGGTACGGCGCAGGTTAAAGAACGTAGGCTTGCGCAGGGAATCCGAAGCGATTTCGCGGACGGGGGGGATGGAGTCCTGTGCAGGGGCCTCGTGCGGGTACAGCAGCGACGCGATGGCCAGGGCCAGGGCAAAGAGAGGAAAGAAGCTTGCGCGGGCGCAACGGTGCATCATTCTTCAATGCGGTCTAATAGTTGATTGAGTTCTTCCACGGAGGAGAAAGGGATGCTGATTTGCCCTTTACCTTCGCCCTGGAGTTTGATAGCCAGCTTTTTGGTACCGAAGAAGCTTCGGAACTGTTGCTGTACCTTATCGAAGTCATCGGGAAGCTTCGCGGTCTGCTTTTTGGCTTTGGGGTTCTGGTAGGCGGCGATGAGGGTTTCGAGAGCGCGTACGGAGAGGTCTTCGCGGAGGGTCTGGCGGAAGAGACTGTCGCGCAGCGCGTAGTCGTCGATTCCTGCCAGGGCGCGGGCGTGGCCCATGGAGAGCCGTGCGTCTTTGATGGCCTGTTGGATATCGGGCGGCAGTTTGAGGAGGCGCAGGTGGTTGGTAATGGTGCTCCGCTTTTTTCCGACGCGCTCGGCGAGCACTTCGTCGGTCAGCCGGCACTCTTCTTTCAGGCGCTGATAGGTGATGGCCACTTCAATAGCGTTCAGGTTTTCGCGCTGGATATTTTCGACCAAGGCCATCTCCAGCATTTCCTGGTCGTTGGCGATGCGGATATAGGCGGGCACCTCTTCGAGGCCAGCCATCCGGGAGGCGCGCAACCTGCGTTCTCCAGAAATGAGCTGGTACGCGTTGGGGGCCATGCGGCGCACGGTGAGCGGCTGTATCAGGCCGTGGATGCGGAGCGAATCAGCCAGTTCATCGAGGGCTTCCGGGTTGAACGCGTTGCGCGGCTGGAACGGGTTGGCTTCGATTTCGGCTACGGGAATCATGGCCACGGAATGGGCTAGTTCCTTGACGACCATTTCCTGGTCAATAGCGACCTGTTCGTCTATATTGGAGAGCAGGGCACGGATACCCAGACCCAGGTTTTGTTTATCCACTTTTTTCGCCATGGCGCATTAGTCGGTTATGGGTTGGGGTTCCCGTGCTTTGATGGGGTCGTTATTGCGTTTGAGGAACTCTTCGGCCAGGTTGAGGTAGTTGACTGCGCCTTTGCTGGCTGCGTTCAGCAAGACCACGGGCAGGTGCATATTGGGGGCTTCCCCTATCTTGGAGTTGCGGTGGATGATCGTATCGAACACGCGCTCCTTGAAAATATCGCGCACCTCGCTGATGACTACGTTGGCCAGGCGGAGGCGGGGGTCGTACATCGTCAGGACGATTCCTTCTATTTGGAGCTTGGGGTTGAGTTGCTTTTTGACCAACTGGATGGTATCGTTGAGTTTGGCCAGTCCTTCCAGGGCAAAAAACTCACATTGCACCGGTACCAGAACAGAATCGGCGGCGCAGAGCGCGTTGACCGTGACCACCCCGAGTGAAGGTAGGCAGTCAATGATGACGTAGTCGTAGTAGTTGCTCAGTTTTTCAACCACTTTTTTCAGGAAAAATTCCCGGTTGGGGCGGCTGACCAGTTCCACTTCGGCGCCGACCAAGTTGATATCGGAGGGAAGGATGTGGAGATTGGGCGTATCGGTTTCGAAGATGGCATCGGTGGGATCGTGCCCGTGAACCATACAGTTGTAGATGGACACTTCGACGTCCTGCGGGAGGATACCTACGCCGGAGGAGGCATTGGCCTGCGGATCGGCGTCAATGATCAACACTTTCTTTTCGAAAATGGCCAGGCTTGCTGCCAGGTTTATGGCGGTGGTCGTTTTACCTACCCCGCCTTTCTGGTTGGCTATAGCGATTACTTTTCCCATTTTGATGCGCACGTTAGGCCTTGAGGCCGCCGATTTCGGTTGTTAAAAATGCTTGCTGCTTCCAATCGGCAGCAAAATTAGCGCTTTTCCCTTATCCGTGAAAACTTTTTGGGCCGCGCTGTGATCCAATTTGATATATCCAAAGGAATCGTAGTGGATACCGACAAC
>CAZSMU010000042.1:22406-24767 GCA_964607915.1 uncultured Haliscomenobacter sp.
AAGGCGCTTTCCCCGGGTCTCGACGAGTACACAGGCGTGGCCGCAATAGGTGAGCTTCATGGCAATAGCGTTAAATAAATTTTAAAAAACAGGCATATTAAGGCAGGGGTATTTTTTATTCAAATAAAACCGACACCTTTATCGAATGATAGGACAAAATATTTTTTAACTGCTTTTAGGGCCGATTTGGATTCTCGTGCAGCGGCCGCCACGAAAAACTCCGTAAACGACCTTCAAACGCCTAAATTACCTCTATTCTATGAAAAAAAGTAGCAAGGGTCTGCTGTTTGTAGTTTTTTGTGCCGGGTCGGTTACCGCACAGGTGAGGCCTCCGATGGAGGGTGTTCCCGGTAGCGCAGTCCATCAAAATAGAATAAATACAGGGCCAGCTCCCGCAAATGGGGTCCATCCCACGTTCCGCTCTATCAACGGGAGGAACAACAATATCGTGAAATCCCGCGAGATATGGGGTTCAGCCGTTATCCCCTTATCGCGGGAAATGCCCGCTGAATACGGGGCCTCAGATCCTAAAAATGCCATGGGTGGGGCGAAAAGACCTTCTGCGCGCGCCATTTCCAATAAGGTTTGCAACGAGCCGGTCACGCAGTTCAATACGCGGAACCTAAGTGCATTCGTGTATGTCTGGGGCCAGTTCATAGACCATGACATAGTGCTGACGCCCTCCGCCACCATCGAATCTGTTCCAATATCTTTGCCGGCCGATGAGCCGTTATTCACCGTGCCCATCCCTTTTCAGCGAAGCGAGGTATTTAGTGGTACAGGGGTTTCCAAACCGAGAGAACAGATAAACCTGAACACGGCCTGGATTGACGGAAGCATGGTATATGGCTCGGAAGAAAGCACAGCGCTCTGGCTACGTACCCGGGTAGATGGAAAATTGAAAACTTCTGCAGGCAACCTGCTGCCTTGGAACACGCTGGATGGGCAGCGTTCCAGTGCCATTGACCCCCAATCGCCCAGCATGGCCAACGACGGTAACCATACCGTGAAAACTTATGTGACTGGCGATGTACGGGGTGCGGAACACCCGGGTATCACAGGGTTGCATACCCTTTTTGTACGCGAGCACAACAGAATCTGCGACCGTCTGAAAGCCCAGGGCTTTCGGAATGATGAGGATATGTACCAGAGGGCAAGGAAAGAGGTCGGCGCCATCATTCAGGCAATCACCTACGAAGAGTTCCTGCCGGCGCTGGGGGTAATCCTACCTGCCTACAGCAAGTATAACGATGCCAGGCAGCCCGACATCTTGAACACCTTTGCAACAGCAGGTTTCCGTATAGGCCATACCATGGTCGCAGATGACCTATCACTACGAAGCAATGACTGCCGCGTGGTCGGTTCAGGTTCCCTCGATCTTTTGGATGCTTTTTTCAATGTGGATTTGATCGGCCAATATTCCCTGGAAGTATTCCTGAAGGGTTTTGCTACGCATAAACAATATGAAACAGACCTCTTGGTAAACAATGTGCTGAGGAATTTTTTGTTCGGAAGCCCTACGGCCACCGTGCGTTCCGGATTGGATCTCGCCGCGCTGAACATACAAAGAGGAAGGGATCATGGATTACCGGATTACAAAAAAACAAGGGCATTTTATACCAACACATCTATTCGGAGCTTTGCCGAAATCACCACAGACAAAATTCTTGCGGCTTCCCTGCAATCCCTGTACGGCTCGGTTGATAATATAGACCTATGGGTGGGGTTGCTCGCCGAGGATAAACTGCCCGGTAAATCCGTGGGAAAGACTATGGATGCTATGCTAAGGACCCAGTTCGGAACGCTGCGGGATGGCGATTTTTATTTTTATAAGAACGATCCCTTCTTCTCGCCTGCTTTTAAAACCACTATTTCCAGGACCAGACTTTCCGATATTATCAAACGGAACAGCAATCTATCCAATATTCAAAGCAATGTGTTCGTGATAGAGCCTTGTCCGGGGGAGAATGGCGAAGGGGCTGTTTCGGAAACCCCGGCGTTACAGGCTGCCTCTTTGGGAGAAAATAACCTGGACTCGCCCGAAGGCAGTCTAACCGTATTTCCCAACCCTGTCAGGGAGGTTTTGGCCGTACGCCTCGCCGGCATGGGGGAAACAGGCACTATACAGATGTTTAATGCAAGCGGCGTTTTGATTCGTGTTGTACCCTTCGAGGGAATGAATACCCGAGTTGAAATTCCGGTCCACACGCTGGTAGATGGGGTGTATTTTTTGAGGGTTTTATCCGGGGACAAAATTTTGACGCAGGTGTTTACCGTGCATTAGATCTCCAATCGGGGCACTATCGCAACAAATCTTTTCAACCAGACGCTGCTTTCGTTGTTATAGGGGTTCCACTGTCA
>CAZSMU010000043.1:0-24691 GCA_964607915.1 uncultured Haliscomenobacter sp.
TTTTTCGCCTCCTCGCTAACCACGCGCAATTAAGTCCAATAAAAACCATGTCCAGCACAACGAGCAGTTTCAACATACTAGGGGTAGATCCCGGGACGACCGTTTTGGGGTTTGCGGTATTGGAGGTTTGCCAGAAGGAATTGCGGGCCTTAGAGATTGGGGTAGTACAGTTGCACAAATTTGAGGACCACCCTACCCGTTTGAAGCGCATTTTCGAGCGTTTGCAGGGTATTATCGCATTTCACACCCCACGTTTGATGGCCATTGAGGCACCTTTTTACGGAAAAAATCCACAATCCATGTTGAAGTTGGGCCGGGCGCAGGGGGTAGCGATAGCGGCGGCTATGACCAACGGGTTGGAGGTAGCGGAATTTTCCCCCAAGACCATCAAGCAGTCCGTGACGGGGAACGGGAATGCTTCCAAGGAGCAGGTCGCTGCCATGTTGGCGCAACTGCTGCGCACCCCGATTGAGGATACCTTTCTCGACGCGACCGATGCCTTGGCGGCGGCGGTATGCTGCCACTTTCAATCGGGCACCTCGTTCGGAGGCGGATCTACCAAGAAAGGCTGGAGTGCTTTTTTGAAGGAGAACCCTGGCAGGATGGCCAAATAGGTTTGCGTATCTGATTTTCCGGTTTTTTGACCCCTCGCGATAAGTCTATTCCATTTTAGACGCGATCGCAGCGGCGAGGGCCTGCATCTCCTCCGGAGGGAACGACAGGTGTGGTTTGGAGAAGTTGATATCCTGCATGGTATGGAGCGGGATCAGGTGGATATGAGCGTGGGGCACTTCCAATCCGATTACGGCTACGCCGACGCGCAGGCAGGGCACGGCTGCTTTAAGGGCGTGGGCGACTTTCTGTGAGAAGGCCATGAGCCTGCCCAGCAGTTCCGGGTCGAGGTCGAAGATATAATCTATTTCTGCTTTCGGGATGACCAGCGTATGTCCTTTCGCTTGAGGGCGGACGTCGAGGAAGGCCAGGAACTCGTCGGTTTCGGCGACTTTGCAGGCGGGGATTTCCCCGTGCACGATGCGGGTAAAGATAGAAGCCATGCGCGGAAGATTGAGCGGTATCAGACCGTGATGTTCACGATTTTGAATTCGATATTGCCGTTGGGAGTTTTGACCAGGGCGACCTCTCCTACTTTTTTGCCTAACAATCCCTGGCCCATAGGGGAGTTGACGGAAATTTTTTTGGCTTTGAGGTCTGCCTCAGATTCCGAGACGAGTTGGTAGGTGATGCTCGCCTTATTCTTCAGGTTTTCGATAGTCACTTTAGACAGGACGGTCACCTGGGAGGTATCCACGCTGGATGCGTCCAGGATACGGGCGCTGGAGAGTTGTTTTTCCAGGTCGTTGATGCGCAGTTCCAGCATACCCTGAGCTTCCTTGGCGGCATCGTATTCTGCATTTTCTGACAGATCGCCTTTTTCGCGGGCCTCTGCAATAGCGCGGGCGGCTTCTGCACGCCCTCTTGTTTTCAAATCCTCCAAATCGGCTTTCAGCCGCTCATACCCTTCACGGGTCATGTAATGGACCGCAGACATAGCACAAACTTTTTAAAAAACGGGAACCCGTACAACCATTTGGAAGCGCGGGAAAAAAGTTAAAAAAACAAAAAGACAATGGATGCTTTTGGTGGCAAAAACATTCATTGTCTTTTGATTGGGACAAAGATACGCACTTTTTCCGAACGAATCAAGGGGCGCTTCCCCTTGTATCTTACAAATTAATGCGTACGGACACATTGTGGGTGCCCTGCCAGATACGGGTTACGGCATATCCGTAGTCTATGGCTAATCGCGCATTGCGGTTTTCCCGGCTCAGGGGGATTTCTATACTGGCTCCGCCGCTGGGTCCTGCATAGACGGGGGCCTGGGTCTCGTCGGCCACCCCCATTTCGTAATTATACCCGCCCCGGAGCATGAAGGACTCGTGCAGGGCGTATTCCACACCCACGCCGATTTGGTCTCCGGAGAAGGAGTTGGAGGTAAAGTTGCCGAGGAAGGTGATGCGGTGTGCTTCGGAGGGGTACAAGTCCTGGGACAGTCCGATGCTGAGCAGGGAGGGCAGTTCGAATCGGGCGCCGCGCTGTTCCAGGGTAAGCTGATAAGAGCCTCCGTTGGGGCTGGGGCGCTGTACCGATAGCGCTTCGCCTCTGAACGTCATCGGCGAGCCGACGTTTCGCAGGCTGATTCCGAATTTAAAGTTGTCTTTGGGGCCGGTCACGTATTGGACTCCGGCGTCTATGGCGAAGCCAAAAGCGGCGACATTGGAGAGGGTTTCGGAGATTCCGCGCAGCAGGACCCCTACCGATACGCGGTTTTCGAACACATGGGAGTATCCGAAGCCTATATTGAAAAAATTGGGGGAGAACGTCGCGCCGGTACCCTCCGGCTGGTTGACTGTCGTGACGGGTATTTCACCGAAGTCAACCGCCATGAGATGGATTCCGAAAGCGCCATTGTCGCCCACTTTACGGCTCAGCCCGGCCGCGTTCAGGCGGATATCGGTTCCCTGGAGGTAGAGGCCCTGTCCGAAGCCTACTTCCAGGCCATTGATTCTGCCCATACCGGCCACGTTGATTTGCATAGCTTCCACACCGCGCACGAAGGAAGTGCTCATGGCGTGCAGGCCGATGCTGCGGGCCCAGGGGTTCATCAACAATTCGTATGCGCCCGCTTCGCCTTGACGGTCGGGGTTTCCGCCCAGAGCCGGGAGGGTGGCGAAGACGAAGGCCAAGGCGCTTAGCGAAACTTTTACACCGTTCATAGTTCTTTATTTTTCGTGCCCTCTGTGATTGGCTTATAAGCCGGAGGGGTCAAACTTTCTATTTATACCAAACCACTTGATGGTGCGGCGGCCCAGGCCTTCCGCGTCCACCTGGATGAGATAGACTCCGCTGGCCACGGGGATTCCCTTGCTGTTTTTGAGGTCCCATTCCAGATCCGGGAGGATTTGTTTTTGGTCAATGGCGCGGTTGTTTCCTCTTGGGGCGGCCCCGGTTTCGTCCCGTCGGTATTGACGGATGAACTTGCCGTCGAGCGAGTAGATGCTCACCACGCATTTAGCCGGGAGGTTGGTGACCTTAATGGTGGTTGTGAACTGCGAGATTTCGTAGTCGGAGAATCCGTAGTATGGGTTGGGCACCACGTTGATTTGGTTGAGTGCTTCGTCATAATCGGCCTGTGCCAGGTCGCCGGCTTGTTTGCCCTCCACGGTAAAGCGGTAGGTTGGATAGCCGTTGCGCTGGCCGACGGCTGAGCTACGCACGGCATAGGGGTTCTTGACGCGCAGCTTTATCACCACATCGCTGGGGATCAGTCCGTCCTTGTACGACTTCAATTGTGTGCCCGAGCGCAGCATCAGCAGACCGGCCCAGGTAATTTCGCGCACCCCGCGCACTTTGGCGAGGGAGGGATTTCGGAAGGCCGTTTCGATGCCCTTGCATTCGTCGTAGGGCAGTTTGGTCACATAGACGAAATGTTGTCCGCCGGCGATATACGGCAGCAGGCTTCCATCGGTTGCCGAGCCGAGCGCCAGGATAGAAGAGGGATTGAACATCATATCCCTACCGTTGTTGAGCACCGCCTCGTTGAAGCCGCCGTAGGCGGAATTTTCGGCAAAAAAGATGTTCACGCGCTGGCCAGTTTCCACATCCACCGCGTAGCCGGGGAACCACCCGAAGCCTGTGCCCGGGTTTTGGGTATCCGGGTCGGGCAGTCCGTCGTTATTGGCGTCTTCCTTGCTGACGTTGGGGGAAGAGCGGAGGTCGAAATGGCGGCGGTTGCCCTGGGTAGGCACGGCCTGAGCCTGATAGAATCGGTTGGCTGCTTCGAGTACGATACAGCGGCTCCAGTAGCGCTTATCGGATGTGAGTACGATATCTACGTTATTCAGGTCCTGGAGGCGCATCTGGCCCAGGCTGACGGCGTTGCCGCTCAGGTCGGTCCAGGCGGGCGTGATATAACCGGGGAATCGCCCTTCCTTCGTGCGGTAGTTGGCCAGCGCGTAGGGTACGAAATAGCCCGGCCCGATCTTGCTGAGCGCCTCGGTGGGGTCTTTTACGGCATCCGGTTCCCCGTCTCCGGTCGCTACGAAGTTGAACACCTGCTGGTCGAAGTCGGAGAGCGAGGGGGCGAGGCCATCGCGCACCCCGAACACCCAGGGCGCGCTGCCGGTCTGCAGGTATTCCTCCTCATAGCCTAGGACCCCGTTGGTAGCATCGGCCCGGTCGCCGACATCTTCCGTTTGGCTCAGGGCGATGGAGAAGCCGTAGAGCCGGATAATCTGTTCGTTGAGTTTTTCCAGCGTTTTTTCAGAAACGATGACGGGGGCGCGGGAGTCGCTGAGGCTGCGCAGTTCCCAGCGGACGGGAGGGTCGGTCAGCACCGTATTCGACACGTTGCCGTCCACGATGCGCAACTCATAGACTCCGTCTTTGACGTTGAGCGGGTTGAAGATTTTCACTTCGAGGGGGCCTCTGCCGGGGCGATATTTGATTTCCCCTTTGAAGGAGCCATCCAGGATGGTTTGGCGCACGGACGATTCCATATCCAGGAAATTAGCTCCGGTGCCGATTCCTTCCAATCGGGTGATGGCTACGCCTTCCCCGAAGCGCGCATTGAGTTTGCGGTCTGTGATAGGCCGGGGGATGACGGTATAGAAAGGATTGACTCCATCGCCGATGTTGCGACGCCCTTCCAGGTAGGGCCGCCGTTGGCCGAGCACCTGTTTGGGATCGAAGGCGCGGTAGTTGTTGTAGGCGTATGCGACTGCGACGAAATAGTATTTTTTGTGGTTGACCAGTCGGCGGTCGCCCTCGGCAAACTGGTCTTCGGTGATGCGGAAGGTATGCCGGATACCTTGGTCGGAGCCTTCCACTTTGATTTCGGGCACGTAGTATTCCTCCCCTGTCGGGTTGTCCACGGTGCGCCAGTTGAAGATTTTTTTCACGTTGTTGCGCACATCCACCTGGAAGATCAGGCGCGCTTTATCGGGGTTTTCGAAATCGGCGGTAGAGACGCTTGCGCTCGCGAGTTGGTAGATTTTATACCCTTCGAAGCGGTAGAGGCTATCGGTGGCCCCGGCCGGGATTTGGAGGCCGCGCTGTGCATAGGCTTCGTAGGCATTGTTGGAGGTAACGGTATCGTTGGTCAGCACGGCGATGATTTCGCGGTCGAGTTCGACAAAATCAATATCCGGTGCATCGGGGCCGTCGGTAATTTCGAAGCAGTTGTCGAAGAGGGCTTGTGCGATATCGTCTGCTTCGAGGAGTTTGGAAATATCCGGGCAGGGATAGATTTGGTCGGCCACCCAGACCACGCCGACGATCAGTTCGTTCACCGCTCCGGGATCCAGGCGGAAGGGGCCGGACGCCTGGATGGTGCGGCGGTCGCCAAAAGGCAGCCGGGCCGAGCACATAGACCAGCCCTTAGGGTCATTTGGGCGCTCGGTGAAGGCGTATTTGATGGGATAGGTCGTTTCCTGGTACGCATCCCCTCCGTAGGTGAAGGGGCTTCCGTCGCGCCAGGAGCCGGACAGGTAGTTATAGTATTCCTGGGCGGTGGAGGGGTCGGTAGTGCCCGGGGGTGGACCCCCGACACCGGCATTGTTGTAATAAGTAAAAGAAGACATTCCTATTTCGTTACCGTCTTCATCGAGGGGGCCGCGGAAGTAGTCCACGCCGAGGATGGGGATTTCCGCGCAATACGTATTGACGCCTCCGGGACAGGCGCAGCCTGTTTGGCCGTCGAGGGCATCTTCGTTGTAGATATACCCCAGGCTCCGGCTGATATCGCAGCCGACGTAATCGTCGGTGAAGCAGCCGAGATCGGCGTCCACCCACACAGCGAAGTAGGTACTATCGATACTCTCCACGGCGCGGTTGATGAGTTTATAGCGCTGGAAGGTCATATCGTTCACTTCGTCGTTGGTGGCATAGGAGAAGGCCTGTACCTGTACCTCCATCTGGATAGGGTCTCCCCGGGACTCTGCATGTGTACCACCGCCGTCGTTGTATATCCAGAAGATCATCTCGTCGGGGAACTGCGGTTTATCGGTACAGCCCCTGATTTCGATGACGGGGAAATCGCCGCGGTCGGGGTTGTAGAGGCCATCGCCGTCCTGGTCCCAGAACCCGGCGAGGCCCTGGGACGTATTGGGCAGTTCGAAGCGGTGGACGTCGAAGAAGAACTCGTTGCCTCGGGCGGGCCAGCCTTTGATATCGCGGGGGATATCCTTAGGGTCGTATGTCGTTCCAGCGAGCTTGGCTTTTTGCCAGTTGCGCAAGTGCTGCTGTACACTTTCGCCCTTCACCACGAAGAAGCGATCCCATTTTGCGCAGGTTTCCTGATTGGTGCGGCCCGTTTCCGGGTTCAGGGGGCCGGGATAGAAGTCGAAGGTACCCCCATTGCGGCCATAGGTTTGCGCCGCTACTTTGAGGTTGCCGGCGGGGTCCACCCCACCCAGCCAGACGGCCCCCGCGAAGATAGAGGACACCTCCGGGGATCCGGCGGGCACTTTCGGCACGATATAGCGCCCGTCGTTGCTGTTCCACCAGACGTCGCCCCCGGTGGTGAGCCGGGCCCGGACGTTGTTGATAGCCTGGTCAACCTGGGCGATGGCGTTGTCGCAGTCCGTTCGAAAGCGCGGCTGTACCGTAGCCGGGGTGCTGCGTTTGACGCCCGGGTGAATATATCCGAACGCGGGGGCATGTGCCAGGGCCACCCCTGCCAAAATCAGAAAGCATGTATTACGAAGTCGCATAGCGGCTATTTTTCAAAAATTCATAATGGTCCCCACGAAGATATGGCGGGGCGTGCCAAAGGCATTGGGGTTGAGAATACGCCACTGGTAGGAGGCCAGATAGGAGGCCACCAGGCGGGCGGAACTTTGTATCGTTTCGATTTTATCCTGTCCGTTGGAAGAAGCCAGGAAGCCATCATCCTCTGCCGAGCCGGTCACGGGATAGACCCCCAGTACGTTTTGGCGGTCGAGGAGGTTGGACACCCTGCAATAGACGTTCATTTGCAATCCCTTGGCGATGGCGATGGTCCGGTCCACGCGCAGGTTCAGGGAGATAGTCCAGGGCTTGCGTGCGCCGTTGATGGAGCCGATAGTTTGGGCGCCTCCCAGTTCCAACGGGGTTTGTTGTGCGGTGTAGGGCCTGCCGGATACGGCGATGGCCTGTGCGTTAAAGCCCGTATTTTCCAGGAGTCGGATACCCAGGATTTCCGGGCCTATATAGGCTTTTCCCTCATCGAAGCGGTAGTCGAGGTTGAGGTTGATGCGGTGGCGTTCATCGAAGTTGAGCGGGAACAAGGTGCGCAGGTTGCCCCGGCTGGTGAGGCCTCTTTGCGAGTTGGCATCTGAGCCGGTACCATCGGCGAATTGCAGCGTATAGTTAGCCAGGAGGGAGGCGTTGCCGGTGCGGCGCAGTTCATATTCGAACGAGAAGCCCTTGACCGTTCCGAAATCCAGGTTGTCATAGGTCGTATATTGGCTGATGACCGGCACGGGGAAGAAGGTGCGCACCTGGATCATATTGCGCATTTCGCGGTAGTAGGCGGAAATTTTCAGCTTGGACGACTGGCTCAGTTTTTGCTGGAAGCCCACTTCGTAGTTGATGGTGCGCTCCGGTTTGAGGTCCGGGTTATTTTTGATGGCAAACGGGTTATCGGTGAAGTAGAAATAATCCGAAGCCGTAGCGATGGTATTGGTCGAGGGCCGCTGAACGAGGATATCGTAGTTGGCGAAGAAGTTGGCTTCTCCGGAGATGGGGAAAGAAAAGGCCAATCGGGGCATAAAATTGAACTGGGGGGCGTAATCGCGGAACGAAGTGCCCGGGTCAAAATCTTTGGCTTTGATGAAGTTGGGGTTGGCTTGGGCGCGGTCATCGCGGTAGCGGGGGAATACGAGGCCGCCGGAGAAGATATCTACCGGGCTATTTACCGGGTTGCCGTTGGCGCGATACCACTGGTCGCCGTCGCGGTAGGCCTGGATATTGTTGCCGCTGTCGTCGAGATAGACTTTGAACTCTTCTCCTATATTACCGGGTCTTTCCCCCCCGAAGCGTTCGTGGTATTCCGAGGCGCCCATGATGTCGTACAGTGCGTACGGGTCGTGGAGCACGCGGGTATTGGCATCGTATCGGTCCACGCGGAGGCCCAGGCGGAAGATGATATCGCGGAACGTAAATTTATCCTGGATATAGGCTGCATTATAGATAGGTCGGTTGGGCGCTACGGGGAAGGTACGCACCCCGTTGGCATCGGTAGCGGTGAAGAAGTCTTCAAATGCACCATCGAAAGGGTTTCCCAAGTAATCGTACCCGAAGTACCCGAGGATACCCTGGTCGTTGAGTTCTTTTGCGGAGAACATATCCAGGCTGAGCTGGTCGGGAGTCAGGCCATCCACATTGACGAACTCGTTGAGAGGGCGGCCCAGTTTTTCCCGGACGGCCTTATAGAATCGGTTGTCGGAATCTTCGGAGATAGAGACGCGGAGCAGGGGGGTGCGGGGTGCGTTGGGGAGGTCAATATACCCTACGGTATCTGCCCCGGGGGCGATGCCCTGGATATGGTTATTCGCTTGTTGGCGGGCCACCTCCCAGAGGTTGCGGGGTGCCACGCTGTAGCCGCGGTCCAGGCGCTGCTCATAGATAAAGCCCACCTGGATATTATGGCGACCCCGGTCGGAGTTGGAGGGTGCGAGGTCGAAGTTGGCGCGGGCATTGAACGTATAGACGTCATTTTGGCTTTTGGAAGCCGAGTTATAGACCCAGCCTACGTTGGTGTGGAAGCCCCAGGAGTTGTTGAATACCCCGGAGATGAAGCCGTTGGGTGCGATGAAAGAACCCCGCGAGATGACGGACTGGTCGTTGAAGATATCCGAAAGGATATATTTGCCCACCTGTGCATTCAGGGCTTCCCCTTGGGGCAAGCCGAGGGCATTGTTGTAATTGGCGAGTACGGGGTTGGCCGAGCCCGGTTGGTAGGCGCGCAGCACCTGCCGGTAATCTGTATGGCGCAGCACGTTGCGCTGCTGGGTGGGATCGAACTGCAGGGAGAAAGTAGGCACCCATTCGATATCGAATTTACCCACATAGCCATAGTCGAAATAGTTGAGGCCGTGGCGGGCGTCGGAGGTTTCTCCCTCTGAGCGTTCCACGCCGAATTGCAGCGTGTAGGAGGCGTTTTGCACGAGGTTGTTGCGGCCTGCCTCGCCTTGCCCGCCCAGTCGGTGGCGGAACTTGAATATTCCCCGGCTTGTGCCGCCGCTTGAGTAGGGGTTGTTATGGCTGTTGAGCACCCGCCAGGACGCGTCCGGGGTGAAGCGGTTTTTGGCATCGGTGTAGGAGCCCGTAAAAGAAATATCCACGGCATCGCTCAGGTAGGCATCGAGGATTACGTTGGCATCGAGGCGTTCACTTTCCTCGTAGGGGCGGGCTTTGGGGGTTTCCACATCCTCCGCGTTGAGGAAATCTGCGGCGACCAGCAGGGAGCCGGAGCGCAGGATGATAGGGTTGTCCTCCAGTTCTTTCAGTTTATCGCTGCGGATGCGGTAGTTGGGCACAGCGGAAGGGTCATCATCGAGGCGATAGGTGTATCGGCCGGAGAAGCGGTATCCCAGGATACTCTGTCCTTTTTGGTTGCGCAGGACGGGGCCGGAGAGGCTCAGGCCTCCGAGGCTGTTGCCATAGGGACTCACTCCCGAAGACGTTTCCAGTTCGGCCATACCTGCGAATTTCCCGGAAGAGCGTTTGGTAGTAATAGAGACAATCCCCCCGGTGACATCGCCATACTGCGCTTCGACCCCGCCGGTAATCACCTGAAGTTGGTCAATTTCCGATTCCGGGATTAGGTTTCCCTGTACGCGGATACCATCTATATAGTAGTCAGTGGAGGTGGCCCGGGAGCCCCGCACGGTAATGGCCCCGCCCTCCTCTGCCGAGGCCAGGCCGGCGGCGGTAGCTGCGAGGGCATTGATGTTTCGGGTAGGCAGGTTTCGGATGGTCTCGCTGGTGATGACCTGTCCGGAAGTGGTATTATCCTGTTCGATCAAGGGCACTCGGTATTCGACGACCTGGATTTCATCCAGCACGACCCCGCCGCCGGCACCGATTTTCATATCGAGTTTATTCACTTTCCCCGCCAGGATCTTGACCCCGGTGATGCGTTGGGACTGATAGCCGATGAAAGACGTTTCCACGTCATAGGTTCCCGGGTCGATATCCGGGAAGTTGTAATTGCCTTTCGCATCCGTTTCCGTACCCGTGATGAGCACGCCGTTTCTATACAGCGCTACGGTGGCGAATTCGACAGGTTCTCCGGTATCTTCATCCGTGACTTTACCGGATAAAGCCGTTTGGGCCGTCAGCACGAGAGAGGGCAGAAAAAAGCAAAGTCCCAGGAACAGCTTTCGCAACATAAGGGTATGATTTAATGCGCATCGCAATGTTACGCAAAAATGGGTATTTCCGGAAAAGAAAGACGAGAATAGGGCAATAAAGCTCATCTCGACACGAAGTATTCTACCGCCAGTTCATAGCCTTTGAGGCCAAGCCCTATGATACTACCCACGCATTTGGCAGACAGGTAGGAGTGTTGGCGGAACGCCTCTCGTGCGTGGACGTTGGAGATATGTACTTCGACGACAGGAGTTCGGATTCCCCCTATGGCGTCGGCAAGGGCAACAGAAGTATGGGTATATGCCCCTGCGTTGAGGACGATGCCGTCATAGCTGAACCCGACCTCGTGGAGTTTGTCGATCAGGGCGCCTTCGTGGTTGCTCTGGAAATAATGCAGGGTGACGGTCGGGAATTCCGCCTGCAGGTAGGCAAAAAAATCTTCGAACGTCTCCCGTCCATAGATTTCCGGTTCGCGGATTCCCAGCAGGTTGAGGTTAGGGCCGTTGATAATGAGGACTTTCATACTATCCGGCGGGGGGGTTAATTGGCCAATTCGGATAAGAACTTGATGCGCACCAACTGGATTTCCTCCATGCGTATATCTTCTTCTTTCAGGGCTTTGTACGCTTTATCCACGGAGTCTTCGGTAGAGGTCAGGAAGTAGTCGTAGATTTCTTCCCGGGTATATTCGTCCACTTGTTCATCGAGGTAGTAGTCAATATTGACTTTGGTACCCGACAGAACGATGGCGTAGAGTTCGTCGAGCAGCTCGTCCATGCTGAGGTGGTTGGCGGCGGCGACATCGTCGAGGGGCATTTTTCGGTCTATTCCCTGGATGATATTGATTTTGACCTTAGACCTGTTGGCGACCTGTTTGACCACGAAATCGGTAGGGCGTTCGATTTCGTTTTCCTCCACATATTGGCGGATTAGTTCTAAGAAAGGCTTGGCGTAACGCAGCGCTTTGCCTCTGCTGACCCCGGTAATTTGGGTCATATCTTCGAGCGAGATGGGGTATTGCGTAGCCATATCCTCGAGGGACGGATCCTGGAAGATCACGTAGGGCGGAATATTTTGGCGCTTGGCCTCCTGGCGGCGGAGGTCCCGCAACAGTTTCATCAATACCTCGTCGAGTACTGCCGTCCGACTGGTATCTTCCGAGGTATCAGGCAGTTCTTTTTCGTAGTCTATGTTCAGGGGGATTTGGATGGGATAAGGGTGTACGGCGTACTCTATCCCTTTCGGGGTTAATTTGAGCAGGCCATACGTTTCGATATCTTTGTACAGCAGGTCGTTGAGCAAAGCATGGCGAAAGACGGAGCTCCAGAAGTTTTCGTCCTTATCCTTACCGACGCCAAAGCGCTTTTTCCGGGTAAACCCGAAGTCTTTGATTTCTTTGGTTTCGACCCCCATCAGGAAGTCTGTAAGCGCTTTCATGTTGTAGTTTTCGTCGAGGTCTTTGACGGCCTGGACGGCTTGTTGGATTTCCTTACCCGCTTCGAACTTCTGTTTGGGGTGTCGGCAGTTGTCGCACTTATTGTCGCAGTTCGATTCGTCGTAGGTTTCGCCGAAGTAGTGGAGCAGGAAGCGGCGGCGGCAGGCGGTAGTTTCTGCATAAGCCATGACCTCCTGCATGAGTTGGGCGCTCATTTCGCGTTCTGCCACGGGCTTGTCGCGCAGGAATTTTTCCAGTTTGAGGATATCCTTATAGGAGTAGAAAGCCGTGCAGCGTCCTTCGAGGCCATCCCGGCCGGCGCGGCCGGTTTCCTGGTAGTAGTTTTCGATACTTTTGGGCATATCGTAGTGGATGACAAAGCGCACGTCGGGTTTGTCGATACCCATTCCGAAGGCGATGGTGGCTACGATGACGTCCACGGATTCCATGAGGAATTCGTCCTGGGTGCGGGAGCGCGTTTTCGCGTCCAGTCCTGCGTGGTAGGGGGCAGCTTTTATATCATTGACCAGCAGGGACTTGGCGATTTCTTCTGCCGTTTTCCGGCTTTGGACATAAACGATACCGGACTGTCGGTTGACGCTTTTGATGATTTGCACGATTTGCTTCAGGGTCTGTTCCGGTTTGCCTTTGGGGCGGACTTCGTAGTAGAGGTTTTCGCGGTTGAAAGAAGAGAAGAAAGTCTGTTCGCGTTTGAGGCCCAGGTTTTTGATGATATCCGACTGTACTTTGGGCGTAGCGGTAGCGGTCAGGGCAATGATAGGAGTGGTAGGATGGATGGCATCCAGCATAGCGCGTATCCGTCGGTATTCGGGGCGGAAGTCGTGGCCCCATTCGGAGATACAGTGGGCCTCATCTACGGCGACGAAAGATATGTTTACCTGTCGAAAAAACTCGATATTTTCGTCTTTGGTCAGGGTTTCCGGCGCGACATAGAGCAATTTCGTATGTTTATCCGCGATGTCCTGCTTGACCTGTTTCATTTGTGCTTTGGTAAGCGAGGAGTTCAGGAAGTGTGCCACCTCGTCATTTTGGCTGTACCCCCGGATAGAATCTACCTGGTTTTTCATCAGGGCGATCAGAGGGGAGATGACGAGGGCTGTTCCTTCCAGCATAAGGGCCGGCAGTTGGTAGCACAGCGATTTTCCCCCTCCGGTGGGCATAATCACGAACGTATCCCTTCCTTCCAGCAGGTTTTGGATGATAGCCTCTTGATTGCCTTTAAAAGAGTCAAATCCGAAATGGAGGTGTAGGGCCTCCTGTAAAGATTCGTGTTTCACCATCATGGCGCTAACGTTGATCCAATATTTCATGTATTTTTGCACTCCGGGCAGATCCGGAATTTTCCCTTGTTCAGCGCAGGCTCTTGTCAAACGATTTTTGGAATAGGAGACTTGTTGCGCGGGGGATCATCAAGGGGTCAAAAAGGCCCTTTTTTGCCCACACTGTGCCTTTTTTCGGTCATATAGCGCCGCTATACTCCCTCAAAAAGCCTTCGTGTGGACAAAAAATGACTCTTTTTTCCCTCCTCGCTGACCCCTCGCAACAAGTCTAGGGTTGAAACGGGGCAATACGCGGAATGTTTACAACTGCTTTAAACAAAGCCTTTAAATATACTAAAAAATTTCGTGCGCTCTTACAAACCTGCTCTTGTTTTTATTTAAAAAGATAGGCTAAACTTGTCGCGGGGGAATCACAAAGGGGCCAAAAAGGCCTTTTTTCCTCCTCGCCGACTCCGCACAGCAAGTCAAATACCCTCCATTCCAAAAAGGCTGCCCAAAATACGAAAAACTGTGGATCAAGAAGCGCTAATTTTACATACGGCCCGACGCACCTTACAAATTGAGGCAGAAACGCTGGCCGGCCTTCCCTCCGCCCTGGACGGAGATTTCGTATCGGCGGCCCTGGCCATATACCGCACCCGCGGCCGGGCGATCATCACCGGAATAGGGAAGAGTGCCATTGTAGCACAAAAAATAGTAGCTACGTTGAACTCTACCGGCACAGCTGCCAGTTTCCTGCACGCTGCCGATGCCATTCATGGCGA
Organism: uncultured Haliscomenobacter sp.; assembly: GCA_964607915.1. Lineage (GTDB taxonomy): Bacteria > Bacteroidota > Bacteroidia > Chitinophagales > Saprospiraceae > JADJPL01. The sequence goes on from CAZSMU010000043.1 coordinate 13,914, forward strand.
CCTGGGCATGGTGCGCCCGGAAGACATTATCCTTTGCCTGTCCAAGAGCGGTGAAACTCCCGAAATCAAAATCCTGGCTCCGCTCGTCAAGGGGCTTGGCAGCCTCCTGGTCGGTATGGTCGGACGCCGGGATTCCTTTTTGGGCGTACAAGCCGACCTGGTACTGCTCACCCCGGTCGCGATAGAAGCCGACCCCAACAATCTGGCTCCGACGGCTTCCACCACCGCTCAAATGGCTATGGGGGACGCCCTCGCCTCGGCCCTCCTCGCCCTGCGCGGCTTTCGCGCAGAAGACTTCGCCCGCTTCCACCCCGGAGGCGCCTTGGGCAAACAACTCTACCTGCGGGTGAGTGACCTCTATCCGCTCAACCAAAAACCCCAGGTGACTCCCGGAGAAAGCATCCGGCAGACGATCCTCGAAATGACCTCCAGGCGGCTCGGCATGACGGCTGTCGTGTCCTCTGACGGACAATTGCTGGGGATTATCACCGACGGAGACCTGCGTCGGATGCTCGAAAACCAGGGCGATTTTTCTCACCTGATCGCAGCAGATATCATGTCGCCGAACCCCAAAACCATCCCCCCGGATGCGATGGCCGTGCAAGCCCTGGATTTGATGCGCCGCAACAGCATCACCCAGGTACTCGTCGCCGAACCCGGAACCAATCGCTACCTCGGGGTGATACACCTGCACGATCTAATCCGGGAAGGGCTGCTATGAAGGTCGTCTGGTGTATCGCATGTGCCGCGGCAATAGCCCTGGCTACGGGATGCCGGCGCGCGCCCCATGCGATAATCCCTGCTTTTTACCATTGGAAAACTACCCTGCAACTCAGCGCGGAAGAGTTGCGCTATCTACAGCGCGTGCAGGCCGGACGGCTTTACGTCAGGGTCTTCGATGTGGATTGGGATCCGGAGTACCGCGATGCCGTGCCCCTGGCGCAGGTGCAAATAGATACTTTCAAAGGCTCCGGGCTGGAAATTATCCCCGCTGTATTTATCACCAACCGCACGCTGAAGCAGCTCCCGTCCGAGGAGATTCCCCGCCTTGCCGAACGCATCCTGAAAAAAGCCACTGCCCTAAAGTTCCATTTCCCGGATAGCCTCATCCCCGAGATACAGATAGATTGCGACTGGACGGCAGGTACCCGCGCTGCTTATTTCCTACTCCTGCGGCACATCCGGAAAGGGGCAGCGGCAGAAGGCTTGCGCCTGTCGGCTACCGTGCGCCTACACCAGTTCAGCGGTTATGACCGGACGGGAGTACCGCCGGTGGACCGCGCTATGCTGATGTGCTACAACACCGGCGATCTGGAGGGCTGGGAAGAGGAAAACAGTATCTACCAGGAAAGCGATGCCCGGCGCTATCTGGGCCGGCACACGGATTATCCCTTGCCCTTCGACATTGCGCTCCCTGCCTTTCGCTGGGGGGTTTTGTTCCGCGATGGCCACCTGATCCGCCTGATACACGGTCTTGACCCAACCGATTTACAGCGAGCCGCATTCCGGCAAACCGGCCCCCGGCGCTATCAGGTCGAAAAAAGTACGTATCTTGACGGCTATTATCTGTATCGGGGCGATCGTATCCGTCTGGAAAGTACGGGCTTAGCCGATATGCAAAGCGCTTTTGACCTGGTCAGGCCTTCCCTGAAGCCCGGCATGTCGTTTGCGCTATCTGTCTATCACCTCGATACTACGCTCGTTCAACGCATTCCTCATGGTTCTATGGCCCGATTTTTTCAAAAAGCCCGTTAGCCTCGGCAAGGCAGCAACTACCGCCCTGAGGATTTCCCTCTTAGGCGCCTGTACCCTGCTGCCCGCCACGGTCGGGGAAGGACAGTGCCTCCCCGAAGCCAGACGGTTCCAGGGGTACTCCTTTTTGAACCCCCTCCTGATTGCCCCTACCCTGCCGGGAGCTCCTTATGTACTGGATTTTGAAACCCTCTATCGCAAGTATGGCCGACAAGACCGCATACAAACCGATGAAAATACAGCCGAATGGCGCGCCCGCTTTTGCGACATCCCTGTCGAGGAAGACGTGCACTCCGTCGTCTATGGGTTTTCTACGCAGGATCTCCAGGAGATGAGCCTATCCGCCCGGATATCGAATGTCCCTCTGGATCCCCTCCTGCGGCAGAACACCTTCGCCCGCTACCTGGTGCGGCACAAATGCCTGGAAACCATTGACTACCTGATTTTCGCCAAGGATTGCGAACCCTTCGTCACGCGCGGCGGGGATCCCTGGGAAACGAAACAGGACCCCAATCGGGTGTTGGCTATGGACCGCCTGATAGATCAAGGGCTAAAAACCTTCCTCAACACCCGGTCCGACTATATCCGGCTCCGCTATGCTTACCAGATTATCCGACTGGCGCACTACTCCCGGCAGTACGAACGCACCCTGGAGCTCTTCGACTACCTCATGCCCAAGATTGACCACGACCCCAGTAAGATCGAGTTCTGGATACTCGGGCACAAGGCCGGTGCTTTGCTGGCCCTCGGCAAACCCGTGGAGGCATCCTACCTCTACGCCCGCGTGTTCCTAAACAGCCCCGGCAAGCGCGAGTCGGCGTTCCGCAGCTTCCATATCCGGAGCGACGAGGAATGGAAACAGTGCATGCTGCTCTGCCAGGACGACCAGGAGCGCGCCACCCTGTACGCCATGCGGGCGTACATGCGCGACAGCAAAGCACTCGAAGAAATGGAAGCCATCTATCAACTCGACCCCGCCAGTCCTTACCTCGAGGTACTGCTCGCCCGGGAAATACGCCGCCTGGAACGCCACCTGCTCGGACTGGAGTTCAACGATCAGCGGGACAAAAACAAGCGCTACTTCGGACTTCCTGGTGCAGAAGCCCGGCAAGAACTCATCCACCTGCAAGCATTTGTACGCGACGTGAACGCCCGCGGCGAGACCCCAAACCAAGCGTTGTGGGCACTGGGACAAGGCTATCTGGAGCTCCTCGCCGGCGACACCTATGCCGCCCGCAAATCCTTTCTCCAGGCAAAAGAAATCACCAACGACCCCATACTCGGCGAACAACTCGAGGCCCTCGACCTGGCTAACCAAATCCTCGCCTTCCAATTCCCATCGGCGGAAGTGGAGGAGTCTGCCGCCGAAGCCAAACTGGATAACCCTTTGTTCTTACGATACCCCAGCTTCCCCGATTTTCTCGACGACAAGATGAGCTGGCTGTATGATAAATTCAAACGCCCCGGAAAGGCCTTCCTCGTTCGCTATGATATGTCCCAGCTAAAAGCCAATCCCAAACCCGAACTGCTCGACGACCTGCAACAACTCGCTGCACAAACGGATTTTACCCGCTATGAACGCGACCTGCTGCGCAAAACCAAAGGTATCAATCTACAGAATGACCTGATTGACCTGAAGGCTACCCAGTTTTTTAACGAGGGCAATATCGCTGCCGCTTTGGAAACCTACAAGCAAATGGATCGGACTAACTGGGATACCTACGGCCTTTACAGCCCTTTCGTAGAACGCTTTGCCGAGTGCGTCCACTGCCGCCCCAGAGATACTTCGGGCATTATCAACAAAGGGCAGTTGTTCGAAAAACTGCTCGACCTCGAATACCGGGCTCTGGCCAACCGCGAACAGGGCGGCCGATACTTCTATCAGCTTGGCCTGGCCTACTACAATATGTCGTATTTCGGGCATGCCTGGAGAGTACGGGACTACTTCCGCAGCGGCAGCAGCCTCAAACGGGCCAAATCCGGCAATGACCCCGACCTGGTGTCCGACCCGCGCTTCCCTTTTGGCAACCGCGAGTATTTTGACTGCTCCAAAGCCCTGGAATACTTCGAACTGGCGCGACGCACCAGCCCGGACCCCGAGCTGTCTGCAAAAGCCGTTTTCATGGCGGCCCGTTGTGAGCAAAACGCCTACTTCACAAAGAGAGCCCCCAGAACTTATCAATATTTCGATGTCCTGAACCGCTATTATTTCAATACCCGCTTTTACAGAATAATCGTTCAGGAGTGTAAATACTTCAAGACGTATGCCGCCAAATAAACTGTTGTACAGATTACTCATCCTTATCGCCTTCGGTCTATCGGTTTTTTTACCTGCCCGGGGCATTGCCCAGGGCTCCCTGCTCCCCCCGGGCAGCCTGGAAGAAACCCTGCTCGGGCGCTTTGAGATCAAAGCCAATCCATCGGTGCCCTTCCATACCGGACTCAAGCCGTTTAACCGGGCGGAAGTAGTAGCCTACGCCCACCTGCTCGACACAGTGCTCCGTGCCCCCACCAAAAAAACACGGGCTGACCTCGACTATATCTTTCGCAATAATAACGAATGGGGTTCCCCCGACACCAGTGCGCAGGCCGGTTCCAGGCCCTTGCTCGGCTTCCTATACCGCAGCCCGGCCAATTTTTATGAGGTCAACACCCCTGATTTCACCCTGCGCGCCAACCCCATGATCCAGTTTAAGTACGGTGCCCAACAAAATGAAACCGAACCCTGGTTCCTCAACCAGCGAGGGGTAGAGTTGCGGGCAGCCATTGACCAGCGCGTTTTTGTGTATGCCAATTTTATAGAAAACCAGGCCCAGTTTCCCTCTTTTGTGCGGGAGCGCTTCCTCCGCGATTCGGCGCTGCCCGGGGTTGGCCGCGCTAAAGATTATTCCGGCTTTGGCGTGCGCAACGGCTACGATTTCATGTTGAGCCAAAGCGCTATCGGCTTTCAACTGACGCCACATATCGGGGCGCAGTTTGGATATGGCCGCAATTTCTGGGGCGAGGGGTACCGGTCGCTCTTGTTATCAGATTTCGGCTACGACTATCTGCATCTGAAGATCAACTGGAAAATCTGGAAGCTCCACTACCAAAATCTGTTCGCTGAGCTGAATGCCGGTTCCGGCAACGGTCCGGACGGTTTGGTGGCCAAAAAATACATGGCCTCCCATCTGCTCAGCGTATATCCCCTTCCCAACGTGCAGGTAGGGCTTTTTGAAGCGGTCATTTTCAGCCGGGAAAACCATTTCGAGCTCAACTACCTCAACCCCCTTATTCTATATCGGGCTGTAGAGCTTGCCTTGGGCAGCCCGGACAATATGTTGCTCGGAATCCATGGCAAGTGGAATTTCCTGCGGCACTTCCAGGCCTATGGGCAGTTCGTGTTCGACGAGTTTCTGTACGCTGAACTCCTCGTAAGGCGTCGCGGCTGGTGGGGCAATAAATTCGCCATGCAGACGGGCCTGAAGTATGTAGATGCCTTCGGGATAGACCACCTCGACCTCCAGATAGAGCACAACCTCGCGCGCCCATACACCTACACGCACGATGAGCAGGTCCAATCCTATACCCATCAGATGCAGCCTCTGGCGCATCCCCTCGGTGCCAATTTCCAGGAATGGGTACTGTTGGCCCGCTGGCAAGCCCTGCCCCGCCTGCTCGTGCAGGGGCGCCTCCTGCAGGCCCGAACCGGCTCCGACGGAGCCGGCGAGAACTGGGGCTCCAACATCCTGCTGCCCAATGTGCGCATCCAACAGGAATTCGGCAATGAAATCGGGCAGGGCATCCCCACCCGTCTGCAAATTGCAGCACTGGACCTGAGCTTCTCCATAGCACATAATGTATTTTTCGACCTCCACGGCTTTTATCGGCGCCGAACCCTCGACGGGCAGATTCAAAACCACGCCTTTCTCAGCGGGGGCATACGCATGAATTTGCCCAACTGGAAGCACGATTTTTAAACCGTTCGTACTATTGCAAGGATTCTATCATAAACCATACGCTACATGTCAAACAAAAAACTGCCGCAGGTCGCTTATTTCTGTATGGAATACGGCCTCGATCAATCCTTTAAAGCATACGCCGGAGGGCTGGGTATCCTCGCCGGCGATTATCTAAAAGGGGCCAAAGACCACGATTTCCCTATCATCGGCATCGGAATCAAGTGGAAACAAGGCTATACCGACCAGCGCATCGGCCCCGACGGCCGTCCCTACGACACGTATCACAACTACCAGTACGACTTCATGGAAGATACCGGCATTGCGGTGATCGTAGAAATACGAGGGGTAGAGGTGGAATGTAAAGTCTGGAAATTGGAAAAATTCGGCAACGCCACGATTTACCTCCTCGACACCGATGTTCCCGAAGGGAAAGACCCCTGGATCACCGGGCAACTGTACGGTTGGTTTGGCGAAGAACGCATCGCACAGGAAATGGTCCTCGGCATCGGGGGGGTGCGTGCCCTGCGCCAATTGGGCATCGAACCGGATTTTTACCACTTCAATGAAGGCCACGCCCTCTTTGCAGGCTTCGAACTGCTGCGCGAAAAGATGGAAGAGGAAGGAATGGACTTTGAGGAGGCCTGGGAAGCCGTGAAGCCCAAAGTCGTATTCACTACGCACACACCGGTCATCCAGGGCAATGAGTCCCACCCTATCGAACGAATCCTGTATATGGGCGCCAACCTGTCGCTGAGTTGGGAAGATTTGGAAACCCTGGGCGGCAACCCCTTCAACATGACCGTCGGTGCCCTGCGCCTGTCGGCTAAATCCAACGCCGTCGCCCAACTCCACGGCGTAACCGCCAACAAGATGTGGGCCGACGTGGAAGGCCGCTGCGAGATCCTCGCCATCACCAATGCCATCCACCGGCCTACCTGGGTAGATCCCGCGATGCTTGAACTCGCCGAAAACGGCGGCGACCTATGGAAGGGGCACCTGCAGAACAAGCGGGCCCTCATTGATTTTGTAGAAGCCAAAAACGGCGTCCGCCTCGACGAAGAGAAGCTCATTATCGGCTTCTCCCGGAGAGCGGTGCCCTACAAGCGCAGCAACCTTATCTTTAGCGACCCGGAACGAATAGAGCCCCTGCTCGAGTCCGGAAAAATCCAGATTATCTTCTCCGGCAAAGCACACCCTCTCGACGACAACGGCAAGCTCATCGTCAGCGACCTGGTGGCTATGACACGGCGTTTCCCAAAATCAGTCGTCTTCCTGGAAAATTACGACATGGCCATTGGCCGCATGCTGACCCGCGGATCTGACGTCTGGCTCAACAATCCCCGCCGTCCCTTGGAAGCCAGTGGAACCTCCGGCATGAAAGCCGCTATGAACGGCGTCCTGAACCTGAGTATCCTGGACGGTTGGTGGCCCGAAGCTTGTCAGCACGGCATCAACGGATGGCAATTTGGCGACGGGTTCGAAAGCGATGACTTCGAGGAATTGGACAACCACGACCGCAAAGCCCTGTTCGAAGTACTCTTTGACGAAGTGCTGCCCACGTACTACGAAAACCGGGAAAAATGGGTGTCTATGATGCGCGCCAGCATCCTGAGCACCAAAGATCAGTTTGCCGTGAAGCGCATGCTCGAGGAATACTACGCTCTGTTGTATTAGACCTGTTGCGAGGGGATGGTGGGGAGGATCTAAAGAATCATCCCCGCCCCTACCGTTTCGTTGGTGCCTTCGTCCACCAGGAGGAGGCTGCCTGTGTCGCGGTTGCGGCGATAGCTGTCAAAAAACAGGGGTTTCGCACAGCGCAGGACCACCCGGGCAATATCGTTCATACCGATCTGCACCTCATCGGTGATTCGGTGCAGCGTATTGATGTCGAGTTTATACCGGATTTCTTTGACCACACTCCGCGTCTCCTGGGTGGTATGCCGGAGGATATACTTTCCACCCGGCTGCAAAGGCCGTTCATTGAACCAACAGATCATCGCTTCGATATCCTGGCTCACCGTGGGCTGATTGTGTTCCCGGACGATCATATCCCCGCGGCTCAGGTCGAAATTCTCTTCCAGCAGGAGGGATACCGACATGGGCGGGAAAGCTTCCTCCATTTCCCCGTCGAACGTGTCTATTTTCGCGATGCGCGTCTTGAAGCCGGAAGGCAGCAACAGTACTTCATCGCCTTTTTTCAGGATGCCTCCCGCTACGCGGCCCGCATAGCTGCGGTAATCGTGGAACGCATCTGTATTGGGGCGTATCACGTATTGCACCGGAAAGCGGGCATCAATAAAATTGTGGTCGCTCCCGATATGTACGTTTTCGAGATAGTAGAGTAAGGTAGGCCCCTGGTACCAGGGCATCTCTTCCGAGCGGTCCACGACGTTATCTCCCCGCAGCGCGGAAATAGGGATGAAATGCACGTCTTTCACATCCAGTTTATAGGAGAAGCGCTCGAAGTCGTCTTTTAGAGCCCGATACGTTACCTCGCTGTACTCCACCAGGTCCATTTTGTTGATGCATACCACGAGGTGTGGAATTTGGAGCAGGGAAGCGATGAAAGCGTGGCGGCGGGTCTGCTCGACTACGCCTTTCCGGGCATCTACGAGGATAATGGCTGCATTGGCAGTGGAAGCACCCGTCACCATATTGCGGGTATACTGGATATGGCCCGGAGTATCTGCAATGATAAATTTACGTCGGGGGGTAGCAAAATAGCGATAGGCCACGTCGATGGTGATGCCTTGCTCGCGTTCTGCGCGCAGTCCGTCGGTCAGCAGAGCGAGGTTGATTTCTTCTTCGCCCCGGCGCTCGCTCGCTTGTTTTACCGCATCGAGCTGGTCTTCAAAAATAGCTTTGGAGTCGTAGAGCAGGCGGCCGATGAGGGTGCTTTTGCCATCGTCTACGCTCCCGGCAGTAGTAAAGCGCAACAGTTCAGAATGATCAAAGGACATAAGAGGCGGTTTTTTAAAAATACCCTTGCTTTTTTCGGTCTTCCATGGCCGTTTCGGCACGCCGGTCGTCGGCGCGGCCTCCGCGTTCCGTAACGCGGGACGCGGCCACTTCTTCGATGATTTTTTCTACAGAATCCGCATCCGACACGACAGCTCCCGTACAAGTCATATCCCCTATGGTGCGGAAGCGGATGCGCATGGTATGCACCACTTCATCCGGACGGCGGAGTACGGCTTCCGTAGCTGCGAGGAACATGCCGTCGCGCTCGAACACTTCGCGTTCATGGGAGAAGTAGAGGCTGGGGAGAGGGACGTTTTCCGAGGCCAGGTACTGCCACACGTCGAGTTCTGTCCAGTTGCTGATGGGAAATACGCGGAAGTGTTCGCCGGGATGTTTGCGGCCGTTGAACAGATTCCACAGCTCCGGGCGCTGGTTTTTGGGGTCCCATTGCCCGAATTCGTCGCGGTGGGAGAAAAAGCGCTCTTTCGCGCGCGCCTTTTCTTCATCGCGTCGGGCCCCCCCGATGGCGACGTCGAACTTGCCTTTCTCGATTGCCTCCAAGAGCACAGCGGTTTGTAGCCCGTTGCGGCTCGCGTTATATCCTTTTTCCTCCCGTACCAGGCCTTTGTCAATTCCTTCCTGCACAGACCCCACCAGCAGGCGGGCCCCCAGTTCGGCTACTAACCAGTCGCGATATTCCATAGTCTCCGGGAAGTTATGCCCCGTGTCAATGTGCAAAAGCGGAAAAGGGATGCGCGCCGGGTAAAATGCCTTGCGCGCCAAATGGGTGACCAGTATCGAGTCTTTACCACCCGAAAACAGGATTACCGGCCGCTCAAACTGAGCAGCTACCTCCCGCAGCACAAAGATAGACTCCGCTTCGAGCTCTCTTAAATGGGATAATTGATAGTTAAAAGTCTCCACAGCCGTATAGGTTTAACGGATAAATCGAGGCCCAAAAGTAGGGCAGTATTTACACGTTTTTTATGCCTTCGCCGATTTAATTACCTATTTTTTCTTGGGAGGACGATTATCGGGATCCTCCCCTCGCAATAAGCCCGGTTATTCATCCCCTTTGAGCAAGGGGCGTATCCGGTCTAAGATATGCACCAGGCTTTCCTCTATGCCCATCTGATCCGTTCGGACTTCCACATCCGGGTTTTCCGGTGCTTCGTACGCGTCGTCAATACCGGTGAAGCCCCGGATAAGCCCCTGCCGGGCTTTTTGGTACAAGCCTTTGACATCCCTGCCTTCGCATACCGCCATAGGAGCGTTGACATAAATTTCAATAAAATCGGCAGGACCGATAATCTGCCGTGCCAGTGCCCGCATCTCGCGCTTCGGGCTGATGAACGAATTGATACAGAGAATTCCCGAGTCCAGGAACAGACGAGCTACCTCGGCAATCCGGCGTATATTCTCCATGCGGTCTTCCTCCGAGAAGCCGAGATTTTGGTTGATTCCACTGCGGATATTATCGCCGTCCAGGACTTTTGGAAAAAAGCCCTCTTCAAACAGACGACGCTCTAAAAGAGCCGCGAGGGTGCTTTTCCCCGAGCCGGAAAGTCCTGTAAACCAGAGTACCCTGGCGCGCTGCGAAAGCCGTTGCTCGTATTCATTCCGCGAGAGCAGACGGTCGAAAATCGGGTGTATGTGTTCAGCCAAAGGAGATATGATTTTATCGTGCTTAGGGCGGAGAAGTCTTGAGGATCAAAATTTTTCCTTTTGCACTCTTGCCGACCGCTTGCCACAAGTCTGTTCAAAAAGACAATGTTACCCAATAAAATTCATACATTCCTATTGAATACTACTAACTTTGTACTCTGTTTTTTTTTAGATACACCATATGTTCAGTCCGATTCTACTATGATGACCGATACCTATACCGTTCCCAAACCCGATATCCGCGACCTGCTGAGCCAGCGCATTCTGCTCATAGACGGGGCCATGGGCACCATGATCCAACGGCATCGCCTGGAGGAGGCTGATTACCGGGGCGAGCGTTTTGCCGACTATCCGAAGGACTTGCGCGGCAACAACGATTTGTTATCCCTCACGCAGCCCCACATCATCGAAGATATTCACCGGGCTTATCTCGAAGCCGGAGCAGACATCCTCGAGACC
>CAZSMU010000044.1:0-14129 GCA_964607915.1 uncultured Haliscomenobacter sp.
AAAAAAGAAATCGATCGCGCAGACAAAGAACTCGTTCACATACAGAATAGAGATGACGAGTCTGATAAAGTAAGCCATTGGGTTCCGATACAAAATGGATACTTGAAAATCGGACACAAACCGGGCGAAAAAAACCGCAGTTACACCCAATTGCTGAAAGAAGGGGCCACCACAGTCTTTACCATATTGGGTGAACAAGAAGGTGCCCAGGACGTGCAAAAAAAATGCGAAAGTATCGGTATAGATTGGATCTGGCTGCCTCTGCCCAATGGGAATATCCCGGCGGAAACGATGATACCGGAAATTGCAGAGAAATTGAAAACGATAAAAACCAAGTTAGACAACAAAGAAAAGATTTACGTTCATTGCTCTGCAGGATTACACAGAACAGGAATGATAACAAACTGCATCTTGAGGTTTCTGGGATTCGACGAAAAGAACTCCTACGAGATATTGCAACAACTTAGACCCATCACAGCCAGGGAAGTTGGAATAAAACGCCTCGACTTTGGCAGGCAGTTTGATCCCACAGGGGTTTGAAACGTCTCCTCTTTATATCCTGAACTGCTTGATTTTATTAAGCAATTCGGCGATGCCGCCCACCTTCATTTTCTTCCGTATCCGCGTGCGATGGGTTTTCACGGTATTTTCGCTGATTTTAAATACTTCCGCTATTTCCCTGCTCGTCTTGCCCTCTGAAATCATGCGGATGATTTCCTTTTCGCGGCGGGTGAGCACGGATACCTGCTCAATATTTTCTGTACTTACCTGCGACCACTGTATATCGGGGCAAAAGTAGGGTTCATCCGAGCTGACCAGGGTGGCGATAGCTTGTATCAGCACCTCTTTCCCCGACGTTTTCAGGATGTACCCATCTGCCGTGAACGTGTCCTCCGTCAAATTATAGTCGCTCGGCTGGTGCATCGAAAGCATCAAGATCTTTGTATGGGGCGAGGCTTTCCGCACCTCGGGGATGAGGTGCAGCCCATTGTAGGGCGGCAGGTTGACATCGAGTATGAGGACATCGGGGTGCCTTTCTGCCAGAAGTTCCAGCAGAGGCTCCGCGCCATACACGGAGAAGCTATGCACATACTCCGGATGGCTGAACAGCAGGTTCGCCAGGCTTTCGGCGAAGAGCAGGTGGTCGTCTGCGAGCGCTACGGTCACTTTTTCCATACATCTGATGTTATGAGGCATATTTGCCCAATTCTACCGATAGATAAAAACCCTCCTCCGGAACGGCGCGCACCAGGAAATTCCCCCCGAGCAGATCCACGATGCGCTTCATACTTTTCAGGCCATAGCCCTGGGTGGTTTCGACATCCCCGCACCCTATGCCGTCGTCCTCGAAATACAGGGATACCAGGGCGGGCTTGTTGATGACCTGCACGATTACCTGAGAGCAGCTCGAATGTTTCAGCATATTCTGAAACATCTCCTGTACACAAAAGTAAAGGAACACCTTAAGCTGTTCGGGCTCAATCTCTTCGGGGCCGTCCCACTCAAACTGGAAGTGGATGGGGGTCTTTGCCCTGATTTTGTGCATCAACCCTGCGATGGTTTCTTTTAAGCTTTGAGAGTGGAGCAGTGCGGGCGAATAAAAATGGCTGTATTGCCGGATTTCATCGGCTACCGATACGATTTCAGAGGCTATCTCCCGGCGGCCTTTTTCGTCGAGCGACATATTGTCCACCGAAAGGCGGAGCATGCCCATGAGGCCCCCCACCCGGTCGTGCAGAAAAGCAGAAGTGTGCTGCATCTGCTGCTCTTTCCAGGTAGAAATTTCCAGGGCGAACTGCATCTGCCGTTCGGTCTTTTCGCGCACCAATTGCTCTACGCTCTTCCTCAAATACCGGAAGCGCCAGGCCAGCGACAAGCCCATGAAAAAGGCATCGGCCGATAGCCCCCAGTAAAGGCTGTACGTGGTGAAAGGCGTGGACTTTAGCCAGTTGTATTGAAGCCCGATATACACCATGCTGAAGAAGATCAACGAAAAGATGGAACCAAAGGAAAATACCGCAATGAAGTGCCCCTTTCGGATAAAGTACAGGGATTCCAACACCAGCACGAAGAGCACAAAGGGCGTAACTACCCGATTGGACTGCAACCAAAAGTACTGTATCCCCGCATCGTTGGTTATGGCAGAGCTCGCCACTGCGACCATATAAAGGGAAAGGAAAACAATGGCGATCCGCTTGTTGAGCGTATCCAAACGCGGTGCATGGGTGCGAATGTCAATGATGCGGTTGAAAAAGAGGAGCATGGGCACCACGCTCAACGCAAAGGAGGCCGGGCGGATAATATCGTTGAGTTTCGGCCATTCGGGGTACAGCACCTTGAAGAAAAACCCCAAATCCACAAACAAATATACCAGGATCAGGAGCAGGTAGAGGATATACCATCCAAAGACCAGGTCCCTGGTGTAGATGAACAAGTAGGTGTTGAACAAAAGCAGGAAAAAGGTAAATCCCAAAAAAAACATCATCCCTTTCAAATCCATTTCGTGATTCTGCACAAAATAGGGGTCGCTCTGGAAATGCAGAGGCAGCGCGAGTCGGGACTGGCGTTTGTCGGCCATCAACACCAGGTAGCCTCCGGTGGCCGGCACGGAGTCCAGCGAAAACAAATAATTCCGCGTAGTGAAGGGCCTGCTCCGGAATGGAAATGCGTCGCCGGTCAGCGCGGAGGTATGGAGTACCGAATCCCCACCCAAAACCCATAATCGAAGGTGGTTGATATGCGGGTTCTCCACCACCAACCAACGGAAAGGTCCCCTGTGCTGAATGTGCTCAAAGGGAATCATGAGCCAGGCAGAAGAGGTAGAATAGCTGATCTCAGGAGCAGCCCCCCTCACCGGCTGCCATGCCCGCCGAAGTACCTTTTGCAGGCCACGGTCGCTGAACGCCGTATCACTGTCCAGTAGTATCCGGATGCCGACCGACGCGTTCGGCACATCCGCCCCGTCGCATTGCACGCTGAGCTGGGCAAGCGCAGGACGCCCTTGCAACAATATACACACAAAAAGCAATGATCTGGCACAGATCGATTCCATGAAAAATACAGAAGCTAACGCCGGAAAGCGTGGAACAGGGCGTTGGGATATTTCGGCTTTGGGCTCTCAAGCCAAATATACGATATTTTGAAAACACGGTAAAAAAATCGTGGGCGAAGGGAAAAGCTAGCCCCCCTTCACCCATTTTGCCACGCAGGAGTACCCGTCGGCAAATACGATGCGAAGGAGATACAGACCGGGCACAAACCCCGATACGTCCAGCCGGGCCTCGAGGGCATCCACCGGGTAGGTCCCGCGCACGGTACCGGAGAGGTCGGTCACGGCAATTGCCTGTATGCGCCTGCTTTCGCCCTCTATGTGTAATACATGCGCCCCCGGGTTCGGGTGAATGCGCACGGCGACGCGGGCGGGCACTTCGGCGCTTGCCGAGACCGGGCTAAATGCTTCCCAGTTTTCCGCCAGGGCGTTGTCGCTGTACAGGTCGCGCAAGCGCAGGAAAGCCCCTTTGCCATCGGCTTCTACCGGCCAGGGAGCGGAATCTTTGTACTCTACATAGTCCACCAGATCACCGAATGGGTTGGCAAGGCTGAGCTTCTGGGATTTATTCGACAAATTCCGCAAAAACTGTCCGTAGGCGGACAGGCCCGTAGCTTTCTCAAATGCCGCCGGATTGCTGCACACGTACACCCGCTGCCCGGGCCCTATCCGCGCCCCGGCAGGGAACTGGTAGGAGATACCCAGGTCCCGGAGGTAGTACCCCCCTACTTCTGCCTCCCCGGTACCAGCATTCGTAATTTCGATATATTCGAGTTGGTCCGAGCTAAAACCGGCCGTAGCCAGGGGGTTATAGTGGATTCGGGAAATGACCAGGCGGGGCAAGGGCATTTGCGGGCAAGGTTCTACCTTTCCCAAGGTCGCCGCCATCCAGTCGGTCCGAGCCTGCAGCCAGTATTTCAGCGTCCCCACCTGGTTGGCGTGGACGCCGGGCACTTGCCAGCGCTCTTTTTCCCGCACGATTGCCTCTGCGATATACGCCGACAAACGATCGATGCGCTGTGCTATGGCTTCGTAGCTGAACCCCTGTCCGGGCGCGCTGAGCGCTTTCCAGCGCTGTGCAAATCGGCATTGGAAGGGCGCACTCTGGAACAGGTTTTTCCAAAAGAAGGGCCCCGTATTGTCCCCGTTGTCAAACTGCCACACGTTGGCCCAGCCCCGGTTGAAGCCCCAGGTGAACAAATCGTTTCCGAACGTTAGGTTGCAGTCCCAGACGGGCCCGGCGCGCAGTTTCCCCCCCCGATCTTTGTGGAAGAAGGTGCTGAACTGGTATGCATCAACGTTGGCAATCAATTCATTGATTAACATATAGTCTATAAAGCTGGGCACGTCTATCCAGGCCGGATACCCACCGGAGGGGTTCGCGTTACGGGCTGCCGTCGTCTGTTCCAGCGCCAGGAAGTGTTCGTAGATGTATCGGTGCTGCTCCCGGGTAATGTCCTCCGGATTGGGATAATCGTGGATAAAGGTCACCGGGACCGGCATGGCACCTACCATTGTCCAGGCGACGGGGTCTCCCCCCGTCGTCTTATCGGCTTTGGTGATGTAGCCGCCGCTCAGGTTGGGCAGTACATTATCGGAAGCCGTCATTTTCTGGATATTGACCCGTTCCTGGTCGGGTTTTATCTTTTCCATCAGCAGGTACAGGCCCTTGTAGTCTCCGTTTACGACTACTTCGCAGAATTGGGTGCGCGAGGCGTACATACCGGTTTCCCGCGCCAGTTCATAGGACAGGGCGTCGCGGATAAAAGTCGGATCGTAGGCCAGGTTGTGCAGGATCCAGTCGTTTTCTGCGGGCATCCCCAACAGCGAGACGTTATTGTTGCTGATATTATCTGCCTTTAGGGTGGTGAAGCCGTAGGGCTTTTTGGGTAGCGACTGGGATGTGGAGCCCCTCAGCTCGATGGCAATACGGCCATTGTATTGCAGAAAGGCAGGTTTGTCCTGGTCGCTGAGGGCATTGCGGCCTCCGTCCGGGCGGGCAATCAGCTTCATCGTACCCGGCACCTTGGGCTCGTCGGGGATTTCAGAAGGCCGGCCGGTTGCCGGGTTTAGATCTGTGGTGATGAGTACGATTGGCAGATTGCTGCTGCTGAACGACTGGGCGCTCAAAGGTAGTAGGGGGCTTGCCGCCAGGATCCAAACAAACAGGAGCGTCGTCCTCATGGTATCTTGTAGTTTTTACTCTGTAAAATATGGATTATTTCGGAATACATGCCCTAAAAAATCCATTTGCAAAATCCATCTCTCCCAGGTGACATTTGTCATCTATACGGCTTGTGCATTGGCATAGTTTTGCCCCAAAACCATTTTCAGGCCAATGACAGCGATATCTCCCCTGCGGGTTCCCCTCCCCTCCCCTGCCCGACCGGGCGACGAAACGGCTTGTTTCCACTGCGGCGAGCCCTGCCCGCCGGTACCTGTGCAGCACGACGAAAAGCACTTTTGTTGCGAAGGCTGCAAGACCGTTTACGACATCTTGAACCACAACGGATTGTGCCAATATTACGAGATAGACGAAAAAGCGGGCATCAGCCTGCGCGGCAAAACCAAAGAGGAGTACGCCTACCTCGACGACCCGGAGGTGAAGAGCCGACTGAGCGATTTCAGCGATGGCACTACGGGTAAGGTGCGCTTTTTTCTACCCCAAATTCACTGTGCGTCCTGCATTTGGCTGCTCGAGAACCTCTACCGGCTACAAGAGGGCGTGCTTTCTTCGCGGGTCAACTTTTTAAAAAAAGAGCTCTTCCTCACGTTTTCAGAAGAAAAAACCTCGCTGCGAAAAATAGTAGAGTTACTGGCCAGCATCGGATACGCTCCTGCCATCAACCTGGGCAGCATGGACGAGGGCAAACGCCCCGTCACCGACCGCTCTTTTTCCTATAAACTGGGCGTCGCAGGCTTTGCCTTTGGCAACATCATGCTGCTCAGCTTCCCGGAGTATTTAGGCCTCGAAGCGGGCTCGGACTCCCTGTTCATCCGATGGTTTGGCTACCTCAACATCCTGCTGGCCATCCCCGTCGCGTTTTACAGCGGGGCGGACTATTTCCGCTCCGCCTGGCTGGGCCTCAAAAACCGGGAACTGACGATTGATGTGCCGCTGGCCCTGGGCATCGCCGTATTTTTCGTGCGCAGCGCCTGGGAGATTCTGGCACTCGAGGGGGCAGGGTATATGGACAGCCTTGCGGGGCTCGTCTTTTTCCTGCTCATCGGGAAATGGTTCCAGCAGCGCACCTACCACCACATTTCCTTTGAGCGCGATTACCGCTCGTACTTTCCCATAGCCGCACGGCGCAAAGAAGGCGGCGAAGAACTCTCCGTCAGTCTCGACAAATTAGAGGCCGGCGACGTCATCCTTGTCAAACATAGCGAGCTCGTTCCTGCAGATGCTGTCTTGCTGCGCGGGGAAGCGCGCATGGACTACAGCTTCGTCACCGGGGAAGCACACCCCGTACCGGTGCCCCCCGGCGAAAAGGTTTTCGCCGGAGGCCGCCAAATCGGAGGCAGCATAGAACTCTCGCTCACCCGCAAGGTATCCCAGAGCTATCTCACCCAGTTGTGGAATGAAGAAGCCTTTGCCAAAAAGCAAGAGCTCCATGCCAGCCGCCTGGCCAGCCAGATCGGAAAGTACTTCACCACCGCCATCCTGCTCGTCGGCGTAGCCACTCTGTTCTATTGGCTGCCCCGCGATGTGGGGCGTGCCATCAACGCATTTACCGCCGTATTGATCGTGGCCTGCCCCTGCGCCGTCGCACTGGCGATCCCTTTCATCTTCGGAAACGTACTGCGCATTCTGGGCAGGCGTCAGTTCTACCTGAAGAACACACAGGTCATTGAGGCCCTGCGCACCGTGCAGCACACGGTCGTGGACAAAACCGGCACCATCACCACCCGCAAAAAAGGTGACCTCGAGTTCCATGGAAAAAATATTGGGAAAGGTGAAATGCAGGCCCTGCGCACCGTTGCCGGCCAATCCATACATCCCGTCAGCCAGTTGATATGCCGCTATCTGGACGGACAGGGTACCGCGCCGCTCCCGCTGTCGGACATCCACCACTGGGAGGAAACGGCAGGCCAGGGCATCCGCGGCACGATAGACGGCATCTGCTACCGCATCGGTTCCCGCGAGTATTGCGGTGCCGGGCACTTGCCCGCCACCGGGGGCGATGGCGCCTGGGCCAGTGCAGGAGATGAGGTGCTCGGCTTTTTTTCCATCACCCAATACCTGCGGCCGGGCACCGAAGCCGTGCTCCGCAAATTGCGCGAGCGGGGACCCGTCGTGCTGCTCTCCGGCGACAACGACCGGGAAAGCGCTGCCCTCACGCCCCTCTTTGGAACAGACCAGAATATGTACTTCCGAAAAAGCCCAAAAGACAAGCTGCAGTTCATCAAAGACCTGCAGGCCGAAGGGCAAACCGTCCTGATGATCGGCGACGGCCTCAACGACGCTGGAGCCCTGAAACAGGGGGATGTCGGGGTCGTCATCACCGAAGACACCAATAATTTCACGCCCGCCTCCGATGCCGTGCTGCACGCCGACAGCTACCCGCTGCTGCCCGCTATGCTCGACTTTGCCCACCGCAGCGTTCGGCTCGTCTATGGGGCGTATATCCTGGCTTTTGCCTACAACCTCGTCGGGTTGAGCTATGCTACCCAGGGGACGCTGTCGCCCCTCATCGCTGCCATTCTCATGCCGCTGAGTTCTATCACCATCGTCCTCTACGGCATTGCCGGCAGCAATCTGTTGGCAAAGCGGTACGGGCTTGGCAGAAAAGGAGAAGACGGCAGAAATTGACAAAAATCACCTTTTCCCTCTGACAAACATCATACAGCCCAGGCAGAGCCGCTGGGTATCTTGTGCGAAAATTACGACACTATGACGGTAGTATTCCTGCTCATCCTCATCAGCCTGATCGTGGCATTGGGCTTCCTGGGGGCTTTCTTCTGGGCGGTAAAAAGCGGCCAGTACGACGACGAATACACGCCGTCGGTAAGGATATTATTTGACGAAAAACAAAAAGAGAACGATTAAATCATCACTTCGATGGCACAAGTTGAAAAGTTTCACTACGACAATGGGATTGTCCGCAACTTCGCTTATGCGACGATGTTGTGGGGTCTGGTTGGGATGCTCGTAGGGTTGATCATCGCCCTGCAATTGGTTTTTCCCGCGCTCAACCTCGGCGTGGCCGAGGTCACGTATGGCCGCCTGCGACCGCTGCACACCAACGCAGTAATTTTTGCATTTGTGGGCAACGGGATTTTCATGGGGGTCTATTACTCTCTTCAGCGCCTGCTCAAAGCGCGCATGTTCAGCGATTTGCTGAGCAAAATCCACTTTTGGGGCTGGCAGTTGATCATTGTTTCCGCTGCTTTGACGCTGCCCTTTGGCATCACGAGTGCCAAGGAGTACGCGGAGCTGGAATGGCCTATTGACATCGCTATCGCGCTGGTATGGGTTGTTTTTGGCATCAATATGTTCGGCACTATCCTCAAGCGCCGGGAGAACCACCTGTATGTGGCTATCTGGTTCTATATCGCCACCTGGGTAACGGTCACGGTGCTGCACATCGGCAACAACATCGAAATCCCCTGGAGTGCCTTTAAATCCTACCCGCTCTTCGCCGGCGTCCAGGATGCCTTGGTACAGTGGTGGTACGGGCACAACGCGGTGGCGTTCTTCCTGACCACGCCCTATCTGGGCATCATGTACTACTTCCTGCCCAAAGCAGCCAACCGGCCGGTGTACTCCTACAAGTTGTCCATCATCCACTTCTGGGCCCTGATTTTCATCTACATCTGGGCAGGGCCGCACCACTTGCTCTACACGTCGCTGCCCGACTGGGCGCAATCGCTCGGCACGGTGTTCTCCGTGATGCTGATTGCACCGTCTTGGGGGGGTATGCTCAATGGCCTGCTCACCCTGCGCGGTGCCTGGGACCGCGTGCGCCAGGACCCCGTGCTCAAATTTATGGTCGTGGCCATCACCGCGTATGGTATGGCTACCTTTGAAGGCCCCATGCTCTCCATCAAATCGGTCAACGCCATCAGCCACTATACCGACTGGACCATAGGCCACGTGCACGTAGGGGCCCTGGGCTGGAACGGCTTCCTCACGTTCGGCATCCTGTACTGGATCATCCCGCGCTTGTTTGGCACGAAGCTCTACTCGGAAAAACTGGCCAACACCCACTTCTGGGTCGGCACGCTGGGCATCCTGTTCTACGCCATTCCGCTGTATTGGGCAGGGTGGACCCAGAGCCTGATGTGGAAAGAATTCACCCCCGACGGACTGCTGAAGTACGGCAACTTCCTGGAAACGGTGACGCAGATCCTGCCCATGTACGCCATGCGCGCCATCGGAGGCACCATCTACCTCGTCGGCAACATCATCATGGTCTATAACCTGGTCAAAACCGTGAAAGCCGGAAGCTTCATCGGCGATGAAGCCACGGAAGCCCCCGCCCTGGACAAAGCCCACGGCGCGCACAAAGGCGAATACTGGCACCGCTGGATCGAAAGGCGCCCCGTACAAATGCTGGTCTTCTCCGCCGTAGCTATCCTGATCGGCGGCATCATCGAAATCTTCCCCATGGTGATGATTGATTCCAACGTGCCCAAAATAGAATCGGTCAAGCCCTACACCCCCCTCGAACTGGCCGGGCGCGACATCTATATTCGCGAGGGATGTCTCGGCTGCCACTCCCAGATGGTGCGCCCCTTCCGCTCCGAGACCGAGCGCTACGGCGAGTACTCCAAATCCGGCGAATTCATCTACGACCGGCCTTTCCTCTGGGGTTCCAAGCGCACCGGGCCGGACCTCCACCGCGAAGGGGGCAAATACCCGGATAGTTGGCACTTCAACCACATGCTGGAGCCACAGAGCATCTCTCCCGGCTCTATCATGCCCGCCTACCCCTGGCTGATCCGCGATGAACTCGACCTGACGACCCTGCCCAAGCGCATCTCCGTACTGCGCACCCTCGGCACGCCGTATCCGGAAGGATATGAGGACCGGGTGTTCTCCGAGGCCGAAAAACAGGCCAAACAAATCGCAGGTCGCCTGAAAACCGACGGCATTGAAATGGAAGACCTGGAGAAAAAAGAAATCATCGCCATGATCGCCTATTTGCAACGACTGGGAACCGACATCAAACCTAAAAAATAATCTATGTTCAAGTATATCCTGGAAAACGCGGGAAACATCAACTGGATGGCTATTGCGGCCCTGCTCACCTTCTTCACCATCTTCGTCGTGAGCGCTGCCCTGGTGTTTCGGCAAGACAAGGAATTCATCCGAAAAATGTCTTCCCTGCCTATTGAGGACTCTAATCTAAAAACTGATGAAATGGATTCGCGCCATGAAGCATAACCACAAAAAACACCTGCTCGTCCCGGCGTTTGCCGCCCTGCTCGCTACCGCGAACGCCCAGGACGCCGCTGCCCCTGCAGCGAGCCAGCCCGATTTTTACAACCATTTCCTGGCCAATGGACTCCTGATTTTTGCAGCCATGGTCATCGTGGGGGCCTTCCTCGTACTACTCCGCCTGCTCAACATCATGATCAAGGTCCAACAGATCAAAATCTACCAGGAACAGGGGCTTGAGGCATACCAGGAATCCGTCAAAGGCTCGGAAGGAGCCAGTTTCTGGAAACAGCAGTACAAGCGCTGGACCAACGTGGTGCCGGTAGAAAAGGAAGAAGAAATCCTCTTCGACCACAACTACGACGGCATCCGGGAACTGGACAACAGCCTACCGCCCTGGTGGGTCGCCATGTTTGTCGTCACCGTCGTATTTGCCGCTATTTATTTAGGCTATTACCACGTATCCGACGCCGGGCCCGGTTCCCACGAAGAATACGAGGCCGAAATCCTTTCCGCCCAGGAAGCCATCGCCGCCTTCCAGGCCAAACAAGCCGACAAGGTGGACGAGGCCAACCTCGTACCCATGGAAAAAGACGGAGACCTGGCCGCCGGAAAAACCATCTACACCACCAACTGCGTGGCCTGCCACGGCACCCTCGGCGAGGGCGGCGTCGGCCCCAACCTGACCGATAAGTTCTGGATCCACGGCGGCAGCATCCAGAATATTTACCAAACCATTAAAAACGGCGTTCCCGAAAAAGGGATGATTTCCTGGAAAGCCCAGCTCCGCCCGGTGGACATGCACCGCGTCGCCAGCTATATCCTCCAATTCCAGGGCACTACCCCGCCCAACGCCAAAGCCCCTCAGGGCACGGAATATATACCTGAAAGTACCACGCCCGACAGCACCGCTGCCGAAAGCACGACAGGCCAGTAAATATACACAAACCAGCCCATTATGGAAACGCCTGTATTCGACTATCCAGAAGATACCGAGGATTTTCGCGACCACATCGCGACCGTAGACGAAAAAGGCAAGCGGATATGGCTATATCCCAAGCAAGCTAAAGGTAGGTTCGCCAACGCGCGAACCTACCTCGGCTGGTTCCTGCTGGCACTCCTCTTCGCAGGGCCCTTCCTCAAAATCCAGGGGGAGCCTATCCTCCTGTTCAATATCCTGGAGCGACGCTTCATCCTGTTCGGCCTACCCTTCGCACCCCAGGATTTCCATCTGTTCGTGCTGGCCATGCTCACGCTCATGGTCTTCGTCATCCTGTTTACCGTAGTGTATGGACGCCTGTTCTGCGGGTGGGTCTGCCCGCAAACGATTTTCATGGAAGGCGTTTTCCGAAAAATCGAATACCTCATCGAAGGGGATGCAGCCGCGCAACGCCGCCTGAATAACAGCCCCTGGACACGCGAAAAAATCCTGAAGAAAATCCTCAAACAAGGTATCTTCTTCGCCATTGCCGTACTGATCGCCAACGTATTTCTATCTTATATCATCGGGGTCGAGCAGGTATTCAAAATCATCACCGACCCCGTATCACAGCACCTGGGTGGCTTCATCGGCATGTTGATTTTTTCCTTCGTCTTCTATTTCGTCTTTTCCTACCTGCGCGAACAAGTGTGCATCGCCATCTGCCCCTACGGCCGCCTGCAGGGGGTACTGCTCGATCGCAGCTCCATCGTCATCCACTACGACTTCGTGCGCGGCGAACCGCGCGGCAAAGTGCGCAAAGGCAAAGAACAACCAGATGCGCAGATTCGGAACCTCGTCCGGCAAGCCCCCGAAGGACCTGTTTCAGAACCCCTCGCCCCCGGTGCCCATCCCGTAGAGCAGGTACAAAAAAGCCTGGGTGATTGCATTGACTGCAAACGGTGTATCGCCGTATGCCCTACCGGTATCGATATCCGCAACGGCACGCAATTGGAGTGCATCAATTGCACCGCTTGCATCGACGCCTGCGACGAAGTGATGGATAAGGTACAACGACCTCGCGGGCTCATCCGATACGACAGCTTCAACGGTGTCTCCGCCGGGAAGCGGCGCATCTTCACCCCGCGCGTGATCGCCTATACAGCCGTGCTCGCCGTATTGCTCGGCATCAACGTGTTCCTGCTCTCCAGCAGGAGCGATGTCGAAGCCCTCATCCTGCGCACCCCGGGCATGCTGTACCAAAAAGTAGATGAAAGCCACCTCAGCAATCTGTATAACTATCAGATAATCAATAAAACCAAAGAGGAATTCCCCATCGGGCTGCGCACCCGCACCAAAGGTGCCGTACTCAAGCCCGTTGGGGTCATTCCAAAAACCAAAGCGACAGATGTTGTAGAAGGGGCTTTTTTCATAGAAATGGAAAAAGCACACGTGACCGGCCGAAAAACCCCCGTTATCGTGGAGATTTACTCCGGCGACCAGGTGCTGGACCGGGTCAAAACCAACTTCCTCGGCCCTGGTTATTAGACTTGTTGCACGGGGTCAGCGAGGAGGAAAAAGAGCCTCGCTGACCCCTGTAAAAACCAAACACACACCGCTATGCATATCAAATTCAATTGGGGCTATGGCATTGCCCTGTTCTATACCACCTTCGTCGTCGTGTTGCTCTACTTCGTAGTCCAGTCCACCAAACAGGACAACAGCCTGGTCTCGGACCAGTACTACGCCGACGACATCCACTACCAGCAGCATTACGACAAGTTGCGCAATGCCCAGGCACTGGCCAAAGACCTGGACATCTCCAAACCGACAGAACAGGAGGCTATCTATCTGCAATTCCCCGAAGACCTCGGCCCCGTCAGCGGACAAGTGCGGTTTTTCTGCCCTTCCGATAGCCGGGCCGACTTCAGCACACCGGTCAAAACCGATGCGCGCTTCTCCCAGAGCGTCTCTTCCAAAAATCTTAAACGCGGCCTTTGGCGCGTTAAGGTGGACTGGGAGGCAGGAGGCAAAGCGTACTATCGGGAAGAAGCCATCACCCTTTAGACATGGGGCCTGTCGAACTGGTAACGGCTTTTTCCATCGGCATACTGGGCAGTGTGCACTGCGTCGGCATGTGCGGCCCGATTGCCCTGGCACTGCCTTTCCGCGGGCTGTCCCGCTGGCAGACCGTTCAGGGCATTCTCGCCTATAATGCAGGCAGGATCGCCACGTACGCCCTGCTCGGCACCTTCATCGGACTCATAGGCCGCGGAGTATGGTTGGCGGGATGGCAAGCCCAGCTCAGCCTGGCCGTCGGAATCGGACTCGCGCTCACCGCCCTACTGTCCATTCCCGTAGAGTCCCGGTTCCTGCGCATACCCTTTGTACAGCGCTTCCATCAATGGGTGGGGTGCAAACTGGCCCAGCATATCGGCGCCCGCGGGATACGCACCTTCCTGATCGTCGGCGCCCTCAACGGGCTCATCCCCTGCGGACTGGTCTATATGGCCATCGCTGGTGCGCTGACCAGTAGTTCTTTCCTGTCTGGTGCCGCGTTCATGGCTTTGTTCGGACTCGGCACCGTTCCTATGATGGCGCTGACAGCGTTCGCCGGGCAACGCCTCAACCTGGCCTGGCGCAGCCGCTTGCGCACCCTGGCTCCTCTGCTCATCCTGCTCGTAGCCACCGTCTTCATCCTGAGAGGGCTCCATTTCCAGGCTCCGGACAGCATTCGCTTTCAGGAAGCGTGGCAGGCTATGCCTATGTGCCATTAG
>CAZSMU010000044.1:14229-24090 GCA_964607915.1 uncultured Haliscomenobacter sp.
ATTTTCAACAAACTAAATCCTGCTGTTGGGCGTCTATAGCATAAACGTGCACAAATTGCATCCCTAACCAAATAAAACCAAAGGTCACCATGAGTATCACCATCAAGCGCAGGCTGCTCAAGGCCAAAATGACCCTCCACCAAACCATCCAGTCTATCCTCAACATCAACCGGAGCCGCAAAAAGCTCCCCTTTCTCAGCGATGAGCAGGTGCAGCCCAAATCCAACGAACTGGATTCAGAGCTCAAAGTGCTCAACAAGATTGCAGCACAGCAAGCCCGCTTAATCCAGCATTACGAAGCGGCATTGGCTACCGTACCCAGCTTCCGACAGGGCGCCCCGAAAAACAGATAATGGAAATTTCGTTTACCGCCTTTCTCTCCGACTTACAGCAAATCCGTTGGCAGGAGTGGGCCAGCACAGTGGCGCAAATCGCCAGTGTCTATTACGCCCGAAAGAACAATATCCTCGTGTATCCAACGGGAATAGTAGGTGTGCTCCTGGCGGCTTACGTGTATTTCTTCCTCATCGCGCCGCCGCTGTACGCTGACGGTGCGCTCAACCTCTACTATTTCCTGATGAGCGTCTATGGCTGGTACCATTGGGTACAAAAGAAGTCTGATGCACAGCCCGTTTACCCCATCTCCTGGTGTACAAGGCCTGAACGCTGGCTCGGCCTGGGGCTGTTCCTCGTATCGTGGGCGCTCTTGTACAGCGCCCTGATTGCCTTCACCGACAGCAATACGCCCGTGCTCGATTCCCTGGTTTCCTCCACCGCCATTACGGCTATGTGGTGGATGGCCAGCCGCAAAATAGAGAACTGGCTGGCCTGGATTGCCTCCAACCTGGTAGCCATACCGCTCAACCTGTACAAAGGGCTGCCCGTTTTTACCCTCATGTATGCCCTGTTCCTGTACATGGCCTGGCAGGGCTACCGCGACTGGAAAGCCGAAGCAGGAAAAAGGTAGGCCTCCTACCCCTATCGTGCAATCATCACCTTTTTGCTCCCCGTTCCTGCGTCGCTGCGCACGTTCAGGATATACATCCCTTCCGGCAGTTCGCTGGCGGGGATGCTGAACAGGTTGCGCTGGATGTCTTCCCAGGAATACCGGGCCATCACGCGCCCGGTCAGGTCGCAGAGGGTGGCCTCTGCCCAGCGGGCCGTTTGGCGCAAGGCGAACTGCACATGGATGAGATCGTCGGCCGGGTTGGGAAACACGGCGAACTGGTCTTCAATGGCCGGAAGGCTCCGTACGGGGGTCGCAATGCTGGCGCTGACACTCCAGCGGATCAAGTAGGAATAATCGCCCGGGTAGTTGCTGTAGCCCAGGGGAGAGAAGGTCTCCTGGGTGAGATCGCCTGCCAGGCCCGTCATCGTCGTGTAGCGGGGCGCACCGAGCGCAGCGCTCAGCAGGTACTGCGCTTTGTAGTCGAACTGATCGCTGACCAGGGCATCGAAGTCCACCCCGTCCACTTGCGGAGCGTAATACTCCATCATCAGCAGGTACGTCGTATTGTCTTCGAGTGCTACCGGAGGCTCCGTCTCGGCGGGCAAAGGAAGGGAGATCAAGCTCAAGGGGCTCGATTCCGTACCTTTTACCTCATAGAAATTGAACGTCACGGCCGTGCGCTCGGTAGCTTGAGCCAGGCCGTCGCTGTTGGCATCCGCCCATTTGTAGAGCGTCAGGATGAGGGCTCGCCCCTTGAGTTCTGCGGCATTGGCCAGGGCAAACTGCACGTTCCGGGAGAAATAGCCCTTGCCTTTGGGGACGAAGAACACATTGCCGTACGCTGCCGAATGCGGTTCATTCGTCTGCCAGTTGCCGGCACCGGGAGAAATAGAGCGCAAGCCCTGGCCGTCCTCTTTCGCAAACGTGGAATCGGTAACTACGAAGCTGAACGCGCGTACGTTGTCGTTTCGGTTGAAATCGGGCGCTGCGGCTACCACATCGTACAACCCGTTGTACAGTCCTTTTGCTTTAGGCGTAAAGGTGGTGGCGATGGCCTGGTTTTCAGACAGGGTATTGCCCGCTAAAGCTCCCAGCACCCGCTGACCGCTGAATACATTTTGTTGGGCAGCATTGTTGATGCTGACTTTCAGCGTCACGTTTTCCTGGGCGGCGGTACCTGTATTTTCCACATCGGCCAGGAAGCCGATGGGTTCCACCTGGCTGAGCGGGGTGGCGAAGTTGGTTGGGATGGCATAGAAGTCGTTGACGCGCAGGTTATTTTGTTCCTGGGCGCTGATTTTTACGTCGTCCACGATCCAGAAATAATAATTTCCGGAATAGACAAATTTCACGATGAGGCTGTCGGCATCGGCCGTATTGCTCAGGCGGATTAAGACGAAGGGATTGGAGGCAGACGTATTTGCCGTCAGGTCCTCGTTGACGGTGGCCGTATCCCATTTTGCGCCGCCGTTGACCGACCAGAGGACGGAATAATCGCTGTTGAGCTGGCGGGTAGATTGGAAGAAGCTCAACTGATAGCCGGGCGTTCCTTTGCCGCGCAGGCGGATGACAGGAGAGATCAACTCGCCGAGTTGTACGGTCGGGCAATCCCCACTGCCCAGGGCTGCGCCGCACTCTGCGCCCGGGTCGTCGAGGAAGTTCGACGCGAACACCATGGCCCCGTTGCAGGACGTGGGCGAGTTCAGGATACCCCGGCCGCAGCTCGAGGGAGGCGTAGCCGCATGGGGGTTCCAGGTCCAGAGATCGCCTTTAGGCTGCTTTTGCCCGCCGGCACAGGAGACATTGCGCACTTTCCACCCATTGAGGCCACCTGCGAAATCCCCTTGTCCGGGTTGGTTGCCCCATACGATATCGCGCTTCAGCGAATCAGGGTTGGAAAACGAAACAGGGCTTATCCGCACCTGAAGTCCGGCGGCCAGGGCCGCTTTGAGCTTGGCACCATCGGCCTGGGCGACGAAATAACTCGGGATGCGCACCTGGCTCGCAGCTGGCTGGGTAGGTCCCATGGACAGGAGGGCTCCTGCCGCATTGTTCACCACGATCACGGCCAGAGCTCCTTTATTTTGTGCATTGAGAACTTTTTCGGAGAAACTGCAGGTCCCGCGGTCTATCAAGGCAATCTTTCCACTGAGGTCAGTCGAGATGCTGCCGCAACCCAGGGTTGCACCGTTCGCATCGGTCACGGATTGCACCGTGCCGGTCAGGCCGCAAGAGTAGGGTCCGAACGAAGCGATTAGGGCTGCGTAGGTACCTGCCGCTGAGGAGGGGGCCGATACTACGATTTCGTGGGAGTTTTGGGCGGTCGCACCGACCCAAACCATTGCTGTGAAAATCAGGGAGGTAAAGATGCGTTTCATTGGGCGCTCATTTTTAACGCCCAATTTAGTGTATTTTGGGAAAAATACGGCAGGAACGCGAAAAAACCTTATGCGGAGAAGGAAGTCCCACACCCGCACGTCTCTTTGGCGTTCGGGTTATTGAAGGTGAAGCCCCGGTTGTTCAGTCCTTCGACCCAATCTATTTCCATACCCAGCAGGTACAAGGCATGGCCTTTTTGCATCAATACTTTCATGCCCTCAATTTCATACACGGAATCCCCTTCTTTTTCCACATCGAAACCCAGTACATAGGAAAATCCGGAACACCCTCCCCCTTTGACACCTATGCGGAGGCCGTGGTCGGAAGGGATGCGTTCACTTTCCTGGATTTTGCGCAATTGACGGACGGCGCCCTCGGTGAGCTGTACGGGTTGCGCCTCTGTTTTTACGTGGCTCATTGCTGTTTATTTCTGGACTAAATTACGGCTATTTTTCAGGGAAACAAGCTCCTTGTAAAATTAGTTTGCCGACCCGCACATCTTTTGCGAAAATGGGATAAAAGCCCTACCTTACCGCAAGTAACACCAATTTGCTGCGGGAGATGTCAAAAAGCGCTTTTGCAGGCTCTTCGCAACAAGTCTCACAACCTAAGGCCATGATGGAACAAAACAACCGAAGAAACTTTTTGCGCCGACTTGGCGCGTTTGCCGGCGCCGCAGCCGCTACGCCCTTCTTCCAGACCGCGCAGGGGCGCAGTCTCCTGGATGCCCTGGAAGACCACCGCCACAGTACTCCTGCCGACAGTGTGACGGATGAAACGTTCTGGTATCAGGTCAAGCAAGCCTACACGGTGAGCCCGAGCCTGCTCAACCTCAACAACGGGGGCGTATGTCCGCAGCCCAAAGTAGTCCAGGAGGCGGTCGAACGCTACAACCGCCTCAGCAATGAAACGCCGTCGTATTACATGTGGCGCACCCTGGATGAAGGCCGCGAGCCCCTGCGCCGCAAGCTGGCGGAAATCGCCGGCTGCTCCCCCGATGAACTGGCCATCAACCGCAACTCGTCTGAGGCGCTGGAAACCGTCATCTTCGGATTACGCCTCCGGGCAGGGGATGAGGTCGTCTTGACCAAGCAAGACTACCCTAACATGATCAACGCCTGGAAACAAAGGGAAAAACGCGACGGCATCGTCCTGAAATGGATTTCCCTCGACCTGCCCAGCGAAGATGGGAATTATATCGTACAGACCTTCAAGCAGGCGTTCTCCGCCAAGACCAAAGTTGTACACGTCACCCAGATGATCAACTGGAACGGGCAGATCCTGCCGGTGCGAGACATTGCCCGCGAAGCCCACGCCCGCGGCATCGAAGTGCTGGTGGACGGGGCGCATACCTTTGCCCACTACCGCTACAACCTCCCCGATTTAGAGTGCGACTACTACGGCACCAGCCTGCACAAATGGCTGTGCGCCCCCTTCGGAAGCGGCATGCTCTACGTAAAAAAAGACAAAATCAAAAACCTGTACCCCTTGTTAGCCGCGCCTGATCCCGAAAGCCCCGATATCCGGAAGTTCGAAAACCTGGGGACGCGCTCCTTCGCCACCGAGCAAGGCATTGGCGTAGCGGTGGATTTCCACCATATGATCGGCTCCGAACGCAAGGAATTGCGGCTCCACTATCTGAAAAACTACTGGGCTGAACGCGTATTAGACCTGCCCAACGTACATCTCGGCACCCCTCTGTCGAAAGACTGGAGCGGGGCCATCGGGCTGCTGCAGATAGACGGCAAAGCCCCCGGGGATGTGAGTACCTTCCTGCACAACGCCTATAAAATCCACTCCGTTTCCATCGAATGGGAAAATATCAAGGGCGTACGGCTGACGCCCAACGTGTACACCACCACCCGCGACCTCGACGTGCTCGTCAAGGCCATCCGGGAATTTGCCAAAACCTGATGCCATGTCCCGCGGATTGCTGACCATATTGCTCCTGGTACTGTCCAACGCTTTTATGACCTTAGCCTGGTACGGGCACCTGAAATTCAGCGCGTACAAGAACCTCGCCAAACTCGGCTTGTTCTCGATCATCCTCCTGAGTTGGGGGATCGCGTTTTTTGAATACTGCTTCCAGGTGCCCGCCAACCGGCTGGGTTTCAAAGGCAATGGAGGTCCTTTTTCGCTGTTGGAGCTCAAGGTGCTGCAGGAAGTGATCACCCTGGTCGTGTTCACCGCGTTCTCCCTGCTGGTGTTTCGGCAGGAGAGCTTCCGCTGGAACCACCTGCTCGGATGCTGCTTCCTCGTCCTCGCCGTCTATTTTATCTTCAAGCGCTGAGCCCTTTCCTCAGGGATAGAGCATATAGGGCTTGCGCATGGCCTTGTAGGCTTTCAGCCCATCCTGCCAGGAGGCGCGGATGTCCTCTTCGCTCATCCCGGCGATGATTTGCTTGCGCAGATGGTCGCCCCCGGCGAGTTTGTCTATGAAGTTGTTTGCCAGAAAAAACTTCTCCTTCTGAGGGTATTCCTGGTAAAAATGAATCAGATAGGAAAGGTCTATTTTGCGCCAGTTGCGGATGTCGTCCGGATTGAGATTGCTCAGGTCGTAGCCGGTGCAAAGCTGCCCTTTCAAAAAAGGATCCATAGCCCCCTCGTAGGGTTCGGGCGTGAATTGGTAATCGCCCTTGGGAAAGCCGGGGGTCCCTAACACCTGGAATTGCTTGTTGGTGCCTCGCCCGAGGCTGACCTGCGTACCTTCGAAGTAGCAGATGGAGGGATACAGGTAGATCGAGCGCATATTCGGCAGGTTGGGGGAAGGTTTGAGCGGCAGGGTGTAGGGCGTGTCGTGGGTGTAGTTGGCGCAGGGTATGACCTCCAGTTTGCAGGATTTCCCGCCCGGCAGCCAGCCCTGGCCATTGATCATCCGGGCATATTCCCCGATGGTCATGCCGTGTACAATCGGCACGGGGTGCATCCCTACGAATGAGCGGTAGGCCGTATCCAAAACCGGCCCATCTATGAAATGCCCGTTCGGATTGGGGCGGTCGAGGACCATCAAGGGAAGATTGTGCTCCACACAGCCGTCCATGACGTGGTGCAAGGTAGAAATATAGGTGTAAAAGCGCACCCCCACATCCTGGATATCGAAGAGGAGCAGGTCCAGACCTGCGACATCTTCCGCCGAGGGCTTGCGCTTTTTCCCATAGAGCGAAATGACCGGAACACCGGTCCGGGGGTCTTTCCCGTCGGTTATTTTTTCCCCTGCGTCGGCGGTCCCGCGCAGGCCGTGTTCCGGAACGAATACTTTTTCAACCCGGATACCCAGGCTCAACAGCGTATCCAGCAGGTTGGAAGCCCCCACCGTAGCCGTATGGTTCAAGACAATACCTATTTTTTTACCCTTCAATGCGGGTAGATAGGCCTCGAGGCGCTCCGCGCCAACTTGCAGCTTCCCTTTGTCGGCTTGTGCCTTCTGGCTGTAGCCGGCAAAGCCCAGGCATACAAAAAATACAACAAAATATTTTATTTTCATACTGCTTTGGTTTTAATTTGTGGTAAATAACAAATTTTTCCGTAAGAAGCCAAAGTAATATTTTTTTTCCATGCCGTCCAAACAATATGCCATCATAGATGTGGAGACCACCGGTGGGCGCGCCGGTCGGGACCGGATTACCGAAATCGCCATTGTGCGCTATGACGGAGCACATATCGTGGACGCCTGGTCCTCCCTGGTAAACCCCGAGTGCTATATCCCACAGGGAATCGTCGAACTGACCGGTATCACCCAGGAAATGGTGGCGCACGCGCCCCGCTTTTTCGAGGTGGCGAAAAAGGTAGTAGAGCTGACCGAAGGGGCGGTTTTCGTAGCCCACAACGTCCGCTTTGACTATGGCTTTGTTTGCGAAGAGTTCCGACGCCTGGGCTATGTGTTTTCGCGCAGGCAACTATGCACCGTCCGCCTGAGCCGGCAAGTATTCCCAGGCCTGCCCTCGTATAGCCTGGGCAAGTTAGCCGGCTCCCTGGGCATACCGCTCTACGACCGGCACCGCGCCATGGGCGACGCCTCAGCTACTGCCGAAATCCTGCGCCTCATTCTGCAAAAGGAATCCAGCCACGAGACCATAGATATGCTCGTCAATATGGGGATTCGCGAGTCGAAGCTGCCGCAGCACTTCGGCTTGGAAAAGATACACGCCCTGCCGGAAGCCTGCGGGGTCTATTACCTGCACGGCGAAGGCGGAGAAGTCGTGTATGTCGGCAAAAGCATCAATATCCAAAAGCGCATCGCCGAGCATTTTGCCGGCCACAACCCCAAAGCCGAACGGCTGCAGCAGCTCGTACACGATGTGACCTACGAGCTCACCGGCAGCGAACTGGTAGCCCTTTTGCTGGAATCACACGAGATCAAACGCCTGAATCCCCTGGTCAACCGGGCGCAGCGCCAGCGTTCCTACCCCTTCGCCATCCACTCCTGGCAAGACGCACAAGGGTACCTCCACTTCGGCATGGAACGCGTCAGCGCCAGTACCCAAAAGGGCTTGCGCATCGTGGCGGCATACCCCCAGGCAGCACATGCACAGGGCCATCTCTATAGCATCCGCGAGCAATTCGGACTGTGCGCCCACTACTGCGGCGAGCGCGGCGGCAAAGGGCCTTGTTTCCACTACCACCTGCGGCAGTGCCAGGGCGCCTGCATCGGACAAGAGGCCCCGGAAAGCTACAACGAGCGCGCCTCCGCCGCCCGGGAACGCCTCAGCACCGTATTTGAAAAGGATTTTTTTGTGTTCGATATCGGGCGCCAGCCCGGGGAAAGTGCCGTAGTACTCATCGAACAGGGCCAGTACCAGGGATATGGATACCTCGATCTGGAAGACAGCCCGCTCGACCCGGAAGCGCTCCGGAGCGCCATCCGCCCCCTGCCCGGAAACCCGGAAACCAACCGGATCGTGCAGCGCTTCCTGCAAAAAAACCAGCATCTCAAAACCTGCCCGACCTCCCTGGCTTAGCGGCCCAACGCTACCTCAGCGTCTATTTCGGCATCGCCGAGCAGCACGTCGGCAAAGTGATGGGCCCAGTAGGGCGCCAGCGATGCGCCCTTCGTCCCCAGCCCGTTGAACAGCGCCAGCCGGGGAAACTGTGGGTGCCGGCCCAACAGCGGACGGCGGTCTTTCACCGTAGGGCGTATAGCAGCCTTGTGATCCACCACCTCAAAAGGAACCTTCAATATGGACCGGATCTGGTCCAACAGAAATGCTTTTTTCTCCTGGGTGGGCAAATCGTCCGGGCAACCCCAGTCGTACGTAGCGCCCGCCCAGAAGAACCCCTGCCCAAGGGGCACCAGAAAGACCTTGTGCTTCAGGATAGCGTCTTCGGGAAAACCGGGAATGTAAAGGATCAACACCTCCCCCTTCGCCCCTTCAATGGGGAGCTCGGTGAACCAAGGGTTCTGCAGCACCCCAATCCCCTCGCAGAATACGACGCAGCGCGCTTGCACGTCGCGGTATCGCACCCCGTCCGCCTCTATCTTCAGTTCGTCGTACGCGAAGCGCTCCCGACGGAGCCAGCCCTCGACCAGGGCCCGTTCGGAAAAGGCACCCAGCAGCTTCGTGGTGTTGACCTGTGCGCTTTGGCGAGTCCATGCACAGGCGAATACCGGATGGCAAAAAGCAGCGAAAGAGGGAACAGGCCCTTCGGCAGCCATATACGGCGCGAAATCGGGGTCGGCGGCCCGCGCCTGCCAGTCGTTGTCTTCTTTTGTCGAAAACAATGCGCGCACGAGCGGCCGCTCGTACAAGACGGGCACCTCCAGCTCCTGCTCCAGCGCGCGGTATGTCTCTACGGCAAAAGGCAGCAGCTCGGCAATGCGCCAGGACCGCGCAAAGCGCCTCCCGGTAATAGGGTTGATGATCCCCGCTGCCACTAAGGAAGCACAACTGCTGTGCCTCGCATCTACGATGAGCACCCCGGCACCCCGGCGCCGCAGGAAAAAGGCCAGCATCGTTCCGGCCAGGCCCTGCCCCACAATTATGAAATCGGTGTTTTGCATAGCGTTAAAAATCTTCCCTCCTATTCAGCATGGTGCGTACTGCCTTGGGCAAACTCCGCAGCACCAGGTCGTACGAGTGGTCTATGAGTTCCCGCAGCAGCGATTCGGGTAGCTCTCCTTCAAAATCTACAGTATTCCAATGGGTTTTATTCATGTGGTATCCCGGCGCAACCTCCGGGTAAGTGCTGCGCAACTCCAGCGCGCGAACCGGGTCGCATTTCAGGTTTACGCGAAAGCTATCTCCGTCGAGCGCGGTGAGGGCAAAGATTTTACCCCCCACTTTGAACACCAGCGTTTCCGGGCCGAAGGGAAAGCTCTCCTCTACCCCCGCTTTTTGCACACAGTACTCGTGAAAATCTTCGATATGCATGTTCCAGTTTTATCTTCGTCTGGATGAAAGGCTTTTTTTCTCTGCGCCGGCCCCTTGCAGTTAGGTACAAAACCCTGTTGCTGCCCCGGGCATTTGTACACTATCTAGCTATTCGTTCTCTGCTTACTTTCTTTTTTTGCTCGCCCAAAAAAAGAAACAAAAAAA
>CAZSMU010000045.1:0-5541 GCA_964607915.1 uncultured Haliscomenobacter sp.
AAAAGCCTTCGTGTGGACAAAAAATGACTCTTTTTTCCCTCCTCGCTGACCCCGCACAACAAGTCTCTTTTTTATATTTGAATAAGGTATTTATGGCAAATGGTCAAAGCGGGGGCGGTACGGACCCCAAAATCATCTCTATCGTCAGCTATCTGACCATCGTCGGCTGGGTAGTGGCCTATGTTTTGAACCGTCCGAAATCGGGGCTGGCCACGTTTCATGTCCGGCAGGCACTTGGGTTGCACCTTTTGTTTGCAGCCTGCAACATGGTATTCTCCATCCCTGTCCTCGGCTGGATCGTCGGGGTACTCGGGTTCATCCTGCTTTTCTTGCTCTGGGCCCTGGGTATCCTTGCGGCGCTGAACGGGGAAGAAAAGCGCATCCCTTTCCTGGGGGATAGCTTCCAGGATTGGTTTAAGAGCCTGTAGCCTTTTTTCATCGCATCAAATCCCTCCCAATGAAAATGCGCTGCTCTACACCTGTACACGCCGGGCTCCCACCCCGGCGGATTGCTGGCCCCACTTGTCCGTACCCCCGGTGAAGCCATCTGACCGGACATCCGACAAGAGCCCGGGCCGTCTCTTCCCCCGTGCATTCCTGGTATTGCTCATGGCAGCCTTTTGGCTGTCTCTGTATCCCTTGCTATATGCACATCTTCCGACCAGTCTGCGCGTGGGGCGCTCTTATGCACCCTTTTCCTGGCTGGTCCGCCCCGTTCCTGCCGCCCCTGTGCCGGAAACCGCAAGGGCAAAAGAAGTTCCGGAGCCCTCGTCTCGGCTCCTGCCGGACACCCTTCCCGCCAACGCACCGGAGGATTATTCCGGGCATCATGCTTTGGTGCGCTTTTTCCATGCTCTCCAATGCGGCGATTCCCAAGTGCGCATAGCCTATTTCGGCGATTCGTCTATAGAAGGCGACCTGGTGTCCCAGTCGCTGCGCGATACGCTCCAAAAACGCTTCGGAGGGGCAGGAGTAGGCTTTGTATCCATTCTTCCGGCCGTACCTCATTTTAGGCAGACGGTCCTTCAGGAGGATTCGGGAAACTGGGCGAGCTATCAGGTGGGAATAAAAAATGCCAAAAAGCTGACCCCGGGGATATCCGGCAAAGCGTTTGCCACTGCTGAAGGTTGGGCCGGCTTTAAAGCGAGTAGCCGATATCCGGGAGTGGGCTACTTCCCATCGGCGCGTTTGTTCTACGGCAGCTCCCCTGCCGGGGATTCTCTGCCCGCCGTTGCCAGGATGCTCCGCAGTGCGGACACTATTGTATATCCCCTCGCAGCCCGGAAGCGCGTCAATGTGCTCCGTATGCCGGGCAGGGCCTTGAAAAGCCTGCGCATCGGCTTCTCCCTTCCGGAAGATATGCCGGTGTATGGGCTGAGTTTTGAAAGCGAGACGGGGGTGTTGGTGGATAACTACTCCATCCGGGGCAGCGATGGCCTCGGGTTGCTGCACATCCCCACAAGCGTCCTGGAGCAGTTCCAGCAAGCTATGGGATACGACCTGATCATCCTGCAGTTCGGCATGAATGCCATTACCGCAGGTATGAAAAATTACAGTTGGTACACCCAGCGCATGACGGATATCATGGCCCATCTCCAAAGCGCTATGCCGGAAGCGGATATATTGGTCGTAGGCGTTCAGGATAAAGCGGCCAAACGAGAGGATGGTACGATGGCAACGGATGCGGCCATTGCCGGTATTACCCGTGCCCAACGCAATGCGGCATACCATTTTGGTGCTGCCTTTTTCAGCATGTACGAGGCTATGGGCGGAGAGGGGGCGATGTTGGACTGGGTGGAAAACCGAGGCTGGGGAAGCCGGGATTATACGCACTTCAACGCCCGGGGGGCCGAGGAGGCAAGCCACTTGCTCATGGACTTCCTGATGAGCGGGTTTTCGGGGTATAACCGGGCACCTGTTGCCGTAAATCATTGAACCTCATGTGGGAATCCTGGCAATGGAATATAGAACGCATCCGGGATATGGGAGTCTATCAGTCCAATAGACCTCTGTTGTTCAATAGCCTGGATTTTTTTGTGTTTTTTCTTCTCCTGTATGCTGGCTATCTGTTCCTGTATCGGCGCAGCAACTTGCGGACCCTGTACCTGCTTGCATTTTCCCTCTTTTTTTACTACAAGACCAGTGGATGGTTCCTCTTGCTGCTCCTGCTGGTCAGCCTGTTGAACTATGTGTCTGCTCATCTGGTCTTCGTTTCCAGGGGGCGTTCTGCGCGTTTGGCCTTTATGTGGTTCGGGGTACTGTCGAGCCTGGGCTTTTTGGGATACTATAAGTATTCCCGCTGGTTCCTGGAGACGCTGCAGGCGCTGGGTGTGAGGGGTTGGTCTTTGCCTGACATCGCACTGCCCGTAGGGATTTCTTTTTTCACATTCCAGGCGCTGAGCTATACGATAGACGTGTATCGCGGCACCCTGCAGCCTACGAGCGCCGGTGCGCGCAACGCAGGGCAGTGGCTGCGCGGGTTTGGAGATTTTGCATTTTACATCAGTTTTTTCCCCCAGTTAGTGGCAGGTCCCATCGTGCGCGCCGCCGATTTCATACCCCAAATCCGCCAGATGCCGGCATTGGACAAAGAGCGCTTGGGCAGGGGGCTGTTCCTCATCATGGGAGGCTTGTTCAAGAAAGCGGTTTTGTCCGATTACATCAGCGTCAACCTGGCCGACCGGGTCTTTGATGCTCCGCTGATGTACTCCGGTTTGGAAAACCTCTTGGGCGTATATGCGTACACAGCGCAGATTTACTGCGACTTTTCAGGCTACTCGGACATGGCAATCGGGCTTGCTTTGTTGTTGGGCTTTTACCTCCCTGAGAACTTCCGAACCCCTTACCTGGCCACTTCCATCCGGGATTTCTGGCGGCGCTGGCACATTTCCCTTTCCACCTGGCTGCGCGACTATCTCTACGTCTCGTTGGGGGGCAACCGGAAAGGGCATTTCCGCACGTACGTCAACCTCTCTGTGACGATGTTGCTCGGTGGGCTGTGGCATGGAGCGAGCTGGGTCTTTGTGCTGTGGGGCGGTTTGCATGGCCTGGCCCTGGCATTTGAGCGCTATGTAACTTCTGGTAGGGAGGATTCGGAGGAACAAAAGTCTTCTCCCGGGTTTTACTTGCTGTTGATGTTGCACGTGGGTATCGAAGTGGCCCTGGCACTGCGCTATGCCGACGGGAGCTTGCCAGCAGAGGCGTTTTTGCGGTACTCTACGGGCAACGTAGCCGCTCTTGCGATATGGAGCCTGTTGGCCCTGCTTTCATTGGCCGGCAAAGGGCGGCTTCGCATGGCCGTACAGGTGGTGTTCACGTTCCACTATGTGGCGTTTGGCTGGGTTTTTTTCCGCGCTGGCTCCACCTCGGCTCCCCTTGAAGTGGCTTCGCAGGTGTTGGGGCAAATCGCCGGAGCGTTCCATCCGGAACTACTGGCCCAGGTACTCAGGGCCTATCCGATGGCTATAGGACTCACCTTCTTGGCGTTTTTGCTCCATGCCGTCCCTATGAGCTGGCAAAGCGCTTTGGAGCACCGATTTGCGGGCAGTACTCCCTTGCTGCAATCTTTCGTATTGGCGCTGTTGATATGGGTGGTCGTACAGGCTTCCGGTACGGAACTGGCGCCGTTCATCTATTTTCAGTTTTGAGGCGCTGCTGCTCAGGGATGCGCCGCCACCCATACGGCCCCATCCGCAAAGTGTTCTTTTTTCCAGATAGGAACGGTTTCCTTTAGGGTGTCAATGCAAAACTGACAGGCTTCGAAGGCTGCTTTTCGATGCGGGGTGGATACGGCGATGACCACGGGTATCTCACCGGGCTCCAGTACGCCCACCCGATGGTGGATGCTCACTCCGAGCGCGCCCCAACGGGCTTGCGCGGCCTCTGCAATCTTGCGCATTTCCTGTAAGGCCATCGGGGCGTACGCTTCAAACTCCAGTCTCAGCACCGGGCTGCCTTTGGTATTGTCGCGGACGGTCCCGATGAATACGGCAGTGCCGCCTGCCCCCGGGTGCGCTACCCGGGTGGCACCGTCTGCCGGTTCTAAAGGCGTATCGAGAAGCTGAATGTCCAACATGAAAATGAGGTTTTTTTAAAAAAACAAGATATTTGTTTGCGTCGGGGAACTTTTTTTCAGGGGACGGCTGTTTGGAAAATCTATTCCCAAAACCAAACCAAATTTTGAATTGAGATGGCAAAGTTAAAAATTACTGCAAAAGCACTCCGTAAAATGGGCTTCCCGGATAGCCCTGTGACTACCCAAGCTCTGGCACTGGTGCAAAAACACTATCGGTTCCAGCCGGCTAGCGTCGCATTGCAATTTCTGAAGGAGTTCATAGAAAACCCTGGCGCATACCGCAACGACCCCGTGTGGGGGGCCCTGGCAGCGAAACAGGCTCCGGAAGCACCCCAACCTGTACTTGCTGACCCGTCGGCCAACCGCGAGGGAATCCAGTTTAGCGTCTTCGGGAGGGAGCATATCGAGGCCTCTGCGTTCCATCAGATGTATCAAGCCGCACGCCTGCCCATCAGCGTGGCCGGGGCGATTATGCCCGACGGACACAGTGGGTACGGATTGCCCATCGGTGGCGTACTCGCCGTGGCAGACGCCGTGATTCCCAATGGGGTAGGGGTGGATATCGGCTGCCGCATGTGCTTGAGCATATTCGGCCTGGATCCCCGCGATTTGTCGCGCAATCCGGATTTCTTCCTGAAAACACTGGATCAGGAGACCTTGTTCGGGGGTAGTGCTGCGTTCCAGCGTTCTCCTGACCACGAGGTCATGGATCAACCGCTGTTTTTTGAAATGCCTCTGCTGAAATCCCTTCATGCCAAGGCCTGGAAACAACTCGGCAGCTCGGGGTCAGGAAACCATTTCGTGGAATTCGGTATCGTGCGGATAGCAGAAAAAGACCCCTCCCTCGGCGTGGAACCAGGGAACTACCTGGGACTCCTTTCCCACTCGGGCTCCCGTTCCCTGGGTGCTAAAATAGCAATGCGCTACACGGACATTGCCGTCCGCAAACGCAGGCTCGAGCAGGAATACAAACACCTGGCCTGGTTGTACCTGGAAGAAGAGGAAGGCGCCGAATATTGGGCCGCGATGAACCTGGCCGGCGATTATGCCTCCGCCTGCCACGAAGTCATCCATGCCAAAATAGCGCGCAAACTGGGCGTGAAACCGCTGAGGGTCGTAGAAAATCACCACAACTTCGCCTGGAAGGAAATCTGGGAGGGCCGCGAAGTGGTCGTACACCGCAAAGGGGCTACCCCCGCCGGAGCCGGTGTGCTCGGGGTCATTCCCGGCTCTATGACCGCTCCTGGCTTTATCGTGAAGGGAAGAGGCAACGCAGCGTCCGTCCATTCCGCTTCCCATGGCGCCGGACGCCTGATGAGCCGAACGGTTGCCCGTAATTCCATCACCGATAAACAGATGCGCGAAGCCCTCGAAGCCAGCGGCGTCCTACTGATCGGAGGAGGCAAAGACGAATCCCCCTTTGCCTACAAAGACATCGAAACGGTTATGCAAAACCAGACGGAATT
>CAZSMU010000045.1:5641-15928 GCA_964607915.1 uncultured Haliscomenobacter sp.
AATCCCCCTTTGCCTACAAAGACATCGAAACGGTTATGCAAAACCAGACGGAATTAGTGGATATCCTAGGTAAGTTTATTCCTAAAATTGTCAAAATGGACGGCGCAGGAAGGGAATGATATTAGACTTGTTGCGAGGGGGATCATCGAGGGGTCAAAAAAGGCCCTCGCGGACTCTTCGCAACAAATCTATTTTAAAAAGAATATTTTATTGAAAATAAATTAGTTTTTAGAATTATTTTCTGAAAAAATAAAAACAAGGATAGCAATTCTTTTAAATAGCAATACTTTTATTTTCTTTCGGCAAAATACATAACCTTTAATTGCTTACCGAATGAAAAAAAGGGGATTACTAACTATGGGGATTTGGGCCCTTCTGTGCGTTACAGCAGGGACGCTGTCGGCCCAATACACCGTGAGCGGAACGGTCTCGGACGAACGGACCGGGGAACCGCTACTCTATGCCAACGTCGTCGTCCAGAATACTGCCAAAGGCACGGTTACGGATTTAGACGGCAAATTCAGCCTGCAAGTGGATTCGGACGGAGAGGTCAGCCTCGTGATTTCTACGCTGGGGTACCTGACTGAAATCGTCAAGGTCAGCCCTTCCAACCGGGTCATTGACGTGAAACTGCGCGAAGATGCCACCAACCTCGAGGAAGTGGTCATCACC
Source organism: uncultured Haliscomenobacter sp. (assembly GCA_964607915.1). Classification (GTDB taxonomy): domain Bacteria; phylum Bacteroidota; class Bacteroidia; order Chitinophagales; family Saprospiraceae; genus JADJPL01. Next base: position 6,314 of record CAZSMU010000045.1, read on the forward strand.
GGTCTGGCTTCCTCGGTCAAACGCTCCAACCTGGCCAATGCAGTAGCGTCGGTATCTGCCAAAGACCTGGTGGGCACCACGACCATCCAGACGACCGACGGCGCCCTGTACGGCAAAATCGCCGGGGCTAACATCCGCTCCAACGGCGGTGCTCCCGGGGGTGGTTTTTCCATCCAGTTGCGGGGTATTTCCAGTCTCGCAGGGGCTTCCCAGCCCCTGATCATCCTCGATGGGGTCTATGTGAGCAACGCTTCCCAGCGCACCGGCCGTGCCACCGTGAGCGGTGCCGGCGCTGCCAACCAGGATGACGGTGCCAACCGCCTCGCCGACCTCAACCCGGCGGATATCGAATCTATCGAAGTGCTCAAGGGGCCATCTGCCGCCGCTATCTATGGCACGCGCGCCAATGCCGGGGTTATCATCATCACGACCAAGCGCGGGTCTGCCGGGAAAACCAAAATTTCCTTCTCCCAGGACATCGGTACCGCCGACCCTCTGCGCCTGCTGGGCACAGATACCTGGAGCGAAGCCAAAATCAACACCTTCTTCCCCGCCGCGAGAAGGGGTATCGAACTGGAACGCTTCCGCGCAGGGTCCGATATTGATTACGAGGACTTCTTCTACAACAACGACGCCTACCTGAGCAACACGCGCCTGACCGTCACGGGGGGCGATGACAAGACGAAGTTCTTCATCTCCGGCAACATCGTGGCAGAAGATGGCACCGTGCGCAACACGGGCTTCGAGCGCTACTCCGTACGCGCCAACGTAGACCACAAAATCTCCAAGCGCATCCGCCTGAGCTTCTCCTCAAACTATATCAAAACCAATACGGACCGCGGCTTCACGGGGAACCAGAACAACTCCGGGGCCAGTATCGGCTATAACATCGCGTATGTGCCCCGCTACTTCGACCTCCGCCCCAACGCCCAGGGGGTCTATCCTGTCAACCCGTATTTCTCCGAAAACCCGGTAGCCGTTACCGATCACGGGGTCAACAACTCCACGGTCAACCGCTTCGTGCAGGCCTTCAACCTGACCGTAGATCTCGCGCAAACGAATACGAGTAACCTCAAAGCTACCGTGTCGGGCGGCCTGGACTACGTGCAGAACTCTACGATGATCTACCTGCCGGAGTTCCTGCAGTTCCAGCGGGCACAGGCCAACCCGGGCGACTTGCTCATCGGCCGCCAGGAAAGCACCAATACCAATATCCAAGCCGCTTTGGTCTATACCAAAGCGCTCGACAAACTGAACCTGACCTCCCAGGCCGGTATCGTCCGCCTGGATTTCCAGAACAGCGCCTTGTTCAACCGCGGCCGAGGCCTGGTTCCCGGCCAGACCAATCTGCGCCAGGCCAACGTGCAGGAAATCAACGAAAACTTCAACAGCACCATCAGCGAGGCAGGTATCTTCGCCCAGCAGGAAGCCAACTTCGACGACAAAATCATCGGTACGGTCGGGGTGCGCTGGGACAAATCCACCCTCAATGGAGACCCCACCCAACTCTATGCTTTCCCGCGCGCTTCGCTGGCAGTCAACGTAGCCAACTTCGACTTCTGGAAGGTGGGCTTCATCAGCCAGTTCAAGCCGCGTATCGCGTACGGGGAAACCTCCGGCCCGGTAGCCTTCGGCGCTACCTTTACCCCGCTGGGCGGTGCTAATATCGGCGGCCTCCTTGGCTCCGTGGTCTCTTCCCAAATCGGCAACACCAGCATCCTGCCGGAAACGGCTACCGAACTCGAGTTCGGCGCGGATCTGGGCTTCTTTAAAAACCGTCTCGCCGTCGAAGCGACTTACTACATCAAAAATACGCAGAACAACATCCAAAACCTCTCCCTCTCGCCTTCTACCGGGGTGACCAGCACGCCCAGTAACGAAGCCGAACTGGAAAACAAAGGGGTGGAACTCGGCGTATCCGGTACTATTTTCGACAAGGCGTCCTTCCGCTGGTTCTCCCGCGTGCTGTTCTGGCGCAACCGCGTACTCATGACCCGCCTGGGCATCCCGACGTATCTGTCCGGCGCCTTCGGCTCGGGCCTGGGTACCTTCCTCTACGCCCAGGGCTATGCCCCGACCACCATCGTGGGTACGCCCGCCGTTGCCGGCAATGTAGGTGGCTTTACCATCTGGGGCGATAACCAGCCGGACTTCAACATGTCGTTCTTCAACTCGTTCAACGTGCTGAAAAACCTGGAACTCTCCGTATTGGTAGATTGGAAACAGGGCGGCGACAACATCAACCTGTCGGCATTCCTGACGGACGGGGGCGGTACTACTCCCGGCTGGTTCAATGACGACGATGGTGACGGTATCCCCAACGGAAGGCAGCGTCCGCCTGCACCGTACAACAATGCCGGCCGCTGGGTCATGGATGCGAGCTTCGTCAAAGTGCGCGAAGTGGGCTTGTACTACACCTTCCCCAAGGCATCGCTCGACAAGTTATTCAAAGGGGCATTCTCCGGGGTCAAACTCGGAGCCTCCGCCAATAACCTGTTCTTGTTTACGGATTACTTTGGCTACGACCCGGAAACCTCTACCTTTGGCTCCCAGTCGGTTGCCAATAACGTGGATATCGCCCCGTACCCGACGCCCCGGAGAATCTTCTTCCACCTCAATTTCGATTTCTAATTACAAAGCTATCCTATCATGAAAAAAATAGCGCAATATATTCTGTTGCCCCTCACCCTCCTCGGCTTGGCCTCCTGCAACCCGCTCGAGCTGGAAAGCCTGGAGGATCCAAACAACCCCTCCATCGGGAGCGTGTTGAACGGGGCCACCAAAGAACAGGTGCAGTTCCTGGTTACCGGACTGGAGTCGGCGCACCGGGGGTATGTGACCAATATATCCCAGGCCTGGAACACGTTCGGCCGGGAAATCTGGTACCTCAACGCGTCTGATCCGCGTTTCCAGACCGACTGGCTGGGCCAGGCTGGCCGGGTGCCCGACCGGGCTTACTTCGGCTTCGGCGCCACGGGCGGCGGCTCTTGGGCCACTCCCTACCAGGCTATCAAACAGGCAGATGTCCTCATCGGCGCCGCGGCGAATTCCGCGCTGCTGACGGATGCGGAGAAAAAGGCAGTCAGCGGTTTTGCCAAAATGATCCAGGGATACCAGTTCATGATCCCGGCAAATTTCGTCTATGAAAACGGCATTCGCATTGACGTCAAAGACCCACTGAAGCCGGGGCCCTTTGTGAAGTACGAAGAAGCCCTCAACCACATCAATGGCCTCTTGAATCAGGCCGACCAGGATTTTGCCGCAGCCGGAACGGGCAGCTTCCCGTTGAAGCTCACCCCGGGCTTCAACAACTTCAATACCCTTCCTACGCTGCGCCGGGTAAACAAGGCTATCCAGGCCCGCCTCAATGCCTATCGCAAGGATTGGCAAGGCGTGCTGTCGGCGCTGAACGAATCGTTCATAAACCTCAGCGGTAGCCTCGATGCGGGTCCGTCACATCCCTTTGTGGGGCCACCGGATGCCTTCAACCCCCTGTTCTATGTGCCCAATGCAGCCGTGAATACTATCATCGTCGTACATCCCTCGATGCTGGATGATGCCACCCCGGGCGATACGCGCGTGGCGAAAAAGTTCTTCAAGCGCACGACAGCGGTCACCGTCACCACCGATGCTACTCCGCTGCTCGGAACCCATCAGGATGGCCGCTGGGCGACTAATACCGCTCCCATCCCCTTCATCCGCAATGAGGAACTCATCCTGCTGAAGGCCGAAGCCCACGCCAACCTGAACCAAACCGCAGACGCCGTGGCCGCTATCAATATCATCCGCACCGCAGCCGGAATCGGCAACTACACGGGTGCTACGACGCAGACCGCCCTAATCAACGAAATCCTTTACCAGCGCCGCTACTCCCTCTGGGCCGAGCCCTGGGGACACCGCTGGATAGATGCCCGCCGCTACAACAAACTGAATGAAATTCCCACGTCCTACGACAAAGGAACCATCTTCAAACAGTTCCCGCACCCGCAAGCCGAGGTGAACTGGGATTTGTACTCGAAGGGCTGATATATGGAGATAGACTTGTTGCGTAAAGGCAGCAAGTGAAATGCAAAAGGGGGGGAAGCACGACCGTGCTTTCCCCCCTCTGCGTTTCACCTGCTCCTGGTCGGGGCTTATAAATGCCGGGCTACATTTTGCCAGCTACCCCCGTTATACACCTCCATGCCCGCCGCGCGCAACATGCGGGTTGCCGTGCCGCTGCGGGCTCCCGTTCGGCAACAGGCTACTATCGGCACGTTTTTCTTTTTCAATTCGCCCATCCGCTGGCCCAATTCCTGTAAGGGTATGTTCACAGATCCTTTGGCATGTCCCATCCGGAACTCGGGGACCGTCCGTACGTCCAGAATCAGGGCCTTGCGCTCATGCAGCAATGGCTTCAAATCGGGTCCTTTCCCAAAAAGGAGTTTTTTCAAAAATTGAAACATGGTGTTACGGGTATTTTTAGACTTTTGGTAAGTATAATATGAATTAATTTTCATATGATTACAGGAACAGTTTTCGATACGGTCTGGTTTAAAAAACCCTTTTATCTATCTTGTGTTTGTTGTTTTGGCCAAACCGCGGTATGCCATCATCAAAGGGCTTAAACAAACAAGGCATGAGTGAACGATTGGAGGAACTACACCAATTGCAGGAGTTGCTTAAATTGGAAAAAGAAGAGGATTTCGACCAGTACCGGCGAAAAATGGCCCAGTTGCCCTTAGAACAGCGGCGGCGGGAAGGGTATGCCTGGTACCCTTTACAGGTGATTCAAAAGGGGTATGCGATTGGCGAACGGGCTTTTGTAGTCGTGGAGCGCACCGTGCTGAAGGGAGAGGAACACCAGTTCCGTGCCGGGAAAAGCGTTAGCTTCCGCACCATGGCGGCAGGAGCGCAAAACCCGGAGCGGAACGGGGTAGTCTATTATGTGGACAAAGACCGCATGAAAATCATCCTCCACGCCCGCGACCTGCCGGAGTGGGTAGACACAGGCCAGCTCCTCGTCGAACTGAGCTTCGATGAGCGCACGTACCAGGAAATGGAGAAGGCCCTGGTCAAAGTACTCGCTGCTAAAAAAGGCCGCCTTGCCGAATTGCGCACCGTGCTGTTGGGGACGACTCCGCCGGGTTATTACTCCATCGTACCCGAGGTGCCTCCCGGCGACCTGAACCCCTCCCAAGTGGCTGCTGTGCGCCACATTTGTTCAGCCCAGGATGTAGCGGTCGTACACGGCCCTCCGGGTACTGGCAAAACGACCACGCTCGTGCAGGCGATTCGCGTGCTGTCGCAAATCGAGCAAACGGTGCTGGTCACCGCGCCCAGCAACACTGCCGTGGACCTGCTCACAGAACGCCTTCTTGAAGAAGGACTCGTAGTAGTGCGGGTAGGCAATATCTCCCGCGTGGATGAATCGCTCCTCAACCATACCCTCGATGCCATGGTGGCTAACCATCCCGAAAGCCGCAATATCCGAAAGGTCAAGATACAGGCAGAGGAAATGCGGCGGCAGGCCAACCGCTACCACCGCAGCTTCGGTATGGAGGAACGTCAGGAAAGGCGCCGTCTGCTCGATGAGGCCGCCGGGCTCAGCGCCTGGGCCAACCAGCTCGAAACCCGCCTGATCGAACAAATCCTCGACAGCGCACAGGTCATCACCTGTACCCTCGTCGGGGCGGCTCACCCTGTCCTGGAAGGCCGCTCTTTCCGCACCGCCGTAATTGACGAAGCAGCCCAGGCCCTAGAGCCGGCTTCGTGGATACCCATCACCAAAGCATCCCGGATTGTATTCACCGGTGATCCATATCAGCTTCCGCCCACCATCAAATCCATGGAAGCACAAAAAGGAGGACTGAACCGGACGCTGATGGAAAAGTGCCTGGAGCGCATCCCGGAGGTCTGTCTGCTCAACGTCCAGTACCGTATGCACGAAGCGATTATGGGCTTCCCCAACCGGTATTTCTACAACGACCGCCTGCTTGCGGCATCGGATGTGCAGTACCACCGCCTGCCCATCGCCAACAACCAGCCTCTGGTGTTCATTGATACGGCGGGCTGTGGGTTTGAGGAAAAAGTACACCCCGCCTACCAGAGCCGCTCCAACCCCGACGAGTTCCGCATCATCCGCGAACATCTTTACCAGTTGGCAGAGGCCTTTGTAGAAAAAGAACGCCCCTCCGTGGCCATTATATCCCCTTATCGGGAGCAGGTACTTTATACCCGGCAGCAGCTTACAGAAGATGCGGTGTTGTCCGATTGGAATATCGCGGTCAACACCATTGACGGCTTTCAGGGGCAGGAAAAAGAAGTGGTCTATATCTCCCTGGTGCGCTCCAATGCCAAGGGCGATATTGGCTTCCTGCAGGACTACCGCCGCATGAATGTAGCGATGACCCGCGCAAAAAAGCTCCTGGTCATTGTAGGCGACAGCGCTACCATTGGCCGGTCCCCTTTCTACCGCTCGCTGTTAGCGTATTGTGAGGAGGCCGGAGCTTACCAGACCGCCTGGGAATACATGATGTAGCGCCCGGATGCAAAAAAGGCCGGCGATGTACATCGCCGGCCTTTTTTGCATATAGAGGGGGTAGTGGATCATCAATACGTCCACAAATCGTGCTCGAAGTTGAATATTTCCGTTTTGATTTTCTGCGACTCCATGAGCAGGTCCCGGCGGTTGGGGAACCTATCCTGCAGGCGATCGTCTTTGACGTTGGTAGTCTTGTAGATGTAGCTGCTGAAAAAACGCATCTCCAGCACATCCTCCCAGGACATGGGGGCATTGTCATTCAAATCGTTGAACACCCGCTCCTTGGCCAGATAAGGGCGCGCCTCGGGGTAATAGACCCAGAAGGGGACTACCTGCTCCCCGGGTATGACTTTGCCCTCGCTGATGAGCGGCATGATGGGGGCTATGCCGATGATGCGCGTCTTCATGGAAGAAGATTGCTTGTCGAAGTACCAGATTTCCTTGATGCGGAATTGTTTGGCAACTTCGAAGTCCAAGGCGTTTTTTACGACTTCCAGGTTGAAGATGTTCGGATCGGTCGGATCGGCCACCTCTACGGTATCCTCCTGGAACAAGAGCTTACCTATCTCTTCTTGGCTGAGTTCCGTTTGGAAGTCCTCATCCCTGAATATCCGCATAGGCACGGCACCGGCTGCGATTTGCTCCTCCGAGGGGCTGGCAGCCTCTACGAGGATCTGGAAAAACGTCCGCTTGGGATAGGCGAAGGGGAGGTTCATCTTTTCGCGCACATCAATGAGTTGCCATACCTTTTTCTGCCAAAAGACATCCGCTTCGCGGATACCTGCGTAGGGGATTACGCGGCGATTCAGGATAGTCTGCTTTTGGACGATGTCGTCGAGCGGCTTTTCGCGCTGCTGCTCACCGGATTCGGTATAGACCGTCCCTATGGATTGTCCAAAGGAAGCAGAAAGGGAAAGGGCCAATGCGAGTACGGGAAGTATCCCTTTGAGAGCGATTTGCATGAAGCTGAAATTTTAATATATGAACAGGGGATGAAGGACCACGCCGGTGGGGAGGGGGAATCCCCACCGGCGTAGCTTGGCACCCATACGTCAACGTATGGAGAACGTAATGGAATTGATTTTTCGCCCAGCGACATCGCCTGGGCAAATCGCCTTGACTTCGTCAATGATGTACTGGTCGCCCGGCTTGGCCTTGTTGATGATATCTTTAGCCTGAGGGCTGAACAGTGCACCAACGTTATCAACAATCACGGCATCCTGGCGACGTGCGATATAGATGATGCGGAATCCCTGGACTTCGCATTTGGCATCGAAATCAAAGCCCTCCAGATAAGGGGCGACACCCCTTTGGGCTTTGAATTCGCCGCTGCCTATTTCGCCGCCTGTTTTGCCTGCGATTTTTCCGGTTGGGTCCGGGATGCGCTTCACGCGGTAGTTGAAGGTGGTGGCGGGCAGTCCCTGGCCGGAGACGGTGATTTTGGCATCGTTGGTCGGGGTGGTTGCTTTGACCATGTACTTCCCGGGGCCTACGGGCGTGAGGGTGAGCCCACCGCCGCTGGCTGTTACGTTCAGCGAGTTGGTGGACACACCGGCTGCGGATACGGAAATCGGGTTTTCCACGCCGATGTAGAAGACGTTCATCTTGTCGGCCGAGACGGTGACGGAGCGGCGGCCTACCTCATAGTCAAAGGCTTTGTTGTAGGTTTCGCGCTTGCCGGTCGTCGGGTTGGTAAGGGTGACGTTGACGTTATACGACTTGACCCCTGTACTACTGGAGCCCACGTTGTACTTGGCCACGCCGTCCACGACCGGGAGCGAGCGCCCGTCCACGGTGACGGAGATGTTGTCGGTGATGGACTTGGACGTAGCGCCTACCGAGATTTCGGCTTCGTACGATTCCCCGGCGATGATATAGCTCTTCTTGGCGGAGGAGATCGGGATGAACTGGTCCACCTTGAAGGAAGTAGCGCCCACGTTGCTGACCAGGTAGTTCAGGATGGCGGCTTCGGAGCTCTTCATGTCGTTCTGTACCTTGGTGAGCAGCGGGAAGACAGAAGCCAGCGGCATCTGTTTGAACGTGTATTCTGCCCAGGTCAGGTTTTTGTTCTGCTTGAGGGCTTTTTTGTCCTTCTTCCAGCTATCGGACACTTTCAAAGAGATACTCTTTTCCAGTTCGGCGATACTTTCGTTGGTGATGGCAGTGCCGGGGGTACCGGCAAGTTTCCGCACCAGTGCGATCAGTTGTTCGCGGGTGGAGTTGATTTTCTGTTCCAGTTCGTCCCCTTTTTTCTCGGTTACGAGGTAGCGGGTGGTGACGTCCTTGTTCTTGTAGCCTTTCGGTTGGCCGGCGTGTTCTTCGCTTTCTTCCTCGGTGTAGTAGCCCCCCGTTTCCTCTACCATAGCAGAGCGGATACTTTCTACATACTGGTTGAATTCTTTCGACACGCGCTGGGTTTCCTTGGCTACATCGAGCAGAGGCTGGTAGCGCGACCGGTCCTGATCTACGCTTTTCTCAAGCGATTGCAGGGCGGTGGTATTGGCGGCATCAAAAATCGTGTTGCTGTTTTTGATACCCGAATCAATGACAAAGAAGGCATTGATGATTTTGGCTGAAACGTTGAGGGCCAGCATGGCAGTCAATACTAAGTACATCAAGTTGATCATCAACTGCCGCGGCTCCTTTGGGATAGACATAACCTTAAGCGTTTACAGGTTTGAAAATATGGTTCCTTCAGACAGTTGCGGTTATGCCTGGCGGTTGCCGGCGGTCATGGCCGAAATCACCCCACCATAGATTTGGTTGAGGGAGGCGTACTTTTTATTTAGTTCGGTCATGTTTTGGTTCAACGTGTTGAGCTGATCTTTGTAGGCTTTCACCCCGTCAGCTGTTTCCGCCAAATCAACCATGGCCTCATTGAATTTATTGAAGAACGTATTGGCCGCCTTGATATGGTCGGGGGTGCCGGAGAAGTCCACATCCTGTAGTGCTTTCAAGGAAGACAAGCTCTTGGACATGGTTTGTAACTCGGAGAGCATCCCATGCAGATGACTTTCGACGACTTTGCCATCGAGGCCGGGTGTGCTGGGGCCGCCGCTGGAAGCGCTCAGGCCATATTCTTCGCGGTTGAA
>CAZSMU010000045.1:16028-23785 GCA_964607915.1 uncultured Haliscomenobacter sp.
ATTAGCCATTGTTGCAAAACATTTAATGGGTTAGCGAAAAAGGTTGTTTGATCGGGAAGGAGGCGCCAGATATTTGTTATTAGCCACTCTGTGTGTGCGGACCCCACCCATGTATGAGAAAAAAGAATCAGAAGTCGTTGATGGAGCGTCCCAGGAAGGTGAGGACGTTGCGGAAGCCCACATAGGACTTTGTGGTGTCCTGGTATTCCCATGCGCGGGTCCCTGTCTGGAGGAAGTAGTGGATATCTTTCCAGGATCCTCCGCGGATGACCTTTCTTTTGTTGGCGATATCGTCTTTTTCGTCGGCATCGTAGCGGTAATCCGGGTTCAGGTCATGTATGAAGGAGTAGGCATTCTCGTGGTATGCAGTGGAGGTCCATTCCGACACGTTGCCGGCCATGTTGTACAGGCCATAGTCGTTGGGGAAGTATGCATCTGCCTTTACGGTGTAGTACCCGCCATCTTCGGGGTAGTTACCGCGGCCCGGTTTGAAGTTGGCCAGCAGACAACCTTTGGCGTTGCGGATATAGGGCCCACCCCAGGGATAGGGCGAGTTTTCATGGCCACCGCGGGCGGCGTATTCCCACTCATGTTCCGTAGGGAGTCGGAAGTCTTCGGTACTGATGATTTCTTTTTCCCCTTCGAGGGAGGCGTTGTACAACTGGGTGCGCCAGTAGCCGAATGCATTGGCCATGTGCCAGTTGACGCCCACGACGGGGTAGTCGTCATACGCGGGATGCCAGAAGTAGTTTCGCGTCATCGGCTCGTTGTAGGAGTAGGAAAAATCGCGTACCCACACCATTTCGTCGGGATATACGGACACCTCTTTGCTCTTGAAGAACTCGCTGCGCTTTTTGGTATTGTCCGAGTTGTGGGCGGCCGCCTGCCAATCGTACCACTTGTAGGTGTATTTCAGCTTTTCGGGGTTCAACTCTTCCCGGTTGGAGAGTTTCTCTTCGCCAGAGAGGTAGAAGCCGGCTTCTTTCAACTGTTCGTCGTTTTCCCAGTCCAGTTCCTGCTCCCAATCTACGATTTGGGTTTCATTTTCACCCTCTATGTAGTGGTCGAGTTCCCGGTGAGCCATTTCATCGCGTACCCAGTACACGAACTGGCGGTATTCGTTGTTGGTGATTTCCGTTTCGTCCATGAAGAACCCCACGATAGAGATTGTTTTGGGGCGCTGTACGAATGTACTGTTCACGTCCTGGTCGCTGGGTCCGATCATCAGAGTACCCGACGGTACATAGACCATTCCGTAGGGGTTGATTCCGGACCAGGAAGGCCGATCGAGGACGCCCGTCAATTCGCCTGATTCCTGTTTGCCGCAGGAAGTAAAAGAAACCACCAGGAGTCCCAGTGCAAGCTTTAATACGTTTTTCATGTTTATAACCGAGTTTTCCATCAGATTTCAAATCCGGCCTCCGAAAAGGCGACGCAAATATAGACCGTTTACAATATATACAAAAACCAATCTGCGAATCCCACATCGGCTATGCCGCGTTGAACTGCCTATCCTAACGCCATCCCTTTCCAACTTATTTTGGGAAGAATGGTTGTTGTGTACTTGTTTTTTTATGCTTGTGTTTTTTGAAGTATGTCCTGTAGGGGCACGGGACTGGCGTTTGTTGTGGTGGACTGCTTTCGCTTTTGGGGAACGCCGGCCTGGGCACATATATTTTACGATACCCGGTTTGATTTGGCATAAATAGGCAGGTAATTTGCTTCGGGCTTACAGATTCCTTGGGTTATAGATCGTCCTGGGGGCCCGTCGGGCGCCGATAGCACCGGGCAGGGTGTATATCAGGAGGACTTCGTGAGAGCCGTCGTGTACTTGTCGGATGGGCGATAGGGAAAGATCGTAGGCATAGGCCAGTTCCCATTGCTTATTGAGGGCAAAGCTGGCGAGTAAGGCAGCTGCATCGAGGCTTTTGGAGTTGTAGCCGCGCAGCAGGGCACCGAGGGAGGCGATCTGGCGGTAGCGCAGATGGAGGGCGGCGTCTGTCTGGGTCTGTACGACATCGCTGCGCACCTGAACGGTAGGGTGCAGGGAAAATTGGCCGCCCAGTTCCAGATTGAGGCCTAAGTGGGCGAAGGCAGTTGGCTTTTGGGCGTATCGGAAGGTGGGGAAATCTATGTAGGGGGCGTTCAGGTGCCGGATACCGATACCGGCTTCCAGGGTGGGCGACTGGAAAAATGCGCCTGCTTCCAGGGTAGGGGCCATGCCCTGGACTGCGTTGGATGGCAGGGTTGCGTCTTTATGGTCGAAGAGGTTGTTCTGATAGATGCCCTGCGGGGTGCGGAGTTTTTCACCGTCGAGGGCTTTCTGGAGCATGCCAGCGCCTACCGACAGGCCGAGCGTACCGCTGCCGAGCGGGAGGTGTAAGCTGTAGGCAAGGCTGGCCCAGTTGTTTCGTTCCGCGCCATAGAGGTCCCGTTCCATTTTGATACCTATGCCTCCGCCGAGCACTTCGACGGGTGCATGGGCGGCCAAGAACTGGGTGGCGGGAGCGCCCTGCAGACCGACCCACTGCTGTCGAACGCCGCCCAACAGGGAAATGGCGTAATCGAGGCCTGCATAAGCCGGATTGCCGTGGAAAGGGTTGTACATGAACAGGCTGTGCTGTGCGGCTTGCTGTGCGTGCAGCAAGGTAGCCGGGGCGGTGAAAAAGAGGGCACCGATTAGGGCGTATCGCATCGCGTTCATTCTTGAGCGGTTTTTTGGCGGAGAGGTATCAGCATATCCAGGGCTTGTTGGGGCGTTTGTACGGGGGCCTGGCAACTGAAGTTGCTGCAAATATAGATGCAGGTCTGGTTGTTGAACCCTTTACCGGCGAGTAGGGGGAATTCCAGGGTAGGCTGCTCGGAGGCCATCAGGACGGCGTTCGGGAGGAAGTGGCGGTTGAGTTGACCGGTAAAAGAGCCCGCTTGCGGGCCGGTGATGGCCACTTCGTAAGCAGAATCGGAAGATTGGAGGAGCGCACTGGCCCAACAGGGGAAAGAACCCGGAAAGAGCAGGATGCCGTCTCGCATTTCCTGGAGCATGCTTTGTGCCCGATCAGCGTGTTCGCGCTGGCCGAAATAGACGGCTGCGCGTTGGAGCACGCGCAGCAGGGTAGCGTTTCCGGAGGGGGTCACCGAGTCGATCAATTCCTTTTTCCGCACGACGAGGTCCTGCCGGGTAGCGGGTGCAAAATAAAACAGGGAACTCCCTTCCGCATCGGAGAACTGCGTCGAAATATGGGGAATCAGGGCCTGGGCATGGCGCAGGTAGAAGGGGTTCAAGGTAATGGCATAGACCTCGAAAAGAGCTTCGGCAAGGTTGGCGTAATCATCGAGGAAGGCATCTATGTGGGCCCTCCCACCATCGGAGGTAGCGGTATAGGCGTGGTAAAAGCCCGGGCCATCGGGTTTTTTGAACCGGTTGAGCAAGAAGCCGAGGTTGCGCTCTGCAATATCCCGATAGATGGGATCGCCCAGGGCGGCGTATGCGCGCGCAAAAGCCGTGCACATCAGCGCATTCCAGTCGAGCAGGATTTTGTCGTCTAAGCCGGGAGGGACGCGGCGGGTCCGGATTTTGAACAGTTTGTCGCAGGCCTCCCGGTGGCGTTGCCGGAGTTCTTGCAGCGACATGCCCCACTCTGCGGCGAACACTTCGTCGGAAGGAGGCCGCCAGAGGATATTGCTGTGTTCCCAGTTGCCCTCCGGGGTAGTTCCCGAGTAGGCGCAGAACCAATGCGCGTCCTCTCCGAGGGCATCGTTCAGCTCTGCCTGTGTCCACAGGTAAAATTTACCTTCCACGCCTTCCGAGTCGGCGTCGAGGGCGGAATAGAATCCTCCTTCAGGGCTGGTCAATTCGCGCTGTACGAAATCGAGGGTGCGACGGATGACCTCGGTATATCCGTCAGTTCCGGTATGCCGGGATACATCGGAGAGCAGGCGGATGAGCAGGGCGTTGTCGTAGAGCATTTTTTCAAAATGCGGTATGCGCCAGGACTTGTCTACGGTATATCGGGCAAAGCCACCTCCGACCTGGTCGTACAGCCCTCCCCGGATCATTTGGTCCAAGGAGAACAACACGTGCTGCAGAGCCTCGTTTTCCCCGGTGTAAAAGTGGTACTCCAACAGGAATTGCAGGGTCATGGTCCCCGGGAATTTGGGTGCGCCTCCAAAACCGCCGTCGTGCGTATCGAAACTGCGGTGCAGGCTCTGGTAAACCTGGAGAGCCTGTGCGCGATCCTGTGTCTGCGGGGGAAAGGCGGCATCTACTGGAATCCGGGCGAAATTGCGGTGTGAATTTTTGACGATATCCAGGACGGCATCGGCCTGTGTTTCGATTTTTTCCCGTTCCTTTTGGAAGAGCTCGGTCAGGTGCTTCATCAACTGCATCCAGGAGGGGCGGTTGTAGGCCTGCTTTGGGGGGTAGTAGGTACCCGCATAGAATGGCTTGCCGTCGGGCGTCAGGAAACAGTTCAGAGGCCATCCCCCGTCCCTGCTGATCACACGGCAGGCATCCATATAGATATGGTCCACATCGGGCCGCTCTTCCCGGTCCACCTTGATATTGATAAAATGGGCGTTCATGAAGGCCGCTACCTCAGGGTCTTCAAAGGATTCCCGCTCCATGACGTGGCACCAGTGGCAGGTCGAATAGCCAATGCTCACCAAGATGGGCTTTCCCTCTTTTCGCGCACGTTCGAAGGCTTCGGGTTTCCACGCGTACCAATGTACAGGGTTCCCTGCATGTTGCAGCAGGTATGGGCTGGTCTCAAATTTTAGTCGGTTCATGCCGCAATTAACCACGTTTCGTAATGGAAGGTATGAAGAGGGGAAAAGTTCAATCGGTGGGCCCTTCAAATTGCCCTCAGGCCGGTCTGACGGCACAGCCTCCTTCCCTGCAACAAGTTTAATCAAAAACTTTTAAAAAAATCGAAAAAATTATTTTTTAAAAACATTTTGTTTTATATTTGTGGCGTTGGGGAAGGAATCATCCCGACAATATACATCATAAAGTCATCTTTTTTAAAGAATAGATTATGAAACAGCAAGGGACATCTGTACAGGGCAACGGTTACGGGACCAACAGTGGCCAGGCGCGCCGCAGCGAGTTGTCGCCGGTATGGGCGCAACAAGAGCCTTTTTCGTTGATTCGATCGGGGCGCCGTTTCTTTTCGGGTATCAGGAAACTCTATGTAGCGGTCCGGTACAAATTGTTTTATTATCGCAATGGAATCGTCCTGTTTTTCCAACGGACCTGGGTTCGCATAGGCATACTTGCGCTGGCTGTTTTCCTGGTTTTCGGGAAAGACCTGCGTTTTTCCGCTGAACTTCCCGCGCTGTGGGGCGGAGATGCCCCTCTGACAGAAGGGCGCACGGCGATGGGATTGGTTCAACCGACGGCCTATTCCGATGAACCAGTCGTCTATGACCCTGCGTCGGCTTCTGAATTGGAAGACGGCCATGCGATGGAATACATCGACCGTTTTGATGAGGTGGCCCGGCTGGAAATGCAGCGCTTTGGTATCCCGGCAAGTATTCTGATGGCTCAGGCGCTTTCAGAGAGCCGGGCCGGGCAGCACGAAGCTGTCCGTCGCAACAACAACCATTTTGGCAGCGCCCTTTCGGGCAGGCACTTTGCCAACGCCTGGGAAAGCTGGCGCGCCAACAGCCTCCTGATGGCACAAGGGTACCCTGAACTGTTGACGCTCGGTAAAGATCCGGAACGCTGGGCCAAAGGCCTGCGCAAAGCAGGCTACTCCAGGGAATGGGGTTATTCCCGCCGACTGCTTCGCATCGTGCAAAAATACCAGTTGCAGCGACTGGATCATTAGACTGGTTGCAAAGGAATCCTCGAGAAGGGGTCAAGAAGGCTCTTTTTCGCCTACAATGTGCCTTTTTCCTACCCTGCAAAAACGCTATTCATCTGCCTTTCCTTTTCTGATTTGTTGATATACTTGCAGGCCGCTCCCCCCTTGGGAGCGGCTTTTTTACTCCCGGCAGGTCGGTTTGGAACGGGTTTTCATCGGAAAACTTTATTTTTGCGCGGCTTGTTCTAAAAAATAAAAAATGGGGCGCATACTTGCCATAGATTACGGTACGAAACGCACAGGGGTAGCCGCAACGGATCCGCTTGGGATCATCGCCAACGGCATTGGTACGTTCGCCACGGATCAGGTGCTAGACTACCTGAGTGCGTACCTCAAAGAGGAAGAAGTAGATTGTATCGTGGTGGGCGACCCCCGGTATCCCGATGGGAACCCCGCGCAACTTGCACCTCAGGTCGCGACGTTTGCCGAAACGCTGCGCCGCATGTTTCCCGGTGTCGAAGTGGCTCTGCATGATGAGCGCTTCACCTCGGAGGAAGCCAAGCGGGCTATTCTGGCTTCAGGCCTGGGTAAGATGAAGCGCCGCGACAAGAGCCTGGTGGACAAGGTCAGCGCGGTAATCATCCTGCAGGACTATCTGGAACACCGTCGTCTGGCACCTTCTGATCCCTCGCAATCCGTCTGAAATGGCTCCTAAAAAAGCCCCGATAGTCAGGGAGTGCCTGCCAAAACAGATTGTAGGCGGGCACGTCCGGCACCAGCCAAAAATTGTTAAATCAAATCGTTGAAATGATACTGCCAATATATGCGTACGGACAACCGGTGCTTCGCCAGAAAGCAGGGGACATAGGTCCGGATTACCCTGGTCTGGCTGAGCTGCTTGGAAATATGTGGGAGACGATGTACCATGCAGACGGGGTAGGCCTTGCCGCCCCGCAGATAGGGTTGCCTATCCGCCTGTTCATCGTGGACACGGTGCAGCTTCAGGAAAAGGGAAAAGAGGTGGGGGAGCCCTTGAAACAGGTCTTCATCAATGCCCGGATATTGGAAGAAAGAGGCGACCCCTGGTCGTATGAGGAGGGCTGCCTGAGCATCCCAGACATACGGGGCGATGTGGAGCGGCCCTCCCAAGTTCGCATCCGCTATCAGGATGAGCAATTTCAGGAACACGAGGCGGTATTCAACAGCATCACAGCCCGGGTGATCCAGCACGAGTACGACCACATCGAGGGTATGCTTTTTGTAGAGCGCCTGAAGCCTATCAAGAAGCAGATGATACGGCCTCGCTTAGAGAGCATCCGCAAGGGCAAAGTGAAGGCGGATTACAAACTCAAGTTTGTCAAGCCTTAGCGATAGAGGGGCTATTTCCGCCCAAAATCGGCTGGGATTTCCCCCCAGTGTTCGGTATCCCATTTGAGCAGGGGGTTCTGCCATTGGTTTTCCTGCAACCACTTTTCTGCCCGTCGGATTACTTCGAACAGTTCCTTGGTCTTTGGCCCTTCGTCAAGGGTGGTCTTGCACTTTTTTTGCTGTACCCATTTTATAGCGTTCTCCGAGTCGGAATAGATGGGCATATCGGGCTTTCCCTTTTGTTTGAGCAGGGCCAGCGCGTGTACGATGCCCAGGAATTCGCCAATATTATTCGTACCGAGCGGGAACTGCTGGTGAAAGATGCGTTCGCCGGAATGGGTGAGTACGCCCTGGTATTCGAGTGCGCCTGGATTGCCGCTACAGGCGGCATCCACGCAAAGGCTTTGTGCGTGTACACCGTCCCGGGGCGAGGGGCGGGAAGGAGCTATTTTTTTGGAGGACTTCCGCGGAGCGGCCGGCGGGCCGGCGGCATACGCGGCCTCAGCGGCCTCCCGATTGGGAAAACCCTGGTAGCGGGCCCCCGGAAACCCCTTGATCTGCGCTTCGCAGTCGCTCCATTTGGCA
>CAZSMU010000046.1:0-23752 GCA_964607915.1 uncultured Haliscomenobacter sp.
GCCCATGGGGGTTTTGCTTTTAGTGGCCTACCCCTAAGGGGTATCGTATTCAAACTATTTGAGGGGTTGAGGTAAAAGGCACCATCGCTGCCCGTCGGGCAGCGATGGTGCCTTTTACCTCACCCCCTCAAATAGTTTGAATACGATACCCCTAGGGGTAGGCCACTAAAAACAAAACCGCCATGGGCAGCACGCTGCCCATGGCGGTTTTAATTTTAGTGGAGACGGCGAGAGTCGAACTCGCGTCCAGAGAAAGCACGAAGCGGCCTTCTACATGCTTAGCTGCTGATTGGGTTCTCAGCGGCGGGGTAGGTTCAGTAGCAGACCATCCCGACGCCCAGCCCTGGATCTTGATGGAGTAAATGGGCCATTTAAACCATCCAGCCTGAAGTTTGATGATGCATTTCCGCGGGGCTATTCAGGCGAAAGCCGGGGCGCACGTAGCGCAGGCGGAGGAATGCAGCCGCTAACTAATACCTGGTACTAATTAGGCAGCGATAGCGTAGCTGTTGCCACTTATGGTCGATCGCCATTTGATAACGGAGTGAACAATCGTGCTCCGGCATGCTTACCGACCCGTTTACAATCCTGTCGATACCAGAACGTCCCCGAGTTTTTCAGAACCTCTTTTGGTTCTTTTTCATTCAAGTCTATTAACCGAAACGGGTTTCAAAAAGTTTCAACCCCGTCATTTTTTTTTACAAGCGTGTATTGACGATGTTGTTGTACAGGGCGCCGAAGGTGTAGCGCAGTCCGAAGTTGACCCCGCTTTGGAAGTTGGTGGCGAGTTGCCGTTGGCCGAGGAGGATTTCCTCCAGGGTGGCATTGCCCCGGGGCAGGGAAAGTTGGTCGTTGACGACGTCGTAGCTGCCGCCGAGGCTGAAGGAGAGTCCTTTGACGACGCGCATGCTCACGCTGGCATCCATGTTGAGGCGGTTTTTTTTCATGTCGTTGACCAGGGCTGCGCCGCTCAGCTCGATGCGCGCATCGCCCCAGCGCTCGCGGATATTGAGCCGGATATCGAGGGCCTGGCGCACGAGCCGCTCGGAGAGCTTGAAAAAAATGGTCTCTTCGAGATAGTGGTTATCGGAGAACCCGATGCGGTACGCGAGGGTAAATTCTTTGGTAATGGCGTCTTTGTAGGGGAAAATGCTGTATTCCACCGCCGGGGCCACCGAGTAGTTGTTCTGTATGTTGGTATAGGTGTTTTGCCCCCAGTTCAGGAATACTCCTGCCGACCAGTGCGCGCTGAGGCTTTTGATGACGGCGGATGAAACGTTGTTGGTTCTTCGGATAAACGTGATGTCCTGCTCGTCGCTGCGCACGAAGCGTTCTTGATAGAAGAAGCTGGGGGTCAGGCGTATGCGCCACTGGTCGGTGATGTAGTTCATGCCGCCGCCATAGCGCAGGTCCAGGGTGCGGCGGTTGCTTTCGCGGTCGAGGTTCATGCTGCTGCTCAGCTCGTACACCCATTGGCTGAAAAAGCCTTTTTTGCGCGGGGTCTCTCCGCCGCCCTCCGCTGCCCCGGCCTCTGTGGAATCGGCAGGTGAGGCTTTGGGGAGCTGTACGCTGACCTTTGTTCCGTTCTGGGCTAAAAAAACGGCCAGTCCGGCGGTCAGGGCCGTGACCATGCGCTCATTGCGCTCCAGGTTGGTATTCTGGGGGTCTATGAGCAAATCCATGGTAAAACGGTCCCCCTCAAAGGCTTCGCGGCCTATGAAGTCAAAAATGTAGGTCCGCCCTCCGGTATCGAGCCTTCTCGAACTGACCAGGACGTGCACCTGCGCCCGCAGCGCATCCAGCGTATAGTTGACGGCATTGATCTCCCTCTTGATGTAGTTGATATCGCAGGACTCACAATCAATATAAACGGTGATGTTCTTGTCTGCCAAGGGCTGGCTGAAGAGCCACGGGGCAAGCGACATACAAATGCTGCTGATGAGGATGAATCTACGCATAGAAACGAATAAGGCTTTTGGCGAGGGGTCAAAAAGGTGCTTTTCCCACCGGGCCGACCCTCGGTACAAATCTATTAATTTGAACGGGCATCCAAAATCAATTTTTGGATGCCCGTTCAAATTAGTAGTAGACTTGTTGCGCGGGGTCAGCGAGGAGGGAAAAAAGAGTCATTTTTTGTCCACACGAAGGCTTTTTGAGGGAGTATAGCGGCGCTATATGACCGAAAAAAGGCATAGTGTGGGCGAAAAAGGGCCTTTTTGACCCCTTGATGATTCCCCGCGCAACAAGTCTAGTAATACTGCCTCGCAAAAAAGGTCTTTTCACTCCTCAAACCTCAGCGCACAATTTGAATTTTGCCCGTCCACCAGGCGGAAGCTGCCCGCACTTGCACGAGGTAAATCCCTTCCGGTTGGCGGCTCAGGTCCCAGTGTTCGCGTACGCCGGGCATCCATCCGGTGCCGAGTTCGCGTTGTTCGACTACTCTGCCGAGCAGGTCGCTCACCCGAATCTGTACGCGGCCCTGGAGGTGCATGTTTGCCTCGAGAGAAAACACGCCGTTGCCGGGATTGGGGAATGCGAGGAAGGAGTTTTCCGGCAAGCGCGTGAGGGGCGCTGCGTCGGGCAGCGGGGGTAGCTCGCTGACAGGCGCATCCCCTGCAGGCGCGGCCAGCTTTGCTTCCTGCCGCACCGCGATGCGCTGCGAGGGAAGCCCGGCCGAGAAAATGGTGAGCGTCGTGTTGCGGGGGAAGGTCCGCGTATTGGGGCTGACCACGACGGTTACTTCCGCAGTACTGCTGCCTGAAAGCGGCGAAACCGAGACCCAACTGGTTCCCGAGGCCCTGCTGATGCGCCAGGTAGTATTAGATTGGATGACAAAAGACTGCGACCCGCCATTTGCATCGAAGGTCAAGGCGTTGGTAGATGGGGTCACGTAAGGCGGCGGCGGACTGGCGGCCTGGATGGCTACCAACGCATGGGAGAAGCCGTCGGGTCCCTGGACATATACGATGCCGGTACGCACCGTCGTGTCGCGGTTGGGCTGGCACGTGAATTCGATTTCCATAGAGTCCCTGCCATTTTCCGGGTTGCTACCGAGCCAGTTCAGGGAATCTACTACTGCCCAGGCTACGTTGGAGTGGATGCGTTCCGATTCCTCCCCGCCCTCGTTGTCGAACCAGAGGGTATCCCCGCTGACTTCAAAAAGGACTCCTTCCTGGGTTACCGTGATGGTTTTGGCACTGACTTCGGTGCCGGTGATGCGGAGGCTTGCCGTTCGCCGTTCGCTGCTCCCGTTGGGGGCGCAGGAGAGGGAGATGGTGCCGTTGTTCGCGCCGGAGGCCGGGCTTACGCTCAGCCAGCTTTCGGAGGGCGTATCTACCGACCAGGAGGTATTTGAGGTGATGGCCACTTCCCTTTGCCCACCGCCGTTGGGAAATTCGATGCGCTCGGGGGATACGGAGAGGGTAAACTGCCCGTACTGGGTTACCGTTACGCGAACAGCGGCGATGCCTGTGCCAAAGAAGGTGATGACGCCGCTTCGGGGGTTGGGAGTCGTTTTGGGCTGTAGAGTAAGGTTGACGGTCCCGTTGTTAGACCCGCTGGCGGGGCTGGCGGACAGCCAGGTGAGGCTCTCCGATACCCGCCAGTTGGTGTTGGAGCTGATTTGCAGGGTGACCCGACCGCCTACGGCTGCGACGATGATGGGGTTGGGCGTCACGCTGAGGAAAGGAGGGACGAATAATCCCGCCTGCGACACTTTGACCGTTTTGGTATTGCCTCCCTGTCCGTTGACTGTGATTTCCGCGCTTCTCGGTTGGGCGCTGCTGTTGGGCTCGCACGACACCTGTACCGAATCGTTGCCCTGGCCGGACGCTTTCGAGAGCACGATCCAGGGAGCGCTTGTGGAAGTGGTCCAGTTGCTGCCCGTAGTCAGGGCGAAGGCGGCGTTGCCGCCCTGGGAGGTAAAGCCGAGGCTGTCCGGTGATACGCTGAGGGCGGTGGTGTTCGGCCCCTGTACGATGGTCAGCACGGCTGTGATGCCCGATTCTCCTTGAATCGGTATCCGGCCGGTGCGCGCTGTGGGGGCCGGGTTGGGCTGGCAGACCAGGTATGCCGTTGCGCTGTCTTCCCCGCGGAGCGGGCTGAACGAGACCCAGTTGAGGGTATCGAAGGCCGACCATTCCATATTGGAAAACACCCGGATAGAATCTCTGCCTCCCTGAAAGGGGAAGCGCAGCGTGTCGGGGCGGATGCTCAGGATGGGGGCAGCGCCTGCCTGGGTCACGGCAATGACCTGGGTAGCTGCATCGGTACCGCTGACCCTGATTTCTGCCGTGCGCGGCCGGACTTCGGGATTGGGGCTGCTGAACACGAAGAAGCGCCCTGAGTTGCTTCCTGTGTTATTGACGATGCGCAGCCAGTTGGCCGTACTGGAAGCATTCCAGGTGGTGTTGGAGCTCACGCTTACCGAATCCTGTCGCCCGGAGGCAGGAAGGGTGAGGCTGGTCGGCGAGACGCTGAGGATTGCCCCCGAACCGATGCCGTTCTGGGTGATGTTGACGGTGAAGCTGCTGACTCCTGTGCCGCTGAACGTGATGGTCCCGCTGCGCGAGCTGCTCGACGTGCGGGGCTGTACACTCAGCACGATGGTATCGTTGAATTCGCCGGATACGGGTTTGATGGTGACCCAGGACAGGTATTCGAGGGCTCTCCATGCCGTATTGGAGAGGATGTAGATTTCCATATTCCCGCCGGAAGAAGGGGCGACGATGGGGTTGGGGTTGACCATCAGGAAGGGAGACTGGCCTGTGCCGGCCTGGGTGATGGTCAGCACGACGGGTGCTGTGCTCAGTGAAAAAACGGTGAGGGTAGCGCTGCGCGTGGCATAGCCCGGGTTTTCATCGCAGGACAGCACGAGCGTCCGGTTGCCGCTACCGGAGAAGGTATCTACCCGTATCCAGTTGGCTGAGCGCTGCAGCGTCCAGTTGGTATTGGAAGAGATGGATATGTTGAAGGTGCTGGCTGCCTGACCGGCAGATAAGGTGGTCGGGGTGACGGAAACGAAGGGCAGGGCCGCATTCTGGGTGACGGTTACTGTCCGGCTCACCTGGTCGGATCCCAGGATGGTGACGGTGGCGCTGCGCGAGGTCAACAAGGTATTCTCCTGGCACGTCACTTGCAGGGTGGCGGAGCTCGTTCCCTGGGGCGGGGCGACGCTCAGCCAGGCGGCCGAGGTGCTGGCGGTCCAGTTGACCAGGGCGCTCAGGGCGATATTGGAAACCCCTCCCTGGCTGCTGAAGGTGAGGGAGGAGGGGCTTACGGAAATGGTATTCGTATTCGGGGATTGCGCTACCGATACCACTTGCGGGGCGACGCCGTTCGCCGTGAGGGTGATATTGCCGGAGCGGGGAGTGGTGGCCAGGTTTTCCAGTACCGTTACCTGGATTTGCCCGTTGTTGGATCCGGAGGCGGGGGAAACGCTGAGCCAGTTCAAGGTGTCGGCAACCGTCCAGGCGGTGTTGGAAGACACGGTGAGCGTGAGGGTGCTTGCGCCCGATTCGAATTGCAGCGAAGAAGGGCTGGCACTTAGAGAGGGCTGGGCGGCATTTTGGCTGACCGTCACGAGGGTGGCAGCAAGCCCGGGTACATTGACGTTGATAGTTGCCGAGCGGGAGCTGGCCAAGGGGTTGCCGGAGACCGTAACGTTTACGGTTCCGTTGTTCGAGCCGGAGGCAGGGGAGACGCTGAGCCAGGAGGAGGATTCGCTCACCGTCCAGGAAGTGTTGGACGTGATGGCGAAGCTGAGGGTTCCCCCCGTTTCGCCGGCTGTCAGGGAGGGCGGGGAGACGCTCAGGGATGGTGCGGCTCCGCTCTGGGTCACCGCTGCTGTCTGGGTACTGCCGTCGGTACCGCTGAAGGTCAGGGTGGCACTGCGGGCAGAAGTAGATGGATTGACTTGGCAGGTAAAGGTCAGGGTGGCGTTCCCGCTGCCGCTGCCGGGTGTCGTGCTGAGCCAGGAAGGCAACCCCGAGAGGCTCCAGGCTACGCTTGCTGTGACGTTCAAGGAACTGGTCCCGCCGGCACTGCCGAAGCTCAGCGCTGTCGGGGACAAGGTGATGCTGGGATCCCGTCCGGCTTGGGTAATGGACACGCTGACCGGGGTAAGTCCCGTCGCATTGAACGTGAGGGTAGCCGTTCTCGGGGTAGTGGTGGGGTTGGGGGCACAAGTGACCGACAGGGAACTGTTCCCCGAGCCGCTGGTGGCGGAGAGCGTCGCCCAGGTCTGGGAGCTGCTGGCCGACCAGTTGGTGTTAGAGCTCACCTGAACCGCTGCCGAGCTGCCGGCACCGGCGAACGACAAGGTGGCCGGGGAGGCCGACAAGGTAGCCGGCACACCACTTTGAGAGACCGATACCGTTCGGGAAGCTACGCCACTGGTGCCCGATACGGTGATGGTAGCGCTCCGGGCACTGGTCGAAGGGTTGGCGGTGGTGGTCACTGCGATGTTGGCGTTGCCGGAGCCGGTAGTCGTATTCACGCTCAGCCAGTCGGCGACTTCCGAGACCGTCCAGTTGGTGCCGGAAGAGGTGATGGCGAACGACGAACTGCCGCCGGCGGAAGTGAACGACAGGGAGGAGGGGCTGACACTCAGGCTGCTGACACTCGAGATGGTGACCGTGATGGGGTTGGTTTGGGTCTCGTTGCCGGCGAAGAGATAATCGCCCGCGCAGTTATTTTTATAGACGATTCCTATTTTATAGGTCCCCGCTGCCACTCCATTAGCTGAGCAGTTGAAGGTCACGTTGCTGGAGTACCTGAAATTCGGCCCCAGCCCGGTGGACTCCTGGAGGCCTGGATAGAGCGTGATGAGCTGGTCGGAGCTGTTGAACAACCCGACGTAGTAGCAGCCCAGGAAAGTATCCGTGCCTACGTTGACAAAATTCGTGGACACGGTAAACGAACTGCCGGACAAGATGGGGTTTGGCGTCACGGTAATGGGGGCGAAAAGCGAAATCAGCGGAGAAGAAACCGGCGGGGTGACGGTGCAGTTCCGGGTTGGGTACATGCCGTTGAGCGTGGCGATATCTTGCGCGCTGAGGGTACTCCGTTGCCCGATGGTGGTGGAGGCAGTTGCCGGAGGTATTTTGACCGTGATGGTAGGCAGTCCGTTTTTGGTAAAATAATTCGTGCCGTAGTGCATGATCGAGCTATAGTCATAGGTACCGATATCCGTGCCTACGGAATTGTATTTTTCAAAGTTCCCCTCCATGCCGGCCAGGATATTTTCGGGGTACACCGTGACGTAGGTATCCCGGTCGTTCCGGGATTGCTCGTGGAACATGCCGGCGGCGTGGCAGATTTCGTGTATGGTA
The DNA here is from genome assembly GCA_964607915.1 of uncultured Haliscomenobacter sp. Lineage (GTDB taxonomy): Bacteria > Bacteroidota > Bacteroidia > Chitinophagales > Saprospiraceae > JADJPL01. The sequence continues at coordinate 7,332 of CAZSMU010000046.1, forward strand.
GGGCCGGTGCCGCAGTTGTTCACGTTGATGGCCTGTCTGCCGCCGATCATGCCGATGTAGGACCAGCAGGCATTGGGGTCTTCGCTGACAAACTCGACGTAGTTCGTCTGGGTGGTGCGCGGTACCATACAGATGTTGGTACTCGAGTTGATCGTGTTTATCGCGGCGTTGATCTGGCTGGTGTTCGGGTGGCCGCTCGCGATGACGTAGGGGATTTGGCCATTGGGCCAGCGGTAGCTGCCATAGGATATGATGCCCCCTTTTTCCAGTTTTTTCAGTTCGTATTGCGCCTCGGTCATCAGGGCGATGTCGTCGGAGAGGAATGCCATGCCGTTGGCGATGCGCACGGTGAGTTCCTGGGCACTTTGGGCGCCGGGCAGCAGGATTTTGGCTTTTTCGGTGCGTTCTGACAGCGTCCGGGTGCTGGGGGAGCTGTTGCGTCCTTGTCCTTCCCCCTGGAACATTTCTACGGGTAGGGTGGGGATGGCCAAGGGGCGGGAAATGGTTTCTGGGATACCTTGCGCAATGCTCTTTTGCACAAGAAGAACCCCTACAAGCAATACTTGCAATTTGTGTAACATAAACGGTTTTTTTGCAGTGTTCAATCCTAAACAGGCTTTTTGCGAGGGGCCAGCCGTGTAACAAGCCCAAAGACATATAGACTGCTCGAGGTCTCCCCCGGAACAAGTCTGATAGTAGCAAGTAAGTTTATGATTTGATATAGCGCGAGGACGTGAAAATAAGGCGGGTACAAATATAGGTATGTTTACCTGCTATTTGTATAAATAACAGTACTTTAACAAAAACCTGCCGGCCTTGTACAGCGCCCTACTCTTCAGACGACAGTATTTTTTTGTAAAAAAACTCCAGGAAGAGGGCGGCTGCGGCGGGGTGGTTGCCCGCGCCTATGCCGAGATGTCCGCTGTGGGAGCGTTCCGGGTTGAAATAGAGGTGGAAGCCATATTCCGAGAGCAGGGTGAGGGAGTCGCTGCGGATTTGGTCTGCGAGGTCGTCGAAGTCGAATCGCAGCAGGCCCTGGTAGAGGAGCCAGTTGTCCCACAGGTGCAAGGCCCCTTTGGATAAGGTATTGAAATCAGTGCGGTTGCCGTAGATGGAGTTGGAGGCACCGAGGAAATAGTTGCGGTGCAGGAAATTGGCCTCGAAGGACAAGCGCATGGCTTCCGCGCAGGACTGGTCCGGGATAGAAGACACCAGCGGCATCCATCCGCTGAGGGAGCCGGAGAGGACGGCTTTGCCCTGGTGCTGGTCGTAGCTGCAGTAAATGCCGTATTCGGGGTTCCAGAGTTTTTGATTGGCGGTGAAAACGGTCAGTTCCTGGTATTCCATGAGCTCGCGCACGTCGCGTTGCAGGTATTGGCCCATTTGGAGCAGAAAGGTATTCGACAGGCTGAGCAGGGCATTGAGGTAGGGGTCCTGCACCAGGAACGGGTAATCGTAGAGCGTATCCGGCTTGCTGCCGGACAGGGTCTGTACGGCATGCCCTTCGGGCCGGGAGCCGCGGGCTTCGGCGGGTTGGGCCCATGCACTGGGCATTGCGTACTCCTCGGCGTCCCAGATATCCAGTTCGGGAAGGGGGGCTTCCCAGGGGTGTATGATGCTGACCAAGCCCTCGTCGTTCGGGTTCCGGGAGCGGTACCAGTGCAGTTGGTGTTGCAGGATTTTAGGAAAAAGCCATTCCAGCAGTTCTTCCCCCAGTTCCGAGTCGGGAGCGGACTCGAAGAGGCGCCAGAGCACCGGCGCGAAATACGGGCGTTCCAGCAAATCAAAGCCATCGCCCGGGAGGCCGGGCTCAAAAGACATGGGAATGGCGCCATTCTCCTGTTGCTGGTCCAGTACATGCGCAAAATATTGCACCGCGCGTTCCCAGTTTGCGCTGGCGTTGCCCAATGCACGGACCGTCCACTGCCACGCGGTAGAACCGGCGGGGGCTATGCACTCCATGGGGTACCCGGGTGCGAACGCGAGGAGCTTTTGTGCCTCTTTGACCATCTTTTTATCCAAAATACCATCTTTGTTCAGACAAAACCCGGGGCTAAGTCCGATGTCCCAAAAAATCTGACCTGTGTTTCCCAAGGGGGGAATCGCGCCTGTTGCAGGGGCTGAACAAGGGGCTAATAGAGCGGCTTTTGCCCACGCGTGAGCTTTTCAAGGCATATAGAGCCCTAAAAAGACGCGGTGTGTGCAAAAAGGTATCTTTCGGAACCTTGGTGCTTCCCTTTGCAAACAGTCTGTAGTTTTCTCTTGGAGTGGTATGAACGATGCCTCTGGTGCATAACAGATGGGGAGTGCATATCAACAGGGACACGGGGGTCCCCTGTTTGTGTCTATGCGGCACAAATATACTGTTTTTTTCAAAAAAACACAGGTTTTCTATTTTTTTGTACCTTGGAAACTGTTTTCGTGATCAGACTTGCTGCGAGGGGTTCAGTGCTGTTCCTGCGCAGCAGGCTTATTATACCATTTATATGTGTACCCGGATAAACATTTGGTCCAGCCCCAGGAATGTGTCCACGGCTTTTATGTATGCGTTCGCGCAACGCCCGGACACGACCGTTGTGGATGAGCCCTTGTATGCGCACTACCTGTCGAAAACGGATTCTGAAGCGCAGCATCCGGGTGCGGAGGAAGTGCTGGCGGCGCAGTGTGCGGATGGGCAGCGCGTGGTGGCAGAGGTCATTCTGGGCGACTGCGCGACGCCGGTCGTCCTGTTCAAACAAATGACCCACCATTTGATTCATCTGGACTGGTCGTTCATGCGGCACACCAAAAATGTAATGTTGGTGCGCGACCCCCGCGCCATTATTGCCTCTTACGCCAAAGTAATCCCCAATCCCGGCATGCAGGATGTGGGGGTGGCGTTGCAGTCCCAGCTTTTTGACTACCTTCGGGAAAACGACTGCCTGAGCGCCGTAGTGGACGCGGCAGAGCTGCTTAAAAACCCGCCCGGAGTATTGCGCCGGCTCTGTGAGGCCCTCGCCATAGACTACACCGACGCCATGTTGCGCTGGCCTGCCGGTCCCAAGCTCTACGATGGGGTTTGGGCGCCATACTGGTACGACCAGGTGTGGCATTCGACGGGTTTTCAGCCGTATGAGCCTGTGCGCTATGTCTTGCCGCCGCATCTGGAGGCATTGTGTGCGCAGTGTATGCCGCATTACGAGCATCTTTATACCTTTGCCATAAAAGCTTTTTCATAAGACCTATTTGCCATGTTGCAATCGTTTAACGAAAAAAACAAAGACATACTCATCTACGTCAAAGACGGGCTCTATCCGCGCGGTGAGGCCAAAGTATCGGTATTCGACAGTTCCGTGCAGGGCGGAGACGCCGTGTGGGAAGGGCTGCGGGTGTACGATGGCCGCGTCTTTTGTCTCGATGCCCACCTCGAGCGCATGCAGCACTCGGCGCACATCCTCGGTTTTCAGGGGGTGCCGTCCAGCGATGCGATAAAGGCAGCTATCTTTGAGACCTTGAAGGCCAACGGGATGCGCGACAACGCGCACATCCGGCTCACCCTCACGCGGGGCGAGAAGATCACGTCCGGCATGGATCCCCGCCTCAATCAGTCGGGCTGCACCCTTATCGTGCTCGCAGAGTGGAAGCCGCCGGTCTATCCGCCTTCTATCCGCATGGTCACCTCGTCTATCCGTCGCAACAACCCGATGTTTCTGGATTCCAAGATTCACCACAATAATTTGCTGAACAATGTATTGGCAAAAATAGAAGCCAATTTCGCGGGCGTGGACGAAGCGTTGATGCTCGACAAGGACGGCTTCGTAGCGGAAGCGAACAGCGTCAATGTGTTCTGTATCTCCAAAGGAACGGTCTATACGCCCTGCGCAGACGCTTGTCTGCCGGGCATCACCCGCGGCATTGTGCTCGGGCTGTGCCGCGAGCACGAGATTCCCGCCGTTGAGAAAAATCTTTCCGTCGCCGAGTTCTATGTCGCCGACGAGGTTTTCGCCACCGGTACTATGGGCGAACTGACCCGCGTCGTCGAGATCGATGGCCGGAAAATCGAAAACCGTTCCGGCCTGCAAGTGTTGGAAACATTGCAGCGCTACTTCCGCGGTCTGACCGAGCGCGAAGGTACGCCATTGGACTTTTAACCCGCTATATTTTTGCATCTATGCTCCCTGAACAACATGCTATTCGGGAAACCCGCTTCCAACTGCCCGGGCAGACGGGCTTCTATCGCGGCAAAGTGCGCGATGTCTATGCCCTGGGCGATGTGCTGGTGATGGTGGCCACCGACCGCATCTCGGCTTTCGACCACGTGCTGCCGCGCCCCATCCCGTTCAAAGGGCAGGTGCTGAACCAGACAGCGGCGCACTTTTTAGAGGCTACCCGCGACATCGCGCCCAACTGGGTGCTGTCCAGCCCTGACCCCAATGTTTCTATCGGCATTGCCTGCACCCCTCTGCGGGTGGAAATGGTGATCCGCGGATACTTAGCCGGCCATGCCTGGCGCATGTACCAGGCCGGGCACCGAACGCTCTGCGGGGTCCCGCTGCCGGAAGGCATGCGGGAAAATGACCCCTTCCCGGAACCGATCATCACGCCGAGCACCAAAGCGGAGGAAGGGCATGACGAGGATATTTCCCGCGAGCAAATCCTCTCCACCGGCCTGGTGGACGAGGCTGACTACCTGCAACTGGAAGATTATACCCGCCGTCTCTTCGCGCGGGGTACCGCCATGGCCGCCGAACGGGGCCTGATCCTGGTAGATACGAAATACGAGTTCGGCAAGCGCGACGGCCAGATCTACGTCATTGACGAAATCCATACGCCCGACAGCTCCCGCTTCTTCTATGCGGAGGGCTACGCCGAGCGCCAGGCCCGCGGCGAGCGCCAGAAGCAACTGTCGAAAGAGTTCGTCCGGGAATGGCTGATGGACCACGGCTTTCAAGGCAAAGAGGGCCAAAAAATGCCCGATATGCCGGATGCCTTCGTCTGGGATGTATCGCTGCGCTATGTGCACCTCTACGAACACCTCACGGGCAAGGCCCTGGAAAAACGCGATACCCGCGACATGCTGCAGCAAATCCACGCCAATATCCTGAAAGGGATCGGGGGGTAGTCTATCCCTTACCCGGCACGCTTTCCAGTAACATCCTGGTGTACGGGTGTGTCGGCTGCAGCAAGACTTCTTCTGCTGGCCCGTATTCTACGGCGCAGCCGCCTTTCATGACGAGCACCTGATCGCTCATGAAGCGGATGACCGACAGGTCGTGCGAAATGAAGATGCAGGTAAGGCCGAGTTCCTCCTGCAAATCTCTCAGCAGGTTCAGCGTCTGGGCCTGGATGGATACATCGAGGGAGGATACCGATTCGTCGCATACCAGGAAGCGGGGGTGGAGGGCGATGGCCCGGGCGATGCCGATGCGTTGCCGCTGCCCTCCCGAAAACTCCTCCGGGAGGCGGTTCATGTCGCCCGGAGAAAGACCGACGCGCTGGAGTACCCCTGCCACGCGCTCCCGGCGCTCGGCGTCGCTGTCTCCTATGCAGTGGTAGCGCAGCGGCTCCAGAATCGCCTCCCCAACCGGGATACGGGGATTGAGGGAAGTGAAAGGGTCCTGAAAAATGAGCTGCATCTGCCTGCGCAACGCCCCCCAACGCTGCAGGTCTGCCGACAAGACGTTCTCGCCCTGCAGATATACCTCTCCGGCTATCGGGCGTACCAGGCCCAGGAGCACGCGTGCGAGGGTGGTTTTACCGCTTCCCGACTCTCCTGCGATACCCAGGGTTTGTCCGGCTTCTACGCGGAAACTCAGGTCGTCCACGGCGCGAAGCCATCGTCTCTTCTCGAAGAGATGCCGCCTGCGCAAGGGGAAGGCCACGCTAAGGCCCTGCACTTCCAGAAAGGGGTGCTGGCCGGAAGCAGGGTTGCCGGCCGAGGTTCCGGCTACGAAAGCCGGGCGCTGCGGGGGGGTGGCCGCCTCTTCCGGCGTGAAATCCGCGAGTACGGGCAGGCGGTGGGGGCGGTCCAGCAAACCGGGCCGGCATTGCAGCAAGGCGCGGGTGTAGGCCTGCCGGGGCCGGTCAAACACTTCGGCTGCTGTACCTTGTTCTATCACTTCGCCGTGGCGCATCACCAGTACGCGGTCGGCCAACGCGCGCACCAGGTTGAGGTCGTGGGAGATAAACAGCACTGCCGTTCCGCTTTGCCGGCAAATCCCCCGGAGCAGCTCCAGGATTTGTTTCTGCACCGTCACATCCAGTGAGGTGGTCGGCTCGTCGGCCAACAGCAGGCGGGGGCGGGGCGCCATGGCAGCCGCAATCATCACCCGCTGCTTTTGGCCACCGGAGAGTTCGTGCGGGTAGGCGCGGAAAATGCGCTCGGGGTCTTCCAACCCGACGCGCGACAACCACTGCAGGGCTTCGGCACGCGCGGCCGGGGCGCTCATGCCCCTGCGCAATACCAGGGCCTCCGCAACCTGATAGCCGCAGGTTTCCAGCGGGTTCAGGGCGGCCCCCGGGTCCTGGAAGACCATGCCGATTTCCACTCCGCGCAGGGCGGTCGCGGCAGTGCGGAGGTCCTGCCAGTTGCCCGCGGCGTCGCGAAAAGCGAGCGCATCGGCTCGCCAGGTCGCGGCGGCGGGCAACAAACCGTTCAGGGCAAGGCTTGAAAGCGTCTTGCCGGAGCCCGATTCGCCGACCAGGGCTACGATTTCCGCTGTATCTATGGTAAAGGAAACGCCCCGCACGACGGGGGCGCCTTCAAATCCAATGTGCAATCCTTCCACCTGGAGTATCTGCAGGTCTTCGCGCATGGCAGGGAAGCGTTATTCGTGGTCCAGGCGCAACTCGATGCGGTCGGGGTGGAGGTAGATCCCCATGCGCTGGTACTCCTGCAGCCAGCGGTCAAACTGGTCGCCGAAGAGCGCTCGGCGCCAGCCCCGGCCAAACAACGACTCCGCCTGCCGCGGGTCGTCCTGGATGCGCTTGAGTACGTTCCGGGGCATGGCCAATGCCGACGATACCCCGTGCTCCAGGCAGTGGTGTTTTACGATCAGGTAGAGCATTTCAATCAGGATTTCCTCCCGCGGGTTTTCCTCCTCCTCCTGGTGTATGCCCTTGAGGATGCGTTGCTCTTCCGCCGAAGCGGTTTCCACGTACATTTTGTACCAGGTATCCCAGTGGTCCTGCACGATCTTGGAGGGCATGCGGCGGTTGTCCATCAACGCTTCCTTCCCCGAGCGCATTCCTTTGACGATGTAGGGAATCCACTTGCCCGCCAGCACCATCTCTTTGGAGTGGTTGCGCTTTTCCGCCAGGCGGTTGCGCCAGGCGTAGAGGCGGACCAAAAAGAGCTGCTCTTTCTTGTGCAGCGACTTGATCATCTGGCTGTTGAGCGCCTCGTGGTTGGGGTCCTTAGCATAAAACGACTCTTGCTCCAGCTCCCGGAACTCCTCCTCGGCCCAGGACAAGCGGCCGTTGTCGCGCAACTTCTGCTGCTGTACCTCCCACAGCGGGTGCAGGGGGAGGATGTCCTCCAGCGCGTATTCCAGTTGGGAAGGCTTGAAAGGCCGGATTTCCCAGTCGGCAACAGTATGGCTTTTTTTCAGATTGAGGCGCAACTCCACATCCGCCAGCTTCTTGAATGCAACGGGGTACTTATAGCCCAGGAAACCCGCCGCCACCTGCGTGTCGTAAACGTTGCGCGGGAGTATGCCGTAGAGATTGTACAACAAGCGGTAATCGTTCTCGCCGGCGTGGGTGATTTTTACAATGGAAGGGTCCTGGATCATCTGCAGGATGGGGCTCAGATCTTTTACAGCCAGCGGATCAATCAGATAAGCGCCATGGCGGGTGCCGACCTGTACCAGGCAGAGACTCGTCTGGTATCGTCGCTCTCCTATGAACTCCGTATCAAAACTCATCCATTCAACCTGTGCGTTCTCCTTGTAAAACGCATCCAGTGCAGCCCCGCTCTCTATCAGCGTAAATCCTTTCATGTTTTTGGTATTTACAGAACGGTGAAGGTATGGGTTTGTTTTGGATTGTCGCATATTTGGCGTATAAAAGCGATCGCTCTAAACGTTATTATATTAGACTTGTTGCACGGGTTCATCGCGGGGTCAAAAAGGCCCTTTTTCGCCCACACTGTGTCTTTTTTCGGTCATATAGCCTGGCTATACTCCCTCAAAAAGCCTTCGTGTGGACAAAAAATGACTCTTTTTTCCCTCCTCGCCGACCCCGTGCAACAAGTCTGGACTTGTTACGCGGGGTCAAAAAGGCCCTTTTTCGCCCACATACCTCCTGCAATAAGCCTAAAAAAGAATTAACCCATGCAAAAGGCAAAAAAAATCGCACTGCGGGTCGCCGTGGCATTCGCCCTGTTGACAGGAGTAGCCCTAAGCGCGCCCTTCCTGTTCCGCGACCAGTTGATCGCCCGCGCCCAGCGCCTCATCAACGAGCGCTTGGAAGCCAGGGTTTCTTTTTCCGGTGTCTCGCTCTCCATCCTGCGCGATTTCCCCAATGTATCCATGCGGCTCAACGACTTCCGCGTGGAGGGGACGGGCGTGTTTGAAGGGGTACGGCTCCTGCAGGCCGATTATATGCAGGCGGGCCTGGATTTGCGCAGCGTCCTGCGGCGCGACGCGCCCCTGCGCATTTTCGGGATCGAGGTGGCCTCACCGGTACTCCACATTCTGGTGACAGAGGAGGGGAAAGCCAACTACGACATTGTCAGGCCTTCTCCGGCCCCGGCCGATTCCCTGCTGCCCCCGCCATCCGATCAAATCATAGCCAACCTCGAGGATATTTCCGTGCGCGACGCCCGCCTGTTCTACGACGACGCCTCCCTGGGGCTGCGCGTGGCCTTGTCGGGGCTGCAACACCAAAGCAGCGGCGACGTCTCTGCTGCCCGCTACGTGCTCGACACCTATACGCGGGCTGATTCCCTCACCCTCGACTACGGGGGTATCCGCTACCTGTCGGGCGCCCAAGCCGATGTAAAGGCCCTCTTCGACGTCCATGCCGACAGCAGCATCTACCGCTTCAGCGAGAACCAGATGCATATCAACGACCTGGCCCTGAGCGCCGAAGGCTTCGTACAGCTGCTCGAGGAGGGATACGCGATGGACATCGCCTTGTCTTCCCCGGAGAACGCCTTCCGGGACCTGCTCTCGCTCGTGCCCGGCGTGTACACGCAGGGATTTGAAGAGGTCCGGGCGGAGGGTCGCTTTGCATTCAACGCCTCCGTGCGCGGCACCTACTCGGATTCTCTATCCCTCTTCCCCGCCTACGCTCTCCAGTTGAACATCTTTGAGGGCGAGGTGCAGTACCCCGGCTTTCCCCTGGGCATCCGCGAGGTGAACGCTCGTATAGGCGTCGTCAACGGCAGCTCTAATCCCGACAGCCTGCGCGTCGAAGTGCCTTTTTTGGGCCTGCGCCTGGGCGAGAATCCGCTCAAAGCCACCTTTTTCCTGAGCACCCCACTCTCCGATCCTTCCGTGGACGGCACCCTGCAGGGCACCTTGCGCCTGGACGACCTGGCGCGCGTTTTGCCCATGGAGGCGTTGAAGCCCCTGCAGGGGAAAATCACAGCCGACATACGGGCCAAAGCGCGCATGTCGCAGCTCGAACGGAAAGAATATGCCTCGGTGACGATGAGCGGAAAGGCGTCTGTGGACAATCTCCGCTACGCAGCCCCCTCCATGCCCGCCTTGCACATCCGCTCGCTGCTCCTCGCCTTTTCCCCCCAGTCGGTAGTACTGTCCCGACTGTCGGCCCGCTACGGGAAAAGCGATTTCAGCGGAAGTGCCCGCGTGGACAATATACTGGCCTGGTTTTCTCCCCAATACACCCTGCGCGGAACGCTGGTGCTCCAATCCAATCTATTGGATGCCAACGAAATAATGAGCTATGCCTCTTCTCCTCAGCCCAGCAGCGGCCCGGCTGCCGCCACCTTGGCCGCCCCGGGGGAAACGGGCGGCACCGCCCCCTCTTTGCCCGTCCAACGCTTCGTGTTTGATATGGACGCAGCCATAGCGCAGCTCCGCTACCAGGAATACGACGTGCGGGACATCGTCGCAAAAGGGCAACTGTCTCCCAATCATTTTGCCATCACCCAGGCCTCTGCCCGGATAGGCGACAGCGACCTGCGGCTATCCGGCCACATCGAAAATGGCTTTGACTATCTGTTCCAGCAGGGCGTCTTGAGCGGCGATATCGCTCTCCAATCCAAGCTGCTGGACCTAAATCCCTTCCTGCAGGAGCCCGCTGCTGCCAATAGCGCTGCGGCCGCTGCGGAACCCCAACCCTCCGTCTTCCCGGTACCCGAGCGCGTACAGCTTACCCTGAGCGCCAACGTCGGTCAACTAAAATATACTAATTTGGTCCTCAATGGGTTAAATGGTTTTTTGCGCATTGAAAACCAAACCGTGGCCATACAGGACCTGTCTGCGAAGACGCTGGGTGGCCTCCTTGCTTTCAACGGGCTCTACGACACCCGCGATGTGCGCAAACCCGCCTTCCGCGTCCGTCTCGATCTCGAGCGCATGGATTTCCAACAATCGTTTGCCGCGTTCAATACCTTTCGCACCCTGGCACCGGTGGGGGAATACCTTTCCGGCCTGTTCAGTTCCCATTTCCTGCTCGAAGGCTTTCTGGGGGAAAACAGTATCCCGCTCCCCGGCAGCCTGAGTGCCAAAGGCTACCTCGAGACGATCAACGCGCTCATCAAAGGGTACGCACCGCTGCAAAAAATGGGCCAGGAGCTGCGCATCGCGGAACTCCAGGAAGATATCCGCATCGAAAACACCAAAAACTGGGTAGAGGTCAAAGACGGGAAAATAGAGGTCAAGCCCTTCGACCTCAAGGTCAAAGATATCCAACTGACGATCGGAGGGTTTGCCGGGCTCGACAAAAGCCTCGACTACGACATCAAAGTGCGCATGCCGCGCGCCGTGTTTGAAAAAAGCACCCTCGGGGCTGCCGCAGGCAGCACCATGCGCCAGGTGGCACAACAAGCCTCCAAATTGGGTGTGCAGGTACTCCAGGGCGACTACGTCAACCTGCTGGTCAAGATGAGCGGTACGGCAAAAGAACCCAAATTCAACGTCAAGCTGCTGGGCATGGATGGGCAAAGCGGTATCCGGCAGAGCGCCGAAGCAGAGGTACAGCGCCAATCCGGGGAGCTGATTGGCAAAGCCGAACAAGCCGCCGGCAAAGCCCTCGATTCCATCCGTCAGCGCGCCGCCGGCGAAGCAGGGAAGCAAGCAGCAGAGCTGGAGCGCAAAGCGCGCGAAGCCCTCGAAAAGCAAATCGGGGGAAAAATGGCCGACACCCTGCTGAAACAAGCGGAAAAGGTACTCAACCCCTCCAAAGCGCGCGAAGAGGCCGACAAGTTGAAAAAAGAGCTGGAGCAGTTCAATCCGTTCAAGAAAAAGACGACGCCGAGAGATACGACAAAGAATTAGTGCCGGAGCGGGGCCCTACTTTTCCCGTTCCGCCGTTTCGAAGGTGCCCACGTGTTCGTAGTCTTTGAAGTTCACGGGCGTTACCCCTGAGACGCCCTGCTCGGCCATGTACACGCCGTAGATTGTATCTACCGCTGCCATGGTGAGCTTGTTGTGCGTGACGATGATGAACTGGGACTCTTTGGAGAACTTCTTGATGATGCGGTTGAATTTGCTGATGTTGGCGTCGTCGAGGGGGGCATCCACCTCATCGAAGATACAGAACGGCGCCGGTTTGAGCAGATAGAGGGCAAACAGGAGGGCGGTGGCCGTAAGCGTCTTTTCCCCTCCGGAGAGCTGGCTGATGGTTTGGGGCCGTTTGCCTTTGGGCTTGGCCACGATTTCTATGCGCGATTCCAGGGGGTTTTGAGGGTCGAGCAAGATGAGGTCGCAGTTGTCGTCTTCGGTAAACAAGCTGCGGAACACGTCAATAAAGTACAGCCGTACGTTTTCGAAAGAAGCCAGGAACTGATTGGTAGCCGTTTCTTCGATTTCGCGGATGGTTTGCTCGAGGGCGCTTTTAGCGTGCAGGATATCGTCGCGCTGGGTTGTGATCGTATCGAAGCGCCCCTTCATTTCGTCGTAAGCCTCTACGGCCATGGGGTTGATTTCCCCGTACGTATCCAGTTTTTTCTTGACTTTGTCCACTTCCTCCTGCAGCGCTGCTTCGTCCATGCTGCGCTCCGGCTCCTGTTGCAGGATATCGTTGATGCCGAGGTCGAATTCGATGCGGATGCGCTGGGCGATAGCGCTGATTTCGAATTTCACGTCGTTGAACGCATCCTTGAGCTTATTGATGAGCACCTGCAGGTCTTGCGATTGGCGCGACAGTTGCCGCAGTTGGTCTTCGAGGCCGCTGATTTCGCTGCGGGCCTTGTAGTAGATTTGTTCGGCTTCGCTGAGGGCTGCCTCCTTGACGCGCCGCTGCGCGTAGTGTTCCTGCAGATTGGTTTCGTGCTGTTGCAGGGCATCGAGGAGGGCGTCCAGTTCGGTGGCCTGCAGCGCGAGGCTTTTGGTATTTTGGTCTATGGACTGCTTGAGTTCGGCCCCTTGTTTTTCGCGGAAAGCCAGTTCGCGCTGTACGGCGGCCACTTTGTTTTGCTGGCGTATGAAGGCGATATTTTTTTCGTTGAACGAGGCGGAAGCTTTGCTGAGTACTTCGGCGAGTTCGCGGAAGCGCGTGTCGGTGTGGGAGATAGCTTCCCGGGCAGTGCTCAGTACCCCGCTTTGGCGTTGTATATCGGACTCTGCGGCGGCGTATTGCAGTTCCAGTTCGGCTACCCTGGTCTGCAGTCCCTGTTGGTGTTGCAGGCTTTCGGCGATCAGGCTTTCGTAATTGGCCAGGGTGGTATCCAGTGCGATGCGTTCCTGGGCCATTTTGTTGAGCGTCTGTTTGTGTTGCTGTATTTGGGCGTCGGAGCGCTGGGCTTTGAGGACGCGCACGCGCTCCTGCAGTTGGGCGATGCGCTGGGCGTATTGTTCTTCTTCTTTTTGTGCTTTGGCGATATCCTTTTCCAGGATTTCGAGGTTCTTCTTCCTACCGATGCGCTTGCCTTCGAAGAGGCCTATGGAGCCCCCGGAGACGCTGTAGCGGCTTTTGACCAGTCCCCCGCTTTTGGAGAGCACCACAAAAGGCGATTCGGGCAGGTCGCCTGCGGCTTCGTCCTGCTCGGTCACGATGACATTTTCGAGCAGGTAGCTACACAGGTTGCGGTACGCCGGGTCGGTAGAAACGAGGTCAATAGCACTTTGGGTGCCCGCCGGCAGCAGCACCATAGGCGGCTGATACTGGGCGAATGCGTCGAGGATGAAGAAGTTGGCCTTTCCCTGCTGGCTTTTTCCCAGCAGCGAGATAGCCTGGTAGGCTTCCTCCAGCGACAGTACGACATAGTAGTTGAGGTAGGGTTCCAGATAGTTTTCGATGGCCACCCGATACCCTTCTGATACGTAGATGAGGTCGGAGAGCAGGTCGGCGTTCTTTTTCCAGGCCTTTTGGTTGTTGAGGAAGCGGATGCTTTCGGGGAAGCCCTCGAGATTTTCGACCATGCTCTTGGTCAGTTTGAACTCGTTGCGTTTGGCATCCAGTTCGCGGCGTGTGCGGGCTACCTCGCGGTTGAGTCCTTCCAGTTCGCCCTCTGCTTTTTGCAGGGCGGCCTGGCGTTCCGACTCAGCCTTTTCCAGGGAATCTATGAGGGACTGCTGGCTGTCTTCCTGTTGGCGGAGGGTATCGGCCTTCTCTTTGAGCTGGCCCATAGACTGAGCGCGCAGTTCGCGCTCCCCTTCGCGGCGTTCGATTTCGTGGTTCAGGGCGGCGATTTGGTTGCGGAGGATGGCCCGCTGCTTTTCCAGTTCGACGACTGCTTTTTCCAGTCCCTGTTGTTCGGCGAGTACTTTATCGAGGTCTGCTTTGAGGGTTCCGTGGCTTTCCCTGACCTGGGCGAGTTGCGTTTCGACCTGTTGCAGCTCCTGTTCGTGGCGGGCTTCGATGCGTTTTTCCAGGTTCAGTTCGCTGCGGTAGTGCTCGATATCGGCGGTGAGTTGGGCAAGTTGGGCGGTAGAGGCCTCCAGTTCGCTGCGGGAGCGGGCCTGGGCCTGTTCCAGGAACTGTTGCTTCTGCTGCATCATTTTGCGGTCGTTCTCCACGCCCCGGATATAGCCGACCAGTTGGTTGAGTTCGCGCTGCTGTTCCGATACCGCTTTCTCCTTGTCCAGGTGGGTTTTGCGGGTCTGTTCCAGGGCTGCTTCTACCTGGCGGGACTGTGCATCCAGGCTTCGGAAGCGGTCCTGCTCCTGTTCGATTTGCGTGCTGAGCGACTTATGGCTTTCCTTTAGGGCGGAGACGCGGATCAGGGCCAGTTCGATGCTCATTTTTTTGTATTCCTCGCGCATCTCGAAGTATCGGCGGGCCCGCTTTGCCTGTTTCTCGAGCGTTTTCAGGTTGGCTCCGATTTCGTGCAGGAGGTCTTCTACGCGATCCAGGTCTTCGGAGGTGCTCTTCAGTTTGCTCAGCGTCTCGCGTTTGCGGGCTTTGTACTTGGCCACCCCGGCGGCCTGTTCGAACATGCGGCGGCGCGAGTCTTCTTTGTCTTCGAGGATATCGTCCACCATGCCGAGGGCGATGATGGCGTAGGAGTTGGAGCCGATGCCGGTGTCGAGGAAAAGCGAGGTGATATCTTTCAGGCGGCAGGGGACGTTGTTGAGGCGATATTCGCTTTCCCCGGTGCGGTAGAGCAGGCGGGAGAGGGTAACGGTGTTGTACTCGGTGGGCAGTAGGTTGCGCGTATTCTCAAAGGTCAGAGAAACCTGGGCCAGGCCGGCGGCTTTGCGCTTTTTCGTGCCGTTGAAGATGACGCTGAGCATCTGGTCCAGGCGGAGCTCTTTGCTGCTCTGTTCCCCGAGCACCCAGCGGATGGCATCTACAATATTCGATTTGCCCGACCCGTTCGGGCCGACGATGCCGATGACGTCCTCATTGAAGTGTATGAGCGTCTGGTTGGCAAAACTTTTGAATCCCTTTATTTCTAAGCTCTTCAATCGCATAGGGGACAAATATACGGGATTATGGCAGATTGGAAAATAGACTTTTTGCGCGAAGGGGGGCTGGGATCAACCCGCAGCACTTCGGAACACCTCTGTCAGTTTTCCGATATCTTCCGGGGTATTATAGACATGGGGGGCGATGCGCACGGCATCCCCCCGGAAAGAGACCATAACGCGGGCAGAGCTCAGCCCCGCCTTGAGGCGGTCGGCGTCTATTGCGGGGCCTATGCGCACGCCCAGAAGATGGTTCCCGCGCCATTCCGGGGCTTCCAGCGCACACCCCAGCGCGTTCAGTTCCGGGATGGCCGGGTCGAGGAGGGCGGCACAGTAGTCCTGGATCTCCTCCGGCCCCCAGTCGAGGAGTTGCTCGATAGCCGTTTTGAGCATGGGGGCCAGCACAAACTGGCTCTGCTCGCCCATGGAGTAGCGGCCCGCAAGCGGCTGGTAGTCGGACCGGTAATCCACCAGGCGGGTGAAATCTTCGCTGTGGAGGCGGTTGATCCAGTTTTCCTCTATGGGTACGCCGTCGTCAAAGGCAGGCCCATAATAGGCCAGGCCTACGGAGTACGGCCCCATCAACCATTTGTAGCCGGCGCAGACCAGGGCGTCGGGCTGTATGGCCTCCACGTCGAAAGGCAGGGCACCGACCGACTGGGTGCCGTCAATGATCAGGTAGGCACCTACTTCCCGAGCTCGCCGACCGATGCGGACGAGGTCGAAGAGGGTCCCATCTGTCCAGTGTACCTGCGGGAGGGCTACCACCTTCGTCTTGGGGCCAATGGCCTCCAGGATGGCCTCGTTCCAGCCTTTGCCCCGGTTTTGACCGGGTGGGGGAGGGGATACGACTCTGAGCCGGCCTCCGCCCTCGGCGCAAAGGCGTTCCCAGATGTAGTAATTGCTCGGAAACTGCCCCTCGGTGACCACGATTTCCTCCCCCGCCGACAGCGGGATGTTCCTGGCCGCATTCGCCAGGCCATAGGATGCTGAGGGTATCACCGCGACCCGGTCCCGCTCGCGGATGCCGATCAAAAGCGCAAACAGCGCCTTCAATTCCGATATCGGCTGGAAGAAGTCCTGGGTGCCGACCAGCCAGGGCTGGTTTTTCATGGCCAGCATATCGCGGCCCGTCATTTCCACTGGCCGCATCTGAGGCGACATGTACGCGCAGTTCAGATAGTGGATGCCATCGGGTATCTTAAACAGGTTTTTTTGGCAATTGAGCATGGCATGGATTTGAACGACTTGTTACGATGGGTCAAATATAGGGTTTTTGAGGCATGGGAAGGGTAGAAGTATTCAAGGAGCCTCGTGCGGTAATCTGTGGGCATTAGGCCGACGCGGTAGGGGGTGTGTGAAAAGTCTTCTTCGCTGCCCGACGGGCTGCCATGTCTATAG
>CAZSMU010000047.1:0-23632 GCA_964607915.1 uncultured Haliscomenobacter sp.
ATGATTCCCCTTGCAATAAGTCTAATATACAAAAAAATAGCAAAAGTACAAAGCCTATTCGTCTAAAAGGTGCAGGAAGATAGGCTCCCATCCCGCCCAACCCTCGCCGGGGTGGAAAGAACTATTGTGCCAAAGGCTACAAAACGTCCCGTTTACCTCGCGGCAGCGCCCTGCCAGGCGGGAAATAAGTACCTTCGCCTGCTCTGGCTCCAGCTTGAGGTATTGTTTCAGCGTCACATCCATCACATGAAGGGGCTGTACCCATAAGTCGGTTTGACGCTCCGCTGGTAGATCGTACCAGGGAAAAGACCCGCTGATCCCTGCCCGGAACCCCGGCATATCGGAAAACCCCATGGAATAATCCTTCTCGAAACCCGCCGCCAACAGCCTTCGGTAGGTGTTGGGCAAGGACAGCGCAAGGTAGTGCTGTCGGGTTTCCCGCACCGATCTGCCTAAAATAGATTCTATCCGATTTTTTTCTATCTCCAGCCTACCCTTTATCCGATTGCTTGCCAGCGACGGATGCAACCCCGTCCCTGCCCAGTTACCGACTTCCCTGACCAACCTACGCAGCGCTTTGTTCCTGTAAGACAAAGCAGGATCTCCCGGTCCGTAGTTTCCCAGGTGAAAAAAAAACCAAGGCTCCATACCCCGAAGCTCCAGGGCACTTCGCAGCCAGGCATAACAATCGTACGGGTCAGCTTCTTTTCCCGACCATACCCGCCAGCGCAGGTGCAGGTTGGTCCAGTCTTTCGTGGCCATGTCCCGTGCCAGGGATAGCGCTTGCCGCCACCATGGCCGCTGGAGGTATGCCCAGGCGATGTCCACGTCGAAGGTAGGCAGGTGCCTGTACTGCCGCTTGGGGAATTCAACCCCCGGCCAGCGCTGTCGCAATGCAGTTACCAACTGCATCGCCCAGTAATCCACAAGCGGGTATTCCAGAAGTCCTGCTCTGTATTGCCAGCTATCCCGGGCCATCAGGCGTCCATACATATCGCAGTGGACATCGCCCTGGTATTCCTCGTAACGGCTCAGAAGAAAAAAACAGGAAGAAAACAGATCATGTGAAAAGGTAGTCTGGATACCCTGTCTATCCGGAAACAGAGCCGGCCAGTGCCCCCCAGGCAGGCAAACCTCCGGCTTGAGAAGGGTGACCATGGATTCAGCCAATAACCCCGATGGCAGGATATGCAACTCGTTTCCTGCGTTCAGGGCAGTATGGCTATAGTTGATCTTTAGCCCTTCAAACGATTGGTACTCCGCTGCTGAAGTACTCAAGCGATACGGAACAGGATACAGTACCTCAAACAGTACGCGCAGGGTGTAGGCGAGCCGGGGACTGGCGTCCAGGCTGTACACAAGCAATAGGGGGTGCATCATGCAGAGAAGCATTTTTTCGGGCTACTCCCCGATTTGAATCCACAACTATTTCCTAAAAATCGCCACAGGTATTCAAATATATGGCTTTTTTATGGTAAACTTGTTGCAGAAGGCTGCGTTTACATTGGCGGGGTTTTTCTCTCCCCATAATTGGCTGTATTCCATTTGTACCGAATAATATTCCTTTTATGCATCGGTTTGCTTTCTACCTGGTTACGGGCCTCTTTACCCTCGCTACCGGTCAATCGGCGAGCGCCCAGCGCACTCTGCTCCTGGGCCAAAACAACTATGACCAGCAGAAAGGGTTCATCTATAAAAAAGAATTTTCCACGGATTTCCGTCTCCACACCAACGGAGCGGCTGTCGGTGTCTTTCTCGGTACCATCCATTCCTATAACCGAACCTCGCTGATTTATGCAGGCATAGGGGAATTGAAGCACCCCCAGGAAGTACGGCAGAACAGAGGGCTGCCTTTCGGGGCCGGGGCCGGGTTCAGAGGGTATATTTTCGGCAAACAAAACAACTTTATCGCCCTGCGCGGGGGGATTGGAGAAAAACGCTACCTGTCTGAAAAAGGAAGGCGCAAAGGAGTTGCTCTTGCCGTAAGTTATGAGGGAGGCCCTACTCTGGGTGTTCTGAAACCCTACTACCTCTTGTTGCGCGTTCAGCCAGAGAATTTTTCCCAAAGTTATTTTCGCAGCGAAAAATATTCTCCGGACAACGAAGACCGATTCTTGAGTTTCGAAAAAATATTTGGCGCCGATTCCTTTTTTCAGGGTATCGGCGAAATAGGCCTGCGCCCCGGGGTACATGCCAAAGCCTCTGTACACGTGGACTGGGGCTCTTATGACGAGTTTATCAAAGGTATGGAAGCAGGAGTGATGGCCGATATGTTTTTCCAAAGCATACCCATTCTCGTAGAGAGTCCATCCGTACCGGAACTACGCAACAAAGCGGCTTTTATCAATCTTTTTGTAAGTTTGCAGTTCGGAAAACGCTCCTGATACCGAGCGTAATTCAAAGCGTTGCGTCCCTGGGATCCCTTTCGGATGCTTGGTAAATCGCGACCTTCTGGATTATACCTCCCGATATCCTGCTTTTTCAGACCAATACCGCACATCCATGATCGAGTTACCTCTCGCCGATACCCAGGCTACCCCCAACCGTCGCAAGCCCGACTGGCTGCGAGTCAAGCTTCCTATGGGGGAAAACTATAAAATGGTCCGCTCCTTGGTGGACCAGTACAAACTCCATACGATATGTCAAAGTGGTAACTGCCCAAATATGGGCGAATGTTGGGGGGAAGGTACCGCTACTTTCATGATTCTCGGCAATACCTGTACGCGTTCCTGCTCATTTTGCGCCGTAAAAACCGGCCGACCAAATGAATACGATGAAGATGAGCCCCGTCGGGTGGCCGAAGCCATCTTTCTGATGCGCGTCAAACACGCGGTCATCACCTCCGTCAACCGCGACGAACTCGCCGACCGGGGTGCGGAAATTTGGTTCCAAACCGTCCGGGCAGTCAAAGAATCCTCCCCCGCAACGACGATAGAGACGCTGATACCCGATGTCAAGGCTACCTGGTCAGCACTGGAACGCATGATCAGCGCCGGCCAGGAAGTAGTCTCCCACAATATGGAAACGGTAGAGCGCTTGTACCGAAAGGTTAGGCCCCAGGCGAAGTACACGCGTAGTCTCGAACAAATCCAGCGCACGAAAGCCTTTGGCAAACGCACCAAATCGGGAATTATGGTCGGCCTCGGTGAAACCCCTGACGAGGTCTTCCGCACCATGGAAGACCTGAGGCAGCATGGCTGCGATGTATTGACCATCGGACAGTACCTACAGCCCACCAAAATGCACCTGGAGGTAGCCGAATTTGTACATCCCGATACGTTTGCCCTGTATAGAGAGAAGGGTCTCCAACTGGGCTTTGCCTTTGTCGAAAGCGGCCCGCTCGTGCGCTCCTCCTACCACGCAGAGCGGCATCTTTAAAGCGGGATTACTCCCATCCCAGGGCTCTGCGAATGAATTTGTGGATGGCCACATTCTCGTACATCCCTGAAAACCATTCCGACCCCGGACCATAGGCGAATACCGGCAGCATGATGGCCGTTGGCCTACCGGTATTGAACTCCGTCAGCAGTGTGTCCATTTGAGAGCCCGGATTGATCGCAAACCCTCCTTGTTCATGCCCGGAGGTCACGACGAGCAAGGTCTCTCCGTCTTCCTCTGCAAAATCGAGCAGTGCCCCCAGGATAC
This sequence comes from uncultured Haliscomenobacter sp., assembly GCA_964607915.1. Classification (GTDB taxonomy): domain Bacteria; phylum Bacteroidota; class Bacteroidia; order Chitinophagales; family Saprospiraceae; genus JADJPL01. The sequence continues at coordinate 3,646 of CAZSMU010000047.1, forward strand.
GGTCGAAGGCCAGCATATCGGATACCAACTGCTGCGACTGATCACCGCCCGACAGGTGCGCCTGATCCAGTCCAACCACCAGCAGAAATCCCTTGCTGTTGTGTTTTTTCAAAAATAAGGCAGCGAGCCTTACCGCTGCCATATAGTTTTCAGCGGCGTGAAACCAGGTAGTATCCGTTCCTTCCGACAAGAAGAACACCGCGTTTTTTTTCAGGTCGAGGGTGATTTTGGGAAACTCGACGCTCGCGTAATCCGACACCTGATAGCCTTTTTCCTGAAATTTTTCGACGAGGCTTTCCGCGCCCTTCCCTGTAAAGTATTGCCGTCCTCCTCCCATCAACAAATCCATTTCAATCCCGAGATAAGCTCTGGCTGCCTGCGCCCGATCTGAAAAATCCTGGACGCCCCCTAGAAAAGCCAGTGGGAAAGCATCTGTCAAGTCCATATTGACAAAAAGACCGGTAGCCATGCCGCGGGATTCCGCTTCTTGAATCAGGGTACGCGCCTGCTTTTTTCCGTGTGGCGCCCACACCCTACCCACATTCGTTTTATGCCCGGAGGCCAGCATGGTGGCCGAAGCCACCGGATCAGTACTCAAGTTGTCCAAAGTATAGGCCTTCTGGAGTCCGGTCACCGGAAAGCGCTCTAACTCCAGGTGGTTATGGTTGCTGTAGATGGCTGCCGAGATTTGAGAAAGCCCCATCCCTTCCCCAACGAATAAAATGACATTTCTGGCATTTCGCTTTGTATTCGCAGGTTCAGATGCCTGCCCCCACAACCATGTGGGCGCCAGCAGTAGCGTCGCTATTCCATACCTAATCCAAATAAGTCGTCTTTTTTGCATGCGCGTTATGATTAAATAGACTTGTCGCGAGGGGTTAAACGGTATTGGCACCTTCGTGTTATGGTGACTGCATCCTATTTTAATAGTGCGTAGCGCTTCCCGGGCAGCGCTCGGACGACAGCGTAAAGCTCCAGTTCGAGCAGGCGGGAGGTCAACTTGCCCGGAGTCAGCCCGGTGGCGTACGCCAGTTGGTCAAAGCTGATATCTTCCATCTCCTGCAGCACTTTGACTATTTCCCGATCTTCCTCCTCAAGTTCGGGGAAGAGTTGTTGCTGTACCGCCTTTCCCGGGTTTTCCGCATCGTTCCAGCCCATCAGCTCCACGAGGTCGGTAGCGGTTTCCAGCAATGCGGCCCGATTTGACTTGATCAGGTAATTACAGCCCGCAGACAACTCGTCGCCTACCCGGCCGGGAACGGCAAAAACATCTTTATGGTACTCATTGGCGAACTGCGCCGTAATCATGGAGCCTCCCCGAGCAGCCGTTTCCACGACGACCAGGGCGTCGCACAGCCCCGCGACAATCCGATTGCGCATCGGGAAATGCTCTCGTTCAACTTCCGTTTCGTACAGGTACTCCGTCACCAGTCCCCCTTGTTCCAGCATCCTCCCGGCGACCTGCGAATGCGCAGAGGGATAAACCGTACCCAGACCATGTGCGAGAACACCGACCGTTTGCAATCCGGCACTCAGCGCTGCACGGTGTGCACAAACGTCTATTCCATACGCCAAACCACTTACAATCAAGGGGGCATACACACCCAGCGACTGTACTAACTCTTCGCAGAACGCCATTCCCCGCCCCGTAGGCTTACGCGTGCCGATGACTCCGACGCTTCGCAGGGGGTTGAGGTCTGGCTCACCGCGTATGTACAGCATCAGTGGGCTATCAGCTATATGTCGCAACCGCTCCGGATACGCCGGATCCGTCGTGAAAACCCCTCTAACCCCTGCGCGCTCCATCAGGCGTAGCTGTCGCTCGGCTTGCTCCAGTGCATGGGAAGCGCGGATGGCCTCTATAATCCCCGCCCCAATACCCGGGATTCTCTCCAGTTCCCTCTTCCTCGCCTTGAAGACCCCTTCCGGGGAGCCGATATGCCGCAGCAAATGTTTTGCCAGCACGGGCCCCACCTTCGGCACCTGAGTGAGTGCAATCTTGAATAATAAATCTTCCATCCCTACTACAACTAGCATTTGTAATCCCTTACTTTGCAGGGCGAGCTCTACAGGAGTTGCGTTTAAAATACTTCTTCCAGGGGCGTACTTCAAAGTGTCGCAGCAATGGTGTAGCCCTCGGATGTTTTCCAGCAAGCTAGCGACATTTTGAAGTACATCCTTCTTTTAGACACCAAGATGAAGATATTTTTGACCCCTCGTAACAAGTCTAATGTAAAAATTATTTTGAAACACAGCTTAAAATAAAATTTTGTTTCAGATATATCAGCTCGGCTTATCCCACAAAACCAGAGAGCTATACCCCAAATTTTAACGATTCCCTGAAGGAAACCGGGCATATTTCGCGTTATTAGCCTTGTTGTGGGGAACCCGTTGAGGAGTGAATCGCCCACGCGGCACCTTTTTTCGCTTATCTAACCAGCTTAGACTCCCCCAAAAAGCCTTCGTATAGACCTTTTCCTTCTTACCCGACCCCTTACAACAAGTCTATTCACTAAAAAGAATCTTAGTATGGCCAGCGAACCCAAAAGAACCTCCGCCAAAATTGAAGTCTTTATTATCGGTGCCTTTTTTTTGATTTTCACCTTTTGGGCATTCAACAAATGTTCAAATACCCGCTCCCTCGCAAAGCAAAAGGCAGAAAAAGAGCGCTTGTTTAAAGAGCAGGAAGACAGCATTAAACTGCTCCTACAACAAAAAGGCCGACCCAAAGCGGATAACCCCGCTCCCGGCCCTGTCCCCTCTGCCGGGTTGCCCGACAAGTCCGCCTACTCTAAACTGTATGTCTCGATTGGCGGACTGAAAATGCGGCGGGCACCAGAGCTCAACGCAGAGGTCATAGACGAATTTGAACTTTTTGAAGAAGTGTTTTTCTTGAATGAGGTGACGGACTTTACCCAGGAAATAAACCTGGGAAAACAAGTCGTCAATGAACCCTGGATTAAAGTACAGTCCAAACAGGGTCGCGCCGGATGGGTGTATGGGGCCGGCGTACACTACTACAAGAAAAAACACCCGGGTGCGGATTGACAATAGACTTGTTGCGAGGGGTCAGCGAGGTGGGAAAAAAGAGTCATTTTCTTTCCACGCGAAGGCTTTTTGTGGGAGTATAGCCCAGCTATATGACCACAAAAAGGCGTAGTGTGGGAAGAAAAGGGCCTTTTTGACCCCTCGATGATCCCCCTCGCAACAAGTCTGATAGATAGCCTGGATACGCTTCTTAATCCTGGCGATCGAGATCATAGGTTTGAATCACCTCCAGTACCTGGAGGGAGTAATTGGGTATGGGTGCGAAGCCTTCTTTCTCCAGATACAACGCCCAGGCTGAAAAGTCTTTCCCTGCCAACGTGCGCGTACCCGAATATTTGCCGGTAGTCAAATACAGGCTGTGGTCGCGGAAACTCATCCAGGCCGTCTCGTAGTAGCGATAGCACTTCCCGGCAATATCCCCTCGCTCCCCCTGCCAGTCCTGCGTGCAGGGCAACCCGAAGAAATTCAGGCCTTTCTGAACCAGTTCCGACTCCCCGGCCTGGCTGATAAGCAGCGCGTTTCCCAAGATGATGGATGCTGGTATCCCAAATTTGTTTTGCTCCTCAAGGGCAACGCGGCGGAAGCGATTGAGGAATGCCTCCCGGATAGATGCTTCCACACGGGCAAGCGACTGCGTAGCCTCCATCCCTCCCGCAGAAGCGAATGGCTTGATTTCCATCCGATCCACCTTTTTTGCAACCGGCGGGGAGAACATATCGGTCAGACGCTCCACGAAATTCCTTTTTGGAACCCGGGGAAGATCCGGTTGGGAGGTTTCTGCTTTACCCTTCACATTCATCTCTACACTCAATTCCTTTCGAAAAACGATGAACAACAACAGAGCGGCAATCGCCAACTTGAACCAGTTCTCCCGAATGAATACCAGCACGCTGCCCATTTTCCTTTATATTTTCGCGTTACTCCATTCTTGTTTTTTATCAGGCTTGTTACACGGGGAATCCTCGAGGAGGCAAAAAGGGTCATTTTTTCCCTCCCCCCTGACTCCGCGCAACAAATCTACTACGCAAATATATAAAACAATTTGTTTGTTTTTTATTTTTTAAAACTTTTTATAAAAAAGATAGGGCGGTGTTCAAGTCCTCCGTCAAATCTTCTACATCCTCAATGCCTACACTGAGGCGGATCAAAGAATCGGTGAGCCCAACTTTGAGGCGTTCCTCTCTGGGTATGGAAGCATGGGTCATACTCGCGGGGTGTCCGATTAGAGATTCCACCCCACCCAGAGATTCTGCAAGTGTGAACAAGTGCGTGCCGCTCAGTACACGGTGGGCAGCCTCCGGTGCGTCTGCTTTCAAATCGAATGAGATCATTGCACCGAAAGCGCGCATCTGCCGCCTGGCAATCTCGTGCCCGGGATGGCTGCTGAAACCCGGGTAGTTGACCCGCGATACCGCCGGATGCCCCTTCAGGAACTCCGCTATTTGCGCTGCGTTCTCACAGGCTCGCGCGACGCGCAGGTGCAGGGTTTTGATGCCGCGAAGAATCAAAAAACAGTCTTGCGGACCCGGCACTGCGCCAACGGCATTCTGTAGGAAACGCAATTTTTCCGCAATGCTGTGTTCGCGCACGATTACCGCCCCATGTACCACATCGGAATGCCCGCCCAGGTATTTAGTTGCAGAATGCAGCACAATATCCGCGCCCAAATCCAATGGGTTCTGCAGGTAAGGAGATGCAAAGGTATTATCCACGCAGGTCAGGATGCCGCGCTGTCGGGCAAGTGCGCAAATAGCCTCGATATCCACGATGCCAAGCATGGGGTTGGTAGGCGTCTCTATCCAGATCATTCGCGTCGCCGGGCCAATGGCATCGCCCAGGCTACTGGCATCCGACATATCTACAAAGCGGCTCTGGATGCCATAGCGCCCATGAACCCGCACCAACTGGCGATAGGAACCCCCATAGAGATCGTTAGTGGCCAGTACCTCGTCACCCGGATCGAGCAGGCGCACGACTGCATCCATAGCCGCCAGGCCGCTGCTAAAACAAACCGCTGTACTTCCGTTTTCCAGCGCAGCCAGGTTGGCTTCTAGCGCAGTACGGGTAGGGTTCTGTGTCCTGGCGTATTCATAGCCCTTATGGACGCCCGGCGTTTCCTGCGCATAGGTAGAAGTCTGGTAAATGGGAGTCATGACCGCTCCTGTGCTCGGGTCCGGCTCGATACCGGCATGTATTACTTTGGTACCAAATTTCATATATGTAAAAATTAGACTTGTTGCGAGGGTAGTCACCGCAGAGAGTCGAACCCGCTATTTTTCCTCTCCTCATTGACCCCTCAAAAAAAGAAAAAAGGCAATCCCGGCGAACCGACGATTGCCTTTTTCCGACCTGGAATCATTTTGTTCCTGCCGGATGCTGTGGACGTGTGGCTATTGGTTGACCGAATCGGCCAATTCTTTGCCAGGTTTGAACTTGACGATGCTTTTGGCGTCAATAGTGATGGAGCCCCCCGTTTGCGGGTTGCGACCAGTACGTGCCTCGCGCTTGGAAACCGAGAAAGTTCCAAAGCCGATGAGTGTGACTTTACCACCAGTTTTCAATTCTTCGCTGATTCCGTCCAGGACGGCGTTCAAAGCGTCGGCAGCCTGCGCCTTCGAGATTTTTGCGCTCTCGGCGATTTTGTTTAGCAAATCTCCTTTATTCATCGCAAAGGGTTTTAATGAATATTAAAGTAAAATTAGGTGCAAAGTTAGTTATCTCCAAGTTTTAAAACCGTTAAATATTGGAAAATGCCCGAAAACAGTGGTATTTTATGTTTTTTCAACTAAAATTCCTCTCCTTTCGTTCCATCTGATGTAATAGCCTTGTATATGAAACGTCTGCTCCTACGGATTTCCCCCTTGCTTTTCCTCTTCTTTGCCTTCGCCTGTGGCAGCCCCAAAGTGGGATGCCCGGCCCTGGATGAAAAAGCGAAAACGAAAAAAGGTAAGAAAGAACAATCGTACAAGCCTGGGTCCTCCCAGCTTTTTTCCAAAAAAATGACCCATAAAATCAAAGGCGGAAAGCCTTATCGGCCAAAGCCTCCCCAAGGGCGTTGAAGGCAAGTACCGTCATAAATATAGCTAATCCGGGGAAGACGGCCAGCCACCAGGGGCGAAGGTTTGCCGCCGGCAACTGCCGCATGAGCGAACCCCAGGTCACCGTCTCCACCGGCAACCCAATCCCCAGAAAAGAAAGGGAAGCCTCCACCAGTATCGCACCGGCCATGCCAAATGCCAGCGCCGCCCACACCGGGCGCAAGCCGTTGGGAAGGGCATGGCGCCCCCATATCCGCCATTTCCCCAATCCCAGCACCTTCGCCGCTTCAATATACTGCAAATCCCGGATGCGCAACATTTCGGCGCGTACCAGCCGCGCGATCCCCGTCCAGCGCAAACACCCGATAATCAACAGAACATAATAGATAGACGGCTTCGCTACTACCGCCAAGACCCCCAGAATGATAAGGAGAGTGGGCAGGGCGTTCAAGGCTTCTATTACACGGGACACCATAAAGTCTAATGGTATCCGCACCGGTTTATCCCATTTTGGAAAACGCCGGATAATGCGGCCCGCAGCCCATGCTGTACTTATAAGAACGCCACTCACGGCAAGCGGTAAAGCCACTTTTTCCCAAAACCGGTCGTTTTCTGCCGTCACCAATACGTGAGCCCAAATAAAATAGGTTCCCACAGCGACCGTCAACACATATACTGCTAACCGTAGCCTGCCCGTTCGAAGCCCTTCGTCTCCAAAAAAACCGGATAAGCCGCCAAGAAAAATCCCCAGCAGCGTCGCGGTCAGCATACCGGTCAGGCCTACCCACATCGCGACCCTAGTGCCGTATACCAGACCAGCCGCTACATCGTGCCCGGCAGTATCTGTCCCTAACCAGTGCCAGTCCCGCCAGCGCGCCACGCGCTGCGGGCCGAACGGACTCTTTGCCCCCAGGTTGCGCCGGTCTATTGTCTCTGCCGAGTATGGAATTAGCGGGAACCACACTGCTTCATACGTCTGATCCCGCCATCCTTGCTGCACGAAACGACCGTCCTCCTTCCAGACGCCCAAAGCAGCACCGTAGTGGGCAACTATTGGAAAATGCGTTTTCCCCTCAATCCGACAGTACAGCGGGCGTTCGTTTGCGATAAAATCTCCCGCTATGCCTATGCCTGCAAAAAGCCATAAGTACCGGAGCGCCCAACGGCCAGCCCGGCTACGCCTGAAGAGTTGAAGACCTTTTTCCCGCTTCATGGCCCTGTCGTTAAGCCCCCGCCGCTATCTCGCACGCGCGGGTCGAGCCAGGCATACAGGATATCCGATACCAAAAGCCCCAACATGGTCAAGGTGGCTGTCAAGACCAATACGGCATATACCACGGGCCAGTCCTGCCCGAAAATAGCATCCAGCGTCAATTTACCCATGCCGGGAAGATTGAATACCGACTCTACGACCACCGATCCGGAAACCAACGCCGGGAAAATGGATCCAACGAGTGTTATCAAGGGAAAAGCGGCGTTTTTTGCCGCATGGCGCCATATGACGATCCGCTCCGGTACTCCTCTGGCGAGCGCCGCCCGTATGTAAGGCTGCTCCAGGACCTCTTCCATCGCCGAGCGGGCCTGCAGGGCGATATAGGCGAGCGAGCCGTATGTCAGACAAAAAACGGGTACTGCCATCCGTCGGGCACCAGCCAGTACCGCTGCCCAACCCTGCTGGGCACGGCTGTCCGAAATGAGCTGTACCCACGAACTGCCCCCGGCAGACCCGGTCAGCCAGATCAACAAGAGCACAGCAATCCAGAAGGAAGGCAAGGCATATAAAAAAAACAGGGCGAACTTACTGCTTTTATCTATCCAGCTTCCCCGATGCCGGGCCATAAAGACGCCAAGAGGGATGGAAATCCCAAACGACAAGATGAGGGCAAAGAAATTCAGGAGCAGCGTCCAGCTTATGGCCGAACGGATTTTGGCACCTACCGGTCGGCCATCCCGCCAGGAACGGCCAAAGTCGCCCTCCAGGATACCGCTAAGCCAGTGGTGGTACTGGTTGTCCAGCCCGTACCATTGAAATACGGGTAGGTAGCCGGACCACGATGTGGCTCCCAAACCCGACGACTTCGCCTGCGCTGCACCCACGTATGCCCGGGGAAGCAGAGCACAGTAGAAGGCCGGACGATCGAGTCCCAGGATGCGGGCGGTCTGTTGATACGCCTGTGCCGCGCGCTTCGGATCGCTGCCAGGTGCATCGCCTGTTCGGTCAAGCAGGAGTGCAACCGGGTCGCCTGGGGCCGCTTTGCTCAAAGCAAATGCCAGCATGGTGATGACCAACAGCGTGGGCACAGCCCAGAGAATCCGCTTTAATATCAGTAAATACACGGTTTCTTTACGGTTCTATTCCTGTAATTGGAACTGGCTTGGTGTGAAACCAGGTGGGAACGGGGTGAGTTCCGCTGCAAAACGTTTGTGTATCGCAATCCTGTCTTCGGGCGAAAACAACAAAATTTCCACTTGTTCTTCGCGGATGCGCGCCAACAACTGCCCCATAAGGCGGTTGCGTGTCTTTTCGTCCAGAGTGGTCAATATCTTTTCAATGAGCGCATCGGTTTCCGCATCGCCAAAGCCACAGCGGTTATCGCCCTGCGTATGCCAGTTCTGCATAGGATTCCAGAGTGGGGTTTGTGTCCTGCCGGTAGAGATGAGTTGGAAATCGCGTTGTTTTAAGCGCTCCAGTATCATAGCGGGCTCCCGGGGATCCAGTTCGATGTCGATACCAATTTTGCGGCAGTTGTCTTGAATCAGCAGGCCAATGGTTTTCGACTGCTCGCTGCTGGCATTGAGCATATATTTTACCCGCAGGTTGACGCGCTTTCCCTCTATCATTTTATCCACGATTCCATCGTTATCGCTGTCTTTCCAGCCTGCCTGACTCAGCAATGTGGCGGCCTGCTCCAGGTCAACCGTAAGGGGCTTTTCCCGGGAAGGATAGTACGGCACCGAGGGCGGTACCGGGGCCACAATACGCTTTCCGAAACCCTGGAACACTTCCCGTACGATTTCGTCTGCGTCAATTGCCCTGGATAGCGCCTGCCGCACCTGCTTGTCGGCCAGCAGCGGGTCGCGAGCGTTCACCCCGATATAAAAATAGGCCAGGGTATGCGTAGTACCCAGGGCATACCGCTTCTGGAAAGCAGCATCTTGTTGCAGCCCTTGAAAGTCCTCTGCCGGTATATTCCCCATGGCATCTATCTCTTCGTTTTTCAAGGCAGTGAGCGCCGTTGCGGGATTAGGGATGGGGATATACACCAGGGAATCCGGATATGCTGCCAGAGCCGGGTGGGTTTTTTTTACCTTTTCGCCCCACCAGTCTCGTTTTTTGACTAGGGTAATGCGTTGTTCTGTTTCCCAGGAAACCACCTGGTAGGGGCCGCAACCGCTTATCTTTTTTGCATCGCGCGAATATTCATCAGAATTGAACGACTCGGCAAAGGCCTGGAGGCGCTTGTCCTGCCCCGCCAACTTATCTGCTTTTTCCGGATCGGTCAGATCGCTTAAAGGAACGTTTTTGAGCAACCCGCGGGGGTCGTAGGCATACTCCGGCAACAGGGCAAAAAGGCCTCCCACCGTTTCTTCCCCGAGAAATGTTTTTTGCAGCAGGGTCACCCGAAATTTTTTTGGATTGGTCGGATCTACCTCAACGGCTGCTAAGTCACCCAGATAGGCACGTACCGCAGCTGCCTGCACCAAAGGGTTTAGGATGGCTTTCAGGGAAAAAAGGTAATCGTAGCCCGTGACCGGGGAGCCGTTGTCCCATACGGCTTCCGGCAGGATTTCAAAGGTATATGCCACCCCCCCTGCGTACGGACCGGAAGTGATATCTTCTGCCTTTGGTCGGGAAACGGCAAGGTCGGGTTGTAAGGTCAGGGTGGAAGGATCATACGTCAGGAGGTACATGAACAGGTTCTCCACCACCATACGCCCATAGTTGGTAGTGACGAGGTAAGGATTCAAACGGTCTGCATCGCCCTCCATACGGATGACCGCCGTATTCCCACTGCGCTTGTACGCAACTTCCGAACGCTGCCCCCCTTTGTTACAAGAAAACGCGATAAAAATAGACGTCAGCAGGATAATCAGGATACGTTGCATGGGCATCGGTTTTAATGAAATTCAAAGTTCTAAAATTCTGTGGTAACACCATCTAATTTTTTGCTTTAAAACAGGTATGCCTGCGTGTAAACCTTATCTGTTTGTTTAAGTTTTACTCTGTGTAAGACTTGTCGAAAGGGAAATCGCCCATGGGTAAAAAGACCTTTTACCTCATTGCCACCCCTCACCACAAGCCCAATAATATCCAAATCTATATCTTGTCAACCATGGCAGACCTACCTCTCGGCCAAACCGAAGCCCAACGCCCTGTCGTACTTATTGCCGGCGGTACCGGCCTCATTGGCAGTCGCTTAAGTGTACTTCTGGAAGATGCCGGTTATGCCGTCCGGCACCTGAGCAGAAAAGCACAGCCAGATGGGCGGTTCCCCGCCTTTGCGTGGAATCCCGACTCCGGCCATATAGACGAATGCGCGCTTGATGGCGTTCTGGCCGTCATCAACCTCGCCGGGGCAGGAATAGCCGACAAACCCTGGACAAAAGGCCGCAAGGAAATCATCATCTCCAGCCGGGTACGCAGCGCATCGCTTCTCCGCGACGCCATAGCACGCCGCAGCGAACGGCCACTCGCTTATCTGTCCGGCGGTGCAATCGGGTTCTATGGCAATCGCGGCGATGAGTGGCTGTATGAAGACAGCGAACCAGGGCAAGGGTTTCTTTCCGAGAGTTGTATCGCCTGGGAAAAAGCAGCCCACGATCTGGAAAGCACTGGCGTACGAACAGTCATCTTCCGCATCGGGCTGGTACTCAGTACTGCCGGGGGAGCTTTGCCCAAACTGCTCCTACCCCTGCGGTTCGGCTTGTCTCCTTATTTTGCCCATGGCAAACAATGGTATTCCTGGATCCACATAGATGATTTATGCAAAATGTTCTTGTTTGCCCTCGAAAAACAAAACCTGTCGGGCACCTTTAACGCAGTAGGCCCCCAACCGGTCACGAACGCAGCATTTGCAAAAATACTTCCCATTGCAACGGGTAAAAAGGCGCTGGTATGCCCTGTTCCCGCCCTCGCCCTGCGCATCGGGATGGGGGAAATGGCGGATACGGTACTGTTCAGCACCCGCGTATCTTCTCAAAAAATACAGAAAGAGGGCTTTGAATATGATTTCCCCGAACCGGGGCCTGCCCTGTCGGACTTGACAAGGGGAAAAGATTAGACTTGTTGCGCGGGGGGGGGGCATCGATGGCTCGAAAGGCCCTTTTTAACTCCTCGATGATTCCTCTCGCAGTGAGTCTAAACCCGTTTTATCGCCGGTATTAGGGCTTGAATACTTCTATTTCGTGCTTTTCTACGACCAAGTCGGTGAACTTTCCCTTGAAACGGGTAGCTTTCACAATGTGGTTGTCTATCCAGTGGTAGTTCCCTCCCCGGGGCTTGCCAAAAATGATGGCGTGATACCGAAACCCATGGCGCTTCAGCCAGGCTTCCGTTATCTCCCGGTGCCCTTCTGTCCTCGACGTGAAGAATGTGATGACGTGCCCCTCATCATACCATTTGTTGAGGATTCTCAGTGCGTCCGGATAGGGCAACACGGTTGCCATGCGCTCCGGCTCCTCGTTAGGTACATCATCGCAAACAGTCCCATCGAGATCTATCAGAAAATTTTTGACCGTTTCCGGCAAAACAGGGCTGAGCGCTTCTCCTTTTTCGTTATAGGAGGCTTGCAAAGGGATTTCTGAGGACTGGTGCATTTTCAGGGCGATAAATGGACATTTATGTGATACAACTTGGGGCCCTCCGGGCATTCGTACAAGGGAACACGGCCGAGCTGGGTACTTGCAAAGCTATGCGAAAAGAACGAAACGACAACAAATTTAGTCGAGTATCCGGAGCGGGGATATCTGTCTAAAAAGCAATATAGTCCGCCGGGTTCACCGGAGTACCTCTGTACCACAGCTCGAAGTGCAAATGGGGGCCGTCCGTTTTTTCTCCAGTGTTTCCAATGATGGCGATGGCTTCCCCGGCACGCACGAAGTTGCCGGCTTTTTTCAAGAGTTGCGCATTGTGCTTATAAAATGAAATGATATTGTTGCCGTGCTGAATACCAATGGTATTGCCCGTTTCCAGTGTCCAGTCCGACAAAAACACATATCCGTCCATCGTAGCCCGTACCGCTGTATTTTTAGGCGCTACCAGGTCAATACCGAAATGCGACTTATCTACAGCAAACTCCGAACTGATTTCCCCGCGCACCGGCACTACGAAGTACATCTGTTCGATGGGCTTGCCCCCGCTGCTGAAGTTGGTGCCGCGCACCTGCCGCGCAACTCCCCCCAGGCGCTCCAGTTCGACCTCCTGGCGTACCTGTCGGTCTTCTTCCGAGGGTTCTACCGCCTTTAGGGAGGCCTGGGTCTCCTTACTCAAACGGGGAACTTTCATATCGTCCAACGTTTCGATATCGCCGACCATCAATTTGCGGATATTTTCAGTGTAGGCTACCTGTGCGCCAAGCTCTTCTTCCAGACGGCTTACTTCACGGGCCAAGTCCAGCGCCTCTTGTCCTACGTTCCCACCGGCATATCCGGGTATGTAGCGTTTGACAGGGGTATATGCAATAAGCATTACTACCGACGTCGCTACGATCACCACGATAGTACTCAGCAGAACATATACGTTCAGTATGGAAAGTCGAAAGGAAGCGCGCTCTTCCAGCGTTTCATCGTTCCGTATGATCAGGCGATACGGAGCTTTCATCCGCTCCAGCCACTCTTCCCACTTTTCCTGGTCAAATAGTTTCATGTAGTCTGTACTGTTTTTAGCCAAAATAAATTTTTGGTTTGTCGGTTATTATACTGGGTCAAGGGGCAAAATTAGTGCTTATTGCGCTAATTTTGCGTCTGCCTCCTTTTTTGGAAAAAAAACCTCCTTGTCTTGAAACGCAGGATTCATTTCATTGGCTTAACGCTCGCCCTTCTTTTTTTCAACGCTTGTGTGACACAAAAAAGCAAAAGCGATGTGTCTCCCGTCGGAAAGCTGTACCACAATACTACTGCAAAGTACAACGGCTACTTCAATGCTAACGAAATTATGACGGCAACGTTGCTCGGCATTGAGCAAAAACACCAGGACAACTACCTCAAGCGGCTCCCGCTTTTTCCCTATCTGGAACTCCAAAACCCCAAGGAGATAAGCCCCGATATGGACAAGGTTATCGAAAAAGTGACCCGCGTGGTGGCGTTGCACGAAAAATCATACTGGACAGACGACTGCTATCTCATGGTCGGCAAAGCCCAGTTCCTTAAACAGGATTACGAGGCAGCCGAAGAAACCCTGCGCTTCGCCGCAGATGAGTTCAACCCCAATCGACCGAAAGGGAAACCCTCCAAACGCGCCAACCTCCTGGGCAACACAGCAAAATCTAAAGCCCAGGAACTCGCCGAAAAAATAAAAGCCAGGAACGAAGCAAAGAAAGTTCGGGAGAAAGCAAATAAGGAAAAAGCTAAAGAACGGGAAAAAGCAGCCAAAGAAAAAGCCAAACAACGCAAACTGTACAATAAACAGGTAAAGCGCGCCAAAAAGCGGGGCCAGCCTGCTCCTAAACGCCCTACCCCCGGTACGCCTCCCGCTAAAGACCCCAAACAATTAGAACAGGAAGCTAAACAAAAAGCTAAAGAAGAAGAGGCTAAACAAAAAGAAGAGGCTAAAGCGCAAGGTCCCGACAATTATTTCCTCAAACACCGCCCAGCATATTACGAAACGGTACTGTGGCTGGCCCGCACCCTCGTAGAACGCGGTAATGAAGACACCGCGCTCCGCATGTTGGACAAACTGCTCGAAGACCCCAAACTATTCACCGAAGTGCGCAACGAAGCCTGGCTCCTGCTCGCCCACCTACACCTGAAACGCGATGAAACCGACGAGGCTATCCCCCCTTTGGAGAATGCCGTCGAAGCTACCACAAACCGCAAATCAAAGGCCCGCTACGCTTTCGTCCTGGCGCAACTCCACCAGGAGGCCGCTAACTGGCAAAAAGCCGCAGAGGCCTACCAGGTCGTCATCCAAACCACTGATTCCTATATGATGGCCTTCCGGGCCAAGCTCAGCCTCGCACTTATCAACTATACCAACAACTCCGCAGACGCCCCCGAAGTAGCCCAGCAACTCGAAAAACTGCTGAAAGACCCCAAAAACCTGGATTATAAAGATCAAATACACTTCACCCTGGCCAGTATTGCCCTGGCTGGCAACGACCGCGCCAAAGCCATCGAACAGTTTAACCTCGCTGTACAAACCAGCGTCAACAACTCTCTGCTCAAAGGCGAAGCCTATTATAGCCTGGCTACCTTGTACCTGGAAGACGAAGATTATGTGCCCGCAAAGCTATACCTGGACAGTACCCTCAACGTACTGTCCAATAAGGATAAACGCTTCAATGCCATAGCTAAAACCCGCGACGGCCTGGCGGATATCGCAGCCTATCTGACGACGATCGCCGACCAGGATAGCCTGCTCAAAATAAGCTATTTATCGGATGAGGAAAAACGCGCGCTCGCCAGCCAAATCAAAAAAGCAGAAGACGAACGCCGCCTGGCCGAACTCGCTGCCAAACAGGTCGGCCAGACAGCGCTCAGCTCCAGTACCCGCCAAGATCTCGGATCCCCTCAACTCGGCCAAGCCAACGTAGAATCCACTTTCTTCGCCTACAATGAGCGAAACCTGAAGCGCGGCGAACGGGACTTCCAGGAAAAATGGGGCAACCGCCCCCTCGCAGATAACTGGCGCCGCACCAGCCAACCCGCCGATGGCTCCCAGCCTTTGTCCGAAACCCAGACCAATACCGACACCAAATCCGCTAAGTCCTCCCTGCTCCTCAGTCCCGAAGAAATAGACCAGATTTTTGCCAACGTCCCTAAAACCGATGCAGACCGCCGCGCCGCCGAGTTCAAGATTGCAGAAGCTATGTTCAAACTGGGCGGCTTGTTTCGCGAACGAATCGAAAACTATCGCAGAGCCGTTGATATCCTGGAAAAACTCCAGACCCGTTTTCCGAAAAACAACTATGAACTCGATACCTGGTTTAATCTATACCTATCCTACAAAAGCCTCCATGACCAGGCCAATACCGATAAGTATGCCAAGCTAATCCTCGAAAAATACAGCTCCTCCAAATACGCCCAAATCATCCGAGACCCCAATGTAAAAGATATCTTTAACCAAAGAATCTTACAAATCAATACCTTCTACGACGCTGCCTACGCAGCATTCCAAACCGGGGATTACCAAAAATCCCGTGATCTGTGCCTCGAATCAAGGCTGCAGTTTGGCGTGGATAACCCCCTGTTTGCCCGTTTTGCCCTTCTCCATGCGCTTTGCGTGGGAAAATTAGAGGGAAAAGAAGCCTATGTACAAGCCCTCACGGAATTCATCGCCAAGTTTCCCAATACCAACGAAGAAAAACAAGCGCGCGAAATCTTGCGCATCATCGGAGGCCCCAACGCTGCCCTACCCGGTGGTCAAAATGCCAACACCTCGGAAACCGGTGCCGGCTTTACACGTGAAGATGACCAAATGCACTACGTCATAGTCGTCGGAACTGCCGATATGGACGTCAATAATGCTAAAATCACCATCTCCGACTACAACAAAAAATACCACAAACTCGAAAAACTCAACCTCACCAATATGTTCATCGGATCGGAGGAAACCTCCCGCGTACCCTTGATCATCATTCGCCGATTCGATAATCGCATCAATGCCATGAAGTACTATGAAGGCGCCCTCGCCAACCGCAGCGAGTTCGTCAGTTCCGGGACTTTCGAAGTCCTAGCCATCAGTCTTAATAATTACAGAGAACTCATCCGCCAACAATCGGTAGATGCTTATAAGAAATTCTTTATCGAGAACTATTAAAAGCCTCCGCCAACTCACGGAAAAATACCGCTCGTATCATGCGCTGCCTACTCTTTGACGGGGATCCAAGTGCCAGGAACCATCTGCGTACTTTGCTCACGGAAAATTTCACCCCTATACAAATTGTGGCCGAACCCACCGACCTGGAAAATGCCCGCAATGCGCTCGAAGAATCCTATCCCGACCTGGCACTGCTCAACGTAGATCCCAAAGGTCCTAATAGTCTCGACTTGCTGCGGGAGTTCAAAAAAGAAGGCAAGCTACATTTTGACGTCGTCCTTCTCTGCGAACAACCTCACTTCGACTTTGCTGTGCAAGCCCTTGAATTCGCAGCCCTCGACTTCATCGTAAAACCCGTCCGAGCCAATACACTCGAAAAAGCTATACAAACTGCCCTGCATGGCTACAAAAACCGCACCCTCATCCGCAATAAGCTCGAAGCGCTCTTCCAACTGAATCCCAAAATAAACTATTCCGAAACCCTGTGTATCCCCCTGCTCAAAGGCGAACTCGCCTTCGTGCCCTTTCATGAAATCGCCTACCTGGAATCCCAAACGGAAGTTACGCGCATCCAACTTCAATCCGGTGATAACGTACTCGCCATGCGGAATATCGGCTATTTCGAAAAAATTCTCATCCCCGAACAGCCCTTCTTCCGCATCAGCCAAAAGATTATTGTGTATATGCCCTACGTGCGGCGGTACAATCATCAGGATCTAAAAGTCACCCTCAAAAACGGAGTGTCACTCGACGCCTCGCGCCAGGGAGGACGCGATTTCCGACGCCACTTTCTCGACCAGGAATCCCGCGAAATCAATCGCGACCTGCTCTCCTTTATCCACCGCTGGCTCAGGACTAAAGAACCTGACCACTAAGAAACCAAGCTTTCTTTAGCCGCCGGTTCCTTTTATCAATCTCTCACCCTATCTTTGTGCCCCAAACGATCACCCCGCACAACAAGTCTATTCATTACTCATCCTTACCTATCCATGAGCGACTTTTCTTTTATCTCCAATGCCCATCCGTCTTACATCGAATCGTTGTATGCGCACTATCGCCAAAATCCGGATTCCGTAGAAGAGGACTGGAGGGCGTTCTTCAAGGGTTTTGAATACGGAGCTCCTGAAAATGGACATGTCAAACCGGATTCCACCCCCATCCACGCAAAAGAATTCCAGGTGCTTGCCCTTATCAATGCCTATCGCTTCCGCGGACACCTGGAATCTACTACTAATCCTATCCGGAAACGCCGCGATAGAAATGCAAAGCTGGCTATGACAGACTTCGGCCTCTCCGAAGCAGACCTCGATACTCCTTTTGCAGCAGCCAAAGAGTGCGGGATCGGAGGCCCCGCTACCCTGCGCGATATCATAGCCCACTTACGACGGGTTTACTGTAATAATATCGGCTTCGAGTTCAACTATATCCAAGACCGGGATAAGCGCCGGTGGCTCCGTACCCGAATTGAAGCACATCACCCCGAAAAAGATTACGAAATCCCGCTCGACAAAAAACGCCGCATCCTCGAAAAACTCAACGATGCCGTAGTTTTTGAAAAATTCCTCCATACCAAATTTATAGGCCAAAAACGCTTCTCTCTGGAAGGCGGGGAATCTGCTATCGTCGGCCTCGATGCAATCATCAACAAAGGGGGAGAGCTCGGTGTCAAAGAGGTTTTCATAGGTATGGCTCACCGCGGGCGACTCAATGTCCTCGCCAATATCATGGGTAAAACCTACGAACATATTTTTACGGAATTTGAAGGTACTGCTCTCCCCGACCAAAGCTTCGGCGACGGAGATGTGAAATACCACTTGGGATACTCCTCCCAGGTCACTACCCCCTCCGGAAAAGTCGTCCACCTGGAACTGGTACCAAACCCCTCCCACCTCGAAGCGGTAAACCCCGTAGTGGAAGGATTCGCCCGCGCCAAAGCAGATATCTTGTACGATAGTGCCTACGACAGCCTTCTCCCCATACTGGTACATGGAGATGCCGCTCTCGCTGGCCAGGGTGTTGTCTATGAGACCATCCAAATGAGCAAACTGGAAGGCTATGCCACTGGTGGCACCCTCCACCTCGTCATCAATAACCAAATTGGCTTCACTACCGACTTTGACGATGCCCGCTCTTCTACTTACTGCACAGGAGTGGCCAGCGTAGTACATGCCCCGGTCTTCCACGTCAATGGCGATGACCCGGAAGCACTGGTCTTTGCCGTCGAACTGGCCATGGAATACCGAAAGCACTTCAATGAGGATGTGTTCATAGACATGCTCTGCTACCGCCGCCACGGCCATAACGAAGGGGATGACCCCAAATTTACCCAACCAGAGATGTACGATATCATCGTCAAACACCCTAATCCCCGCGAAATCTACTCCAAAGAACTCATCGAACGTGGCCATGTCCAAAAACAACTGGCCGACGAACTGGAAGAGAAATTCTGGGCCAGCCTCCAGGAACGCCTAGATAATATTCGCCAACAGCCTCTCCCCTACATCGTCCAGAAACCGGAAGCCGCCTGGCAAGCACTGAAAAAAGCAGATCCAGCCGATTTCAAATCATCCCCCCATACCGGCGTCCCAAAAGACATCCTGCAAAAAGTCATCGCCCACTTACTCCGAATCCCCGAGGGGTTCAATGCGCTCTCAAAGGCGAAACGCCTTCTGGAGGACAAACAAAAAATGTACTCCGAAAATAAACTGGATTGGGCTATGGGAGAACTGCTGGCCTATGGAACGCTGCTCGTCGAGGGAAAAGATATACGCATCAGCGGCCAGGACGTCAAAAGAGGTACGTTCTCCCATCGCCATGCCATCTTGTTCGATGCTAAAACAAACGAACAATACAACCGCCTCGAGGGAATACAGCCCACACAAGGCCGCTTCCGCATCTTCAACTCCCTGCTGTCAGAATTCGGCGTCATGGGCTTTGAATATGGATACTCTCTGGGAACGCCTCATTCATTAGTCGTCTGGGAAGCACAATTCGGCGATTTTCACAATGGCGCTCAAACTATGGTGGACCAATTCATCACAGCCTCCGAAAGCAAATGGAACCGCATGAGCGGCCTCACTCTCCTACTACCACATGGCTATGAAGGACAAGGACCAGAGCACTCCAGTGCCCGCCTTGAACGCTTCCTCCAGGCCTGTGCCGACCTCAATGTGGTCGTAGCCAATGTAACCACTCCCGCTAATTTCTTCCACCTCCTCCGCCGTCAACTCACATGGAACTTCCGAAAACCACTCATCGTCATGTCGCCAAAGTCGCTCTTGAGACATACGGAATGCGTTTCCCCTTTAGAGGATTTCGAAGAGGGCAAATCCTTTCAGGAAGTCCTGGTTGATCCTATCACTAGTAAAAAACCAAAGCCTAAAATCAAGCGTATGCTGCTTTGTTCGGGCAAAATTTATTACGACCTCCTCTTGAAAAAACATCAGGATAAACGCGACGATGTAGCCATCATACGCCTGGAGCAACTCCACCCGCTCCCCGAAACTCAGTTGGATGCGCTCCTCGCTCAATATGGCCATCCTGAACTTCTCTGGATACAGGAAGAACCCGCCAATATGGGTGCCTGGACGTATATCGCCACACACTACAAACCCGGTAATATTCGTCTGGTATCCAGAAAACCCGGCGCATCTCCGGCAACCGGCTTCAAAAAAATCCACGACCAACAACAAGAGTTTATCGTAGAACAGGCCTTCGCCTGATTTTTTGTTAGACTTGTTGCAGAGAGGTCAATAAGGAGTACAAAGTCCTTTTTACCCTCGCTCCCCTGCAACATGTCATTATCCCCATAAAAAAAGAGAGAGCCCCTGGATGCGATCGCATCCAGGGGCTCTCTCTTTCTATGGATAACTCGAACGAGAAAAGCGGTGTGGATACAGCCCCGAAGGACTGTATCCAGCACCTA
>CAZSMU010000048.1:0-23553 GCA_964607915.1 uncultured Haliscomenobacter sp.
GGACAAAAAATGACTCTTTTTTCCCTCCTCGCTGACCCCGCGCAACAAGTCTAGTGAGAAAAGCTAACAAAAATGTGGCATCATGGTTTTGAGAATCCCTGCACATCCATAGCGCATTTTGTGCATTTTTCAGAAATCAAATGACGATCCCCGTTACAAAGCTCAAAAACCTGCAAATCATCGTATAATTTCTTATTTTTACCTCACAAAACCAATTTGGCCCAAAGCGCACTGTACGGTGCTGCGATACCTTGAGGTTTAAAGGCAATTTCCCGCGCTATCCTGGCCGGCATCAAGCTGGCATTTACGCGCTCCATATATCCCGGCAGTTTTTGCTGCCCACCAGGCAATGCCCCCATTTAGCAGGGGGGTTGTTTCAAATCCTGCCTTTTTCCTCATTGGGAATATCGTTAGCCGAACGCACTTTCGTTCTACAGCCGCCGGGCCACACAGAAGATCGACCGCATGCGTTTTAAGGATATCATAGGACAACAAGCCACCAAAAACCGACTCCGCCACATGGTGGACGAGGGGCGTGTTCCTCATGCTACCCTGCTCGTGGCGCCCACCGGCTCCGGCGGGCTGGCGCTTGCACTCGCCCTGGCCTCCTATCTGCTGTGTACCAACCGCCAACACGGCGACGCCTGCGGCGCCTGTACCCACTGCCGCAAATCCTTGAAATACATCCATCCCGACCTTCATTTTTCCTTCCCGGTAACTGGTGCCGGTGCTACAAGCGACCAGTTTTTACAGGAATGGCGCAAAGCGCTCGACAGCAACCCCTACATGGACGCCAATACCTGGCTCCGCGAGATAGGCAGCGACAACAAGCAGGGCAATATTAACAAGGATGAATGCAATGCCATCCTCCACAAAATCAGTTTCAAACCCTTCGAAGCCAATATCCGCATACTCCTGATGTGGTTGCCAGAATACCTGGGCAATGAAGGAAACCGCCTGCTCAAGCTCATCGAAGAACCCCCGGACGATACCTTTTTTATCCTCGTGGCGGAAAATGCCGGGCTTATCCTAAACACCATCCTGTCTCGCTGCCAACTGACCAAAGTGCCTGCCTTAGCCGATTCGGAAATCGTCCAGGCTATTCAACACCGCTTCCCGGAACTAGGCGATAAAGCCCCTGCCATTGCGTACATGGCCAATGGCAATTTCAATGAGGCCCTCTTCCTGGCCGAACAGAAAGAAAATCTGGAAGCCGGTGCACTCGTAGATTGGCTCCGAAAAGTGTATAAGCCCCAGGGAAAAGATCTTGTGAAATGGTCGGAAAAAGCCGCTTCCTGGGGTAGGGATAGCCAAAAACACTTTTTCCAGTACGGACTTTTTTTCTTGCGTGAAATGCTATTGCTCAAACTGGGCACTCCGATGCCCCCGCGTCTCTCCGAGCCGGAGTTGGGCAGCGCAAAAGTACTCGGCAACCTCCTCAGTACGGAACAAATCGAACAACTCGCCCGGTTATGGTCGGACTGCATCCTCTGGATAGAACGCAACGCCAATCCCAAAATCCTGTTCCTCGATGCTTCTGTACAGATGACACATATCTTTAGAAAAAGAACACAATGAACTATATATCAATCGAATCTTTGTATAAATCGTACACGCCATGGGATGTTTAGGTTGTAGCACATGCAGCAGCAGTAGCAGCGGAGTCGGCGGTTGTAACAGCAATGGCGGTTGTGGCAGCGGCGGTTGTAACCGCCTCAACACATTCGACTGGCTCTCGCACCTCGAAATATCAGATATAGACCCCTACGGTATCGTCGAGGTCTCTTTCAAAAATGGATCTCACAAGTCGTTCTTCCACCTGCCAGACACCGTGCGCATCGCTACAGGGGATATGGCCGTCGTAGAAACGGGCAACGGCTTCGATATCGGTAAAGTTACGCTCTCCGGCGAACTGGTCCGCTATCAAATGAAGAAAAAACGCATCAACGAAGCCTCCGTACTCTATCCGGTCATCCGCCGCGCCAACGAACGGGATATGGAACGACTCCAGGAAGCCCGGGAAATGGAACAGCCTTTTATGGTACGCGCCCGCGCCATTGCCCGTACCCTGGGCCTAGATATGAAAATCGGCGATGTGGAAATCCAGGGCGATAAGCGAAAGGCTACCTTTTATTATACCGCCGATGGCCGCGTGGACTTCCGCGAACTCATCCGGCACTTCGCCAAAGAATTTCGGGTCAAAATCGAAATGCGCCAAATCGGAGCCCGCCAGGAATCGGCCCGCATCGGCGGTATCGGCTCCTGCGGACGCGAACTGTGCTGCTCTACCTGGCTCTCCGACTTCAAGTCTGTTTCCACCGCTGCCGCCCGCTACCAAAACCTGGCTATCAACCAGTCTAAATTGTCCGGTCAGTGCGGCCGACTCAAGTGCTGCCTAAACTACGAACTCGACACCTACCTCGATGCCCTCGAAGCATTCCCCCAACATGCCGAGCGCATCGAAACACAAAAGGGACGGGGAATACTCATAAAAACGGATATCTTCAAACGCATCATGTTCTATGTCTATGAACATGAACGGGGCCGCGGTCAAATCTACCCCGTGGACCTCGATAAGGTGCGTGAAATGAAAGAAATGAACCTGCGCGGTGAAAAACCCGCAGACTTTGAGATAAGCACCGCCGTCTCCGCGTACTTCGAGGGAGAAGCTGAAATCGGCTTCGCCATCGTCACCGGGGAAATCGAACTCCCCGATGAAAAACGCCGCCGCAAAAAGAAAAAGAAATCCCGCGGACCCGAAAAAGGGCCTGAAAAGACCCAAAATCGCGAACGCCCCAGGGATCGCGAGCAGCGGCCGGAACGGGAACGCAACTCCGGGCACCCCCCCCGACAGCAGCCCCGGGAACCTCAAGCTCCCCGCGACCGGGGGCCGGAACGGGAACGCCAACCCGATAGAAGACCACCCCGCGACCAGTCCCCAAACCGGGAGCGCAACCAGGATGGCAACATCAGGCAGAACCGACCGGAAAATCGGCCGCCCCGAGAAGCCGGAAACCCCGATATGCCACCCCCCGCCCAGCGCCCTCCTGTCCAGCCCAAACCCGAACAGCAGCAGCCCCCCAGATCGGACGGAGGAGGGCCTACGCACTCCGATGGAGCCGAAAATCCAAATAAGCCTCCCTTCCGGGGCAATAAAAACCGAAATAACCGAAACAAAAAACGCCGGTGAACTTTATCCGGACCATTACTTTTAGCTAAGGGGAGCACATTCGGGATTTTCTCACCCAGTCAAAAAGGTACCCGTTTTGTCCTGAGAAGAAAATCCTGAATGTGCTCTACATAAACCTATCTCACTATGCAATACGATGTAACCGTCATTGGCTCAGGTCCCGGCGGCTATGTAGCCGCTATACGCTGTGCCCAACTCGGACTTAAAACGGCCTTAATCGAGCGATACAACACCCTGGGCGGAACCTGCCTGAATGTGGGATGTATCCCCTCAAAGGCTCTCCTGGACTCTTCGGAGCATTTCCACAGCGCCCTCGAAAAGTTCAGCCAACATGGTATCGAACTCGAAAACCTGCGGGTCAATATGCCGCAGATGATTGCCCGAAAAGACGAGGTCGTAGCTCAAACGGTGAAAGGCATCGATTTTTTAATGAAAAAAAACAAAATCGAAGTCTTGCATGGCCACGCTTCTTTTCTTGGCCCCCAACGTATCTCGGTTGCCCATGCCGACGGTAACGCCACGGAAATCGAAACGACTAAAACCATTATTGCCACTGGCTCCAAGCCCATCATCCCCCCTGCTTTCAATTACGACAAGAAGCGGGTGATTACCTCTACAGAGGCCCTCCGCATTTCGGAAGTACCCAAGCGCATGGTCGTCATCGGGGGCGGTGTCATCGGTCTGGAATTGGGATCGGTGTTCGCACGGCTCGGCACCCAGATTGATGTAGTGGAGTTTTTAGACCGCATCATCCCCGGTATGGACGGCGATTGCAGCAAGGAATTGCAACGGGCCCTCCAGAAAACAGGTATGAAATTCCACCTCAAACACCTGGTCACCGCCGTCAATCCACAGGAGGACAGCGTCCGCGTTGAATTCAAGAAAAAAGACAGCGAAGAAGTGCAGTCTATTGACGCCGACTACTGCCTGGTAGCCATCGGCCGCCGACCCTACACCGACAACCTGGGCCTTGACAAAGCAGGCGTCTCAGTGGATGAAAAAGGCCGCATCCTGGTGGATGAATACCTGCAGACGACCACCCCCGGCATCTATGCCGTAGGCGACGTGATACGAGGGGCCATGCTCGCCCATAAAGCTGAAGAAGAAGGGGTTTTTGTAGCTGAGACGATTGCAGGGCAACACCCGCACATCAACTACAACCTCATACCAGGAGTAGTCTATACCTGGCCCGAAGTGGCAGGTGTCGGCCAAACGGAAGAACAACTCAAAGAGGCCGGTATCCCGTACAAGTCCGGAAAGTTCCCGATGAAAGCGCTGGGAAGGGCACGCGCCAGCATGGACACAGAAGGAATGGTGAAGGTACTCGCCCACCGGGAAACCGACGAAATCCTGGGCGTCCACATGGTAGGGCCCCGCACAGCCGATATGATCGCCGAAGCCGTCGCTTTGATGGAGTTCCGGGCTGCCGCTGAAGATGCCGCTCGCATGAGCCATGCGCACCCGACTTATACGGAAGCTCTTAAAGAGGCCGCGTTGGCCGCTACGGCCGACCGGGCACTACACATATAGGTTACTTGTTGCGCGGGGTCAAAAACGCCCCTTTTCGCCCACACTGTGCCTTTTTTCAGTCATATAGCTGGGCTATACTCCCTTAAAAAAGCCTTCGTGTGGACAAAAAATGACTCTTTTTCCTACCTCACTGGCCCCGCGCAACAAGTCTAATTAAAAAACACCTCATCTACAAAGGCCCATCCTGGAGTGCCTTTACCCGGATGAAATTCGGGGAGCTTGGACAGGTTTCGCACCACTACTTTATATACGGGGTAGGATTGCTCTTTTTTGAAAGGCAACAGCAATCCTCTCGATTCCTGATCCGCTAAATCCGCAATAGTGATGGCGGCCAGAGTTTTCTTTTCCAGTAGGGTCATTTTGTCTGGATCCATACCTCCCCATACTTCCACTTGCACCGGCGGGACGATATAGCTGCCTACATTGACCCCATAGCTTACCGCTACTGAATGTACGGCGGGCGGAGTCTTCGGGTTGAAATAAAACAGCGCCTCCATGTGCCGATCTTTATATCCTGCCCACTGCCCACTTCGGAACTGGGTGATGTTACCAAGTTCTGCATTGGACAGTACATCCGGTTTAGGGGCGTACTCGGGGTTGGGTTGGGTCAACAAGACTACTTTGTCTGGTTGTTTCCCTTTTTTATAAATCGTCATTTCGGCCGTTTCGCTACCAATCCAGCCAGCTTTGAACGCACGGGCTTTGATAGTAGTGATTCCTTTCAAAACCAAGGGGCGGCGGTACACGCTACTGCTTGTGGAATCCGGGTCGGAACCGTCCAGGGTATAGCGGATTTCAACTCCTGGAATGGCCATTTTCAGTCGCAAGCTATCTCCGGCTGCCATGATGGGCTTGGCATCCTCAAAAACCGGGGGACTGAGCGCGAGGATATCCTTTGGAGAGGGCATAAAACCATGGTTCCAGCGGATTTTTGGATATTTTTTCTGTAGTTGTGCCACCTGTGCCGGCGTCCATCGCGTATTCCAAAGAAATACCTCCCTGAGTGCCGGAAAAGTGGCGAGTATCTCCCCTGCTTTTGTCCCTATTTTTGTTCCATTCAGGCTAAGCGACTCCAGACGGGGAAGGGTTTTGAGCGTTTCCAGTCCGGCATCGCTGATTTCTGTGTGGTTCAGGATGAGTTTTTCCAGGTTTGAAAAAGATAACAACGCTTTCACATCTGCGTCATTCACCGGCATATTTCCCAGGTTGAGGCGCACCAGCTGCTCTTCTACGGCTTGTAAGGCCTTTAGCTTTGACGCATCAAACGCTTTTCGAATAAAAAAATCGGCTTGCAAGGCGGGAGATTCTGCTGCGACAGGACGCACAACACAATAGGCATCGTTCAGTTTTTCCACATCCCCGGCCGATGCCGGCTGGAAAGTATAGTTCTTTTCAGGAGTCTCGCTTCCCGCTATAGATACGTATGTCTTCAGGGGGTGGCCGTCGCCGATTTCGCCTAAGGTAAGTTTCGTATCGGCACCCGCGCGCACCCATGCTTCGAGCAGAGCTACTTCCTGCGGTTCAAGTTGGATTTTGCCTCTGGGCGGCATGTGTTCCTTGTCGGTCAGAGGGAGGTGGACGCGTTGCAGGAACAAGCTCTTTTCCACATCTCCCGGAATCCAAATGGGGCCCGTTTCCCCTCCTTTGAGCGCTGAAGCGACATCCTGCAGTACCAATTGCCCCTTGGCCTTTCCGGGGCGGTGACAGGAAACACATTTTCCCTGCCATACCGGTTGTACGTATGCTTCATAAAATGATGTGGATAAGGATGCCTGAACAGCATTGGTCGCCATTTGTTTTTTTTCTTCGCCGCCTTCTCCCGGCCAGGCTAAGAATGAGGCTCCATGGGTCAGTTGCCCGCCCCAGTGGCCAGTGGCTATAAGCACCAGAAAAGCAGCGGCAAAAAGGCCATTCCACCAGTTGGCGCGTTGCGGGCGCACTTTTATCCCCGTCCACAGTACCCAGGTCAGCAAGCTGAGTGCTACCCCGGCCCATAGGTGGTTGCGCAGGAGCTCCTCTTCATACCCCCCTTCTCTCGACAAGAAGAACCCGGATATGGCCGTAACTGGTACACTCAGTGCCGAAAAGGCCAACGCCCACTGGAAAACGGGTGAATTATCCGACTCCAGGCGCCCCTTTAGCACCCACAACAAACAAGTGAACAGAAAAACCCCGATAGGCAAGTGCAAAAGCAGGGGGTGCAAGCGTCCGCTCCAGATTAAGAAAGACGGCAACACGACGTGGTCAGAAGCCGCCACCAGGAACAAGAGAAAAACCTGAAGCGCAACCAGGATATTATCCATCCATTTTTCGAAATACTTCATCCGTATATCCTTTATCGTCAGGCGATGATACCTGGTACGATTTTTCCGGCAATATCGGTCAGGCGATAGCGCCTGCCCAGGTGTTTATAGGTTAGTTTTTCGTGATCCAGGCCCATGAGGTGCAGCACAGTGGCATGAAAATCATGTACGTGTACAGGGTTTTCGGTGATGTTGTATCCGAACTCGTCGGTTTCTCCGTAGGTGATGCCCGGCTTCACCCCACCACCGGCCATCCAGATGGAGAAGCAGCGCGGATGGTGGTCCCGCCCATAATTGTCGGCGGAGAATGTTCCCTGGCAATAGTTGGTACGGCCAAATTCTCCGCCCCAAATCACCAGGGTCTCATCGAGCAGACCGCGCTGTTTGAGATCCTGCACCAGCGCTGCCGAGGCGCGGTCCACGTCTCTGGCCTGGCCCATGAACTCTCCGATCAGGTTGCCGTGGTGATCCCATCCCTGGTGGTAAAGCTGTACGAAACGCACCCCCGACTCCGACAAGCGGCGGGCGAGCAGGCAGTTGGCGGCGTAGGTACCCGGGACCATACAATCCGGGCCGTACATGTTCACGATATAGTCGGGTTCTTTGCTCAAGTCCATCATTTCCGGTACAGCGGTCTGCATGCGGTACGCCATTTCGTACTGCTGTACGCGCGACTGGATTTCCGGATCGCCGAATTCCCTGTAATTTGACTCGTTGAGTTCGGCGAGATGGTCGAGCATGCTGCGGCGGGTTTTATCATTGACGCCCTGTGGGTTCTCCAGATAGAGGATAGGTTCGTCGCTGTTGCTGAACTGTACGCCCTGGTGTACGCTGTCGAGGAACCCGTTGGTCCAGAGTTTGGAATACACTCCTTGCCCGTTTCCTTTTCCGCGGGAGAGCAGGACGCAATAAGCGGGTAAGTTTTGGTTTTCGCTGCCCAGGCCATAGCTCAGCCAGGCGCCCATACTGGGGCGGTTGCCCTGCTGGGCGCCCGTCTGGAAGAACGTCAGCGCGGGGTCGTGGTTGATGGCTTCGGTGTGCATGGACTTGACCACGCAGATATCATCGGCAATTTTGGCGATATTGGGGAAAAGTTCGCTGATCCAGGTCCCGTTTTTACCATATTGCTGAAAGCCAAAGCGGGAGCCCACCAGAGGGAAGCGCTCCTGGTTGGCGGTCATACCAGTAAGGCGTTGACCGCCGCGAATGGATTCCGGCAGATCCTCACCGGCCATTTTGTTCAGCAGAGGCTTATAGTCGAAGCTCTCCAATTGGGAAGGAGCGCCGTTTTGGAATAGATAGATAACCCGTTTAGCTTTGGGGGCAAAGTGCGGCAATCTAGCCATTATAGCCTGTTCCAGGCCTTCTTCGCCCGAGGAAAACAAGTCGCGTGTCAACAGGGAGCCGAGAGCGGCGGCTCCTACACCGATGCTCAACTTTCCCAGAAAATGCCTCCGGGTCAGGTGAAACTGTTGCTCCATGAATGGATTAGCCATGGCAATTATGTTTTTGTAATAGATTCTTCCAGGTTGTAAATCGTCAGGATAGCCAGGGTCAGGGCGGCAGCTTTTGCAGGCTCTACGCCCTTCACATGCGGATATTCCCCCTGGTTGAGGATTTGCCTGGCCCGCGCTTGGTCTTTGGCGAAATCCCGTTCTTGTTCGCGATACAGGTTGAGCAAACGGCTGATTTCCTTTCGGCTGATTTCGCGGCATACGATACTTCGGAACGCGTGACGGATTGCCTTCTCGGGATCGTATTTTTTGGACAGCAGGCGCTCCGAGAACACCCGGGCCGATTCATTGACCATAGGGTCGTTCAGCAGGATCAGTGCCTGGAGAGGGGTGTTGGTACGCGGGCGGCCTACTTCGCACTGGTCGCGCGTGGAGGCGTCGAAGGTCAGCATACCGGGCGGCGGTGCGGTGCGCTTGATAAAGTGATACAGCCCGCGGCGGTACAACGCCTCACCATGGTCTTGCACATAGGTAGCGAGTTGCCCCCGCCCCGAAGTCGTTGCTTCCCAGATACCTTCCGGTTGGTAGGGCTTCACACTCGGCCCTCCTATCTCCGGCACCAATAGTCCGGAAGAAGAGAGCACCAGGTCTTTGACCAGTTCTGCAGAAAGCCGCAGGCGGGGGGCACGGGATAAGTAGATATTTTCCGGATCTTTTTTCAAATGGTCGGAAGTCAGCTCTGCGCTCTGCCGATAGGTTGCCGAGTGGACGATTTGCCCTACCAGACGCTTGATATCCCAGCCGTGTTCCATAAAATCCACTGCCAGCCAATCCAGGAGCTCGGGATGGGAAGGGAGGTCCCCCTGGAATCCAAAGTCTCCGGACGTTTTGACCAGGCCTCGTCCGAAGAAACTCTCCCAGACTCGGTTCACATATACACGGGCAGTCAGCGGGTTTTTGGGGTCAAACAACCAGGCCGCTAGATCGGCTCGGTTGGCAGGTCTTTTTTGGCTATCCTGGATGAAGATGGCGGACGGCATTCCCATGGTCACTTCGCGGTCGGGCTGGTCGTACGCTCCACGACGCAGGATATGCGTAGGCCGCGGTTTGGCGACATCTTTCATCACCATTACCTTTACTGGCGTCGTATCCTTGAGGTTGATAAATCGCAGGTATTCCTCGACCTCTTCCGGTTGGATTTCGATAGCAGGGGGATCGGCCAAAGAAGCCAGACTAATATCGCCCTGGTAGCCTTTTTCGTCCACCTGATTGAAAAAAGCATAGGTTTGGTAGTATGATTCCTGCGACAGGGGATCGTATTTATGGTCGTGGCACTTAGCGCACTCAAACGTAAGTCCCAGAAAAGCTTTTCCGAAGGTATTGGTTCGGTCGCTCACGTATTCCACGCGGTATTCTTCATCAATAACCCCGCCTTCCTGGGTGATTTTGTGGTTTCGGTTAAAGCCGGTAGCCAGGATTGCCTCCTTGTTTTCGGGGGCCAGCCAATCGCCTGCGAGTTGCCAGGATACAAATTTTTTGTAGGAATAATTTTTATTGAACGCGTGGATTACCCAGTCGCGCCAGGGCCACATCGTGCGCAGGCCATCATCCTGATATCCGTGGCTGTCGGCGTATCGGGCGAGGTCCATCCAGGCGATGGCCATCTTTTCCCCGTAGTGCGGGGAGGCCAGTAGTTCACGAACTATTTTCCGGTAGCTCCGGGGGCTAGGGTCTTTCAAAAAGCGCTCCTGAAGGGCTATGCCCGGAGGAAGTCCAGTGATATCCAGGGAAATGCGCTTCAAGAGTCGTTCGGGATCGGCAGGGCCGGAGGGTTTTAAGCCCTGGCCTTCCATTTTGGACAAAATGAAATAATCAATTTCATTGAGGGGCCATTTTTTGTTCTCTACTTCAGGGACAGGCCGTTTGACGGGGGGCACAAAGGCCCAGTGCGGCTTGTACACCGCACCCTGGTCTATCCATTTACCGATACGCAGTACCTCGTCCGGGGTGAGTTCCAGTTTAAATGAGGGGGGGGGCATGACCAAATCCGGATCCTCGCTGGTGATGCGTTTCCACACCGCTGATTTCTCTTTGTCGCCTGGCCGGACGGCATGCCATTTCGGGTTGTCTTTTAGCGCTGCATACGCACTGTCGGCGATATCCAGGCGAAGGCCGGCTTCCCGTGCTTTGGCATCCGGGCCATGACAGGCAAAGCATTTATCTGATAAGATGGGCCGGATGTGGATGTTATAGTCCATCGCTTCATCCGGCACGCCGGATTTCCCGGCAGGCCCTCTCCAAATCCAGGCACCGGCCAGTGCGGCAAACACCAGCAGGGATAGGTAAGCAAAACGAGATTTGCGCATAGTCAAAATTTTCTTTTCTGCTTCTTTTGCCAGGCAAAAGAAAAGCATGCGCAAATTCGCAAAAATTTATTTTATATTTAAGAAAAGTATAGCGCAATTCTATGCGCTTACCGGCACTATGCCTGACCTACCACAATGACGATTTCCCCGCGCACTTTATCGGGATGGAGGGTATAATACGCGGAGAGCTCCGATAGGCTGCCGCGCTGGATTTCCTCGTGGCGCTTGCTCAGCTCCCGGCATACACACGCCGGGCGCTCCGTACCACAAAAAGCAGCCAGTTCTTCGAGGCACTTTAATAAACGGTGGGGGGATTCGTACAAAACAAAGGTATGTGGTAATGCCGACAGGTATTTCAAGCGGGTCTGCCGACCTTTTTTATGAGGAAGAAAGCCCTCAAAGTGGAAGCGGTCACAGGGCAGGCCCGAAACGACGAGGGCAGGAATCAAAGCGCTGGGGCCGGGAAGGCACTCCACCGGAAGATTCGCTTGTACACAGGCGCGCACCAAGAGAAAGCCCGGGTCAGAAATACCCGGTGTGCCCGCATCGCTCACCAATGCCATGCGCTGCCCCTTCTGCAAAGCCTGGATAAAATGAGCCGTGACGTGGTGTTCGTTATGGGCATGAAAAGCCTTCAGCGGGGTCTCAATCCCATAGTGGTCCAACAGTACCCGGGAAGTGCGCGTATCCTCCGCGAGGACTACATCTACTTCTCTCAGCACGCGGATGGCGCGCAACGTGATATCCTCCAGGTTGCCAATAGGCGTAGGGATTAGATAGAGCATGCGCCGTGGGGTTGCACTGGATTAGTCCAGTGCCGTCAAGTGAAAGACAAACCCTTCCATGATGGGGTTGGCCAGTAGCTTCTTGCAGGCCGTTTCCGTTTTTTCCCTCGCTTCCTGCTCGTCCTCTGCCTCCAGGGTCAGCACGATATGCTTCCCGATGCGTACGTCCTCTACCCCCGATACCTGGATGAAAGCCAGGTTGTTGGCAACGGTTTTTCCCTGGGGATCCAGCAACTCCTTGTGCGGCATCACGTCAATGGCGGCTATGAATTTCATATAGAATTTTTTCTTTTCCATAAATACAGCCCGACAGACAGGCCTACATACATCGAAATAATCCCTGCAAAAGCCACGCCTTTGAAGAGAAAAAGCAAGACCAACGATACGAGCACAAAGATATACTTTATCTCATTGCCCACCCATCCGGCACTTTTGAATTTGAGGGAGAACATCGGTACAGGGGCATGCATCAGCCAGCAAAGAACAGCCACCAGGGCATACAGCACCCAGGGATTGAACCATGCTTCCAGGATTCCTTTTTCATACGCCAACAATAAGCCGACGGAAAACAGGGTGACCGAAGGGGTAGGCAAGCCGATGAACCCGTGTTGTTGGCGCTCGTCCAGGTTGAACTTTCCCAGGCGCAGCGCCGCAAAAGCACTGAGCACAAAAGCAGGTAATGCGTGGATGTGCAGCCCTTCCGGCCATGCGCCCCGCGACAGAGATGCCGAAATAAGCCCATAAAAAATCATCCCCGGCACTATTCCAAACGATACGACATCCGCCAGCGAATCCAGTTCTTTTCCGAGCGGGGAGCTCACGCCCAACCTGCGGGCCAACGCCCCATCGAAAAAATCGGCCAAAAGGCTGACGCCTACCAACCATACTGCAAGGTCGGATTGTCCATAGCTGAGACAAAGAAAAGCAATAGCCCCGGAGATTAGGTTGCCCAAAGTGAGGGCATTGGGAAAAGCTGCTTTCATACCTTTGGTTAAAAAATCATCCAAACTCAACCGCGCACGCAAAAATTGGCCTTTTCCCTGCAAAACAACGTTATTTAAACATCATTTTTGACGTTTATTTGTAAAATAGTACAGACCTGATTCCCAAGCACAGTTTTTTCTTCATTCGACTGGTGGCCAGGGGCGGCGAAAAGGATATTTTTCCCTCCGATGACTTCCCTCACAACCAGTATATTCCTTGCATGCAAAGCGCACACGATGCAGAAAACTACTTATAGAATACCCGTCAAACCCGCCTGGCCTACCAAATGGTTCCTAGCCCTGCTCTGCGGGGCTACCCTGGGTTGGTCCACGCAGACCACCGCACAAGCCGTGCAGAACGATGAGTGCAGCAGGGCCATTGCCTTGACACAGGTCGTCAATTTTTGTTCGGCACCGGGCGCATACAGCAACCAAAACGCAACGTTCTCCTCGGTTGCGCGCCCCTCCTGCTTCCCGGACGAGACCAATATCCGAGACGTATGGTTTTCTTTCGTCGCCCGAGCTTCCGATGTTAACGTGTCGGTGGTCGGAAATACCGCGCTTTCCCCGGGGGGTACGCTGACGCGGCCCCAGCTTGCCATTTACTCCGGCAGCTGTAATGCCCTTACGCAAGTCGCCTGTATCTCCGACGGGTTCAGTATCAACACAGTACAGACCTTCGTCGGTCAGTTGCGCATCGGGGCAACCTATTACATCCGGGTGGCCGCCCGGGGAGGTGCTTCGGGCACTTTTCAACTCTGCATCAACAATTTCAACCAATCGCCTACTGCATCCAGCGATTGCCCGACGGCTAACATCCTGTGTACTAAGGCACCTTTCACCGTAGCCTCCGTAAAAGGCGAAGGCAAAGATGCCAACGAAATTGCCGGAGTCTGTGGACGTATAGGCTGCCAACCCGAAGAAAGCCAGTCCACCTGGTTCCGCTGGACCTGCCAGCAGGCGGGCACGCTCACATTCAAAATAACCCCCCTAAACCCGGTAGATGATATTGACTTTGTCTTGTATGAACTACCGAGAAACATCAACGATTGCGCCGGCAAACAGGCCGTACGCTGCATGTCAGCCGGGGAAAACGTAGGGCAGCCCCTCAGCCAGTGGCGCTCTTGTACCGGTGCGACCGGTCTCCGCGACGGGGAACGCGACCAAACGGAATTCTGCGGCTGCGAAGCTGGCTACAACAACTTCGTCGCTCCACTCGATATGGTCGCGGGCAGGAGCTACGCCTTGGTCATCAACAACTATACGGCTTCCGGGAGCGGTTTCACCCTGGAGTTTGGCGGAACCGGCACTTTCCTGGGTCCCCAGGCTAATTTTACGATAGACCAGCCCAGTGCCTGCATCGGCAAAGCCGTCACCCTCACGGATTCTTCCTTCTTTTCAGGCGGTATTGCCCAGTGGGATTGGTTTTTTGGACCCAATGCCACACCGGCCAATACCTCGGGCAAGGGGCCGCATCAGGTCCGCTTTGACCGCCCCGGCGACCAAACCGTCGTACTGAATGTGCGTACTTCGGATGGATGCGTAGTCAGCAATGTCAAAACCTTGAATGCCTCCTGTTGTGGCGGGCATTTCAGCGCAAATGCCCGCCTGGCAAATCCGCTCTGCCCGGATTCCGCCAGCGGCTCTATTGACCTCCAGGTATCCAGCCTCTATGCCCCTTATCAATTCAAATGGGCCAGTGGCCAGCAAAGCGAAGACCTCAGCAACCTGACCGCCGGCAGCTTCCAGGTCACTGTGAGCGACCGGGCAACCTGCGACACCGTACTCAATTTTTCCTTGAAATCCCCACCGCCTGTCCAGATAGCCACTCAAATCAAAATGCCCACCTGCGCCGGCGGCCAGGATGGGGAGTTGACCGTTCAGGCTACCGGCGCTACGCCGCCATTCCGGTACCAGTTTCCGGGCCAGGCTTTCGGGCCCGGAAACAAAGCTACCCGCCTGCCGGTAGGCAACTACCTGGTCGGTATCCGCGACAGCAACAACTGCCGCTTTGATACGCTGGTGCCTGTCCGGGAACTGGAGTTGGTGCTCGACCCCAATATCGTTTCGGTACAAATGCCCTCCTGCATCGGCCTTTCAGATGGGCAAATCGTCGTCAAAATTTCCAATGGGCTACCTCCGTTCCGCTATGACTGGAAAGACGGCAAAGGGTTTCGAAACGAAAATTCTCTGCTCGAAATCAAAGCCGGGGCCTACTCGGTAGAAGTACTGGACTCCAATCGCTGCCGGGGCAGCTTTATCTTCGACGTAAAAGACTTCCCAAAAATAGGGCTCCAAATCAACGCCAGGAACCCTCTCTGCTACGGCGGCCTGGACGGCAAAATAGAAGTGCTCGGAACTGGAGGAGCGGGCGGATACCGCTATATATGGCAAAACGGGCAGACCCAGCCTAGCCGGGACAATCTGGTATCGGGAACCTACCCTATCCAGGTAAGCGATAAAAACAACTGTTCTCTGGATACCTTTGCCCTGCTCTCTGACCCACCGGAACTGGCTATTCTCGACATAGATGCTACCGACGTCCTCTGCTTCGGAGAAAAGACCGGCGTGGTGAGCCTGCTCGGTACAGGAGGAACAGCCCCTTATGCCTACAGTGTCGCCGGATTGGCCTTCCGGGCCGACAATACCTTCCGAAACCTGGAGGCCGGCACCTATGTGGCCAGCGTACGGGATGCCAACGGCTGTACCTCCTCCCAAGAAATCCGCATCTCCCAACCGGACCTGCTTTGGGTAGCCGCCGGAGCCGACCAGATCGTAAACCTGGGCGAACAAGTAAAGCTGCAAGCCAACCCCAGTCGCCTACCCGTGGTGTTCCAATGGTCACCTGCGGCACAGGTCAACTGTGCCACCTGTGCCGCCCCCACGGCACAACCCCTCGAAACCGGTTACTTCACCGTGATCGTCACCGACCCCAATGGGTGTATCGCCACCGATTCCCTGAAAATACTGGTCCAGAAAAACCGCCCGCTCTTTATCCCCAATACCTTCTCCCCCAATGCCGATGGCTCGAACGATTATTTTACCATCTTTGGCGGCCCCAGCGCACGAAGTATC
The DNA here is from genome assembly GCA_964607915.1 of uncultured Haliscomenobacter sp. GTDB lineage: Bacteria > Bacteroidota > Bacteroidia > Chitinophagales > Saprospiraceae > JADJPL01. The sequence goes on from CAZSMU010000048.1 coordinate 15,687, forward strand.
CGCCTGCTGCGCGTCTTCGACCGCTGGGGTGAACTCTTATTTGAGGGAAAAGACCTCCCTATCGGCTCCGAACCGCTGGGGTGGGACGGCAACTACAAGGGAGAGGCCCTCCCCTCCGCAACCTATATCTATTATGCCGAAGTGGAATTTATTGACGGGGCCATCATCCAGGTAAAGGGAGATGTCAATTTATTGCGTTAATGCCCTAATTGAACGAACGATCATGCGCCATCTCTTTGCTGTAAGCCCCAGCCTGCCTCTCGTCCTGATTACCCTGCTTTTTTCAGCATGTCAACAGGATGTACCGGACAAAAATCCCGGCCTGGATCTAAACCAACTCAACGTCGAACAGATTGAACAAGTGGAAATCATCTATAGTGACTCCGCCATCGTACGGGTGCGCATCAGCGGACCTCTCATGCTGAACCACCTCAACGCCAGCGATCCCTTCCAGGAATTCCCCCAAGGGCTGAAGGTCGAATTTTTTAACCCTTTCGGATTGGTATCCAGTGTAATGACCGCAAACTATGCCGTACGGCATCCCAACACAGGGCTCACCTACATCCGCAATGAGGTCGTGTGGCGCAGCGCCGAGCACAAAACCCTGGAGACCCCCGAACTCACCTGGGATGAACGGGAAAAAAAGGTCTTTACCCAAAAATTCGCCGTCGTCACTACCCTTGTAGATACCGTCTATAGCCACGGCTTTCAAGCCGGACAAGACTTCCGCGACATCAAACTCAATGCGATTGACGGCAGCATGAACGTACAGGAAGGACAGCAGCCAGGGACGGGCAAGTAAATCAGGAGTCACCTCCCCAGGACCGGATCCGGTATCCCATCGGGGTCGCCAGTTGCAGTGCCGATTATCTTCAGGTTTTGGGGAGCGCCCTTCAAGAGCAGCAAGCCTGCCAGGTGGGGAGCTGCGGCCGAGGTACCGCTTAGCGCGGCGTAGCGGCCGTCGCGATAGGTGGATAAAATCTCTACCCCTGGTTCTGAAAAGTCCACATCGGTACCGTAATTGCTGAAATCGGCCATGCGCAGCAATGCGTCCAGCGCCGATACGGTATATATGCCTTCCCCATTGGTCCGGGAAGGGGAAAAATCCGCTGCATCGCTGCTGTAATTCCCTGCTGCGATGACGACCCGAATCCCTTTTTGAGCCAGTGCTCCTACTGCAGTATCAAAAACATCGGACGCTTTTCCGGAAAAACTGATGTTGGCGACATCTCCCGGTTGGGCCTCGGCAAATACGTACTCAAGGCCCTGTAGGATACCGGACAGCACCCCTACCCCGCGCCTGCTCAGTACTTTTACCGCCACGAGGGAGGTGCCGGGAGCTACGCCCACCACACCTCGCCCATTATCCAGGGCACCGATGATTCCCGCAACGTGCGTACCGTGCCCGCCCAGATCATCGGCATCCGGTTCGAAGTACTGCCAGGGCAAAAAGCTACGGCTTTGCGCTTTGTCCACCCGCAAATCGGGATGATCCAGGTCTATTCCGGTATCGAGTATCCATGCCTGTTTGCCGGAAGGTATGCCGGGGGCGCGCAGCAAAGCTATGCCCCAGGGTATTTCCTGAGTACCCGAATCGGGTAGGATACTGTCCCGGTTCACGGTACTGGTCTGGCTTATAGAGTATTTTTCATTAGCTTCCACCCGCAGCACTTCTCTTTGGCGTCGCAGCACTGCCGCGTCTGCCTCGGTCAGATAGGCAGAAAACCCCACACATACGTTGGCGTAAATATGCACCAGACTGCTCTCCGGGCTAAGTTGAGTAAAAAGGGCTTTGGCTCGCGCATGCACCTCGGTCGCCGTCCCCCTTCGCCCCCTAAGAGTCGGCTCATCCGGATTCAGTTGCACGATGTAGTTGGGAACAACCTCTGTTTGATCGGACGGGAACACGTTGCTCACGGGTACGACCTCTTCTTGCCCACAGCCAAATATCGGCAGAAGGGCCAACCATACGAATAGCCTCTTTATCATACTAAAATTGGAGTTTAGTATGATACCCTGCAAAAACAATGCCGTTAATGCGCCTCCAACCAATTTTTTCCTATACCTGTCTCTACCAGAATCGGCACCTTCAGGTTAGGCAGGGCATGCTGCATGTGTGTAACCACGACCGGTTTCAAGAGTTCTACTTCTTCTACGGGCACATCGAACACCAATTCGTCGTGAACCTGCAGGATGAGGCGGCTTTTCCAACCCTGGGAGAGGATTTCCTCATGGATGCGCACCATGGCCGCCTTGATCATATCGGCCGCAGAGCCTTGCACGGGCGTGTTGACGGCCATGCGCTCTGCGTTGCTGCGCTCCAGGGAACTCCTGGAATGGATGTCCCTCAAGTAACGCCTTCTCCCCATCAAAGTAGTGACGTATCCTTTGCTGCGGGCCTCTTCCACAATGCGTTCCATATATCCTTTCAGCCCTTGATATTCCCGGAAATACGCTTCGATCAACTCTTTGGCCTCCTGGCGTTTGATGCTGAGTTGCCGGGAAAGGTTAGTGGCACCGGCGCCGTATACAATGCTGAAATTGACGGTCTTGGCGCGATAGCGCTGTTCTTTGTTCACCGCGTCGAATGGGACGCCGAATACCCGGGCCGCCGTAGCCCGATGTATGTCCTGCCCCAGGCGAAATGCCTCCAGCATGGCTTCGTCACCGCTGATTTCCGCGATGAGGCGCAGCTCGATCTGGGAGTAGTCTGCCGATAGCAGCACATGGCTGTCATCCCTGGGGACGAATGCTTTGCGCACTTTAGCCCCGTCTTCCGTACGGATGGGGATATTCTGCAAATTGGGGTTGTTGGAACTCAAGCGTCCCGTAGCAGCCAATGCTTGATTGAACGACGAGTGGACGCGACCGGTGCGGGGATTCACCATGCGGGGCAGTGCATCTACGTAGGTGGACTTGAGCTTTGTCAGCGCCCGGTGCCGCAGGATATCGGCGGCAAGGGGGGCCTCGGAGGCCAACTCGGCCAGTTTATCCTCATTGGTCGCGTACTGCCCAGTCTTTGTTTTAGCCCCGCTGTACGGGATTTTCATCCGCTCGAACAATACTTCGCCTACCTGCTTGGGCGAAGCGATATTGAACCGTATCCCCGCTTTGGCATACACCTCCTGTTCGACCGCCTGGATATCCTTGTCCAGTTCTTTGGAATACTCCCGTAGGTAATCGCTGTCTATGCGAATTCCTTCATATTCCATATCTGCCAGCACTTTGATGAGCGGTGCCTCTAATTCCTGGTAAAGGGGACTCAGGCCTTCCTTTTCCAATTTTGGCGCCAGCAGGTGCTTGAGCTGCCAGGTAATATCCGCATCCTCCGCAGCATACTCTTTTATGTCTTCCAGGGGGACCTCGCGCATAGTGCGCTGCCCGGGCCCTTTTTTGCCAATCAGCGTTTCAATAGATACAGGGGCATATTTGAGGTAGGTTTCCGCCAGGTAGTCCATGTTATGCCGCAGTTCGGGCTCTATTAGATAATGGGCTACCATCGTATCGAAGCAGGCCCCTGCGAGCGATACGCCGTACCATTTGAGTACAATGGCATCGTATTTGATATTTTGCCCGATTTTCAAGATGCCGGGATGTGCAAACAGAGGGCGGAATACGTCCACTATAGCCTGGGCTTGTGCCCGGTCTTCAGGAACCGGCACGTACCAGGCTTCACCAGCCTGCACCGCAAACGAAAACCCGACCAAATCGGCCCGATTGGGGTCTATATCGGTCGTTTCCGTATCCAAGCAGACCTCTTTTTCTCCCAGCAACCGTTTGAGGAGGGACTGCATGGCAGGCATATCTTCTACCAAATGGTAGCGGTGGGGCGTATTCCCGATATGGCGGTCGGCGATAGCATGGGGCACGGGAGGTGCTTCTGACTTGGCGACCGGAGTTGGAGCGTCAAATAAATTTCCCTGCTGGCCCGGCTGGAGCGGCGACGCAGGACTAGCTTCGGCTTCTTCGCCCAGGATCTGCCGGGCCAGGGAGCGGAACTCCAGTTCCCGGAATATTTCAGAAAGCGCTTCTGAATCAATGGGGTCCAGTTGCAGAGCCCGTTCATCAAACTCTATGGGCAGGTCCACGTGGATGGTGGCCAGATACTTGGAAAGCAATGCCTGCTCGGCATATTGCTCAATGCGTTCCCGGTTTTTTCCTTTGATGGAGGCAGCATTTGCGATAATCCCTTCTACCGTATCGAATTCCTGGAGCAACTGAGCAGCCGTTTTAGGGCCTATACCGGGTACCCCGGGAATATTATCCACACTGTCGCCCTGCAATCCCAGCAGGTCTCTGACTTGGTCCACCTGTTTGATTTGCCAGGTGTCGAGGATTTCCTTTTCGCCCAGTATTTCCACGCCATTGCCCTGGCGGGAAGGTTTGTAGATATAGATATTGGGGGACACCAGTTGCCCGTAGTCTTTATCCGGCGTAACCATATAAACTGTATAGCCTTCGCGCTCTGCTTTTTTGGCCAAAGTGCCGATTACGTCGTCCGCTTCATATCCGTTCAGCATAACGACGGGGATGTGGAAAGCCTTGACGATTTTTTCAATCCAGGGTAGCGCGATGGCAATATCTTCGGGTTGTTCCTCTCGGTTGGCTTTGTAGGCTTCATAGATTTCGTGCCGGAAAGTCGGTGTGGGGGGGTCAAAAGCCACGGCGATATGCGTGGGCTGTTCCGTGCGGAGCAGATCCCACAAAGTACGGGTAAACCCGGTGATGGCAGATGTGTTCACCCCTTTCGAGTTGATCAGCGGACGGGCGATGAAGGCGAAGTGCGCCCGATACACCAGCGCATGGCCATCCAACAGGAAAAGTTTTTTCTGGGCCATAATCTCTCTATATGTGATTTTGGACGCAAGGTAGGGAAAAGCACAGCAGGATGTACGGGATTTGAGGGATGGTATCCGGCGGACTTAAAAATTGATCGCGTACTTCATCAGGAACTGTTGGGTGACGCTGACCCGTTTGCCCACCCCCTGCACCCCTCCCTGGGCCTCGAAGTCTGTTATTTGGACGAGTACGTCGTCGTCGTAAAAAACATTCATGTTCAGCGACAAGCGCAGTGGTTTGGAAATGGTATAGACCAACTCGTTGGTCCAGTCTACATCAACATTTTGCGGGTTACGCAAGTAGTTGGAATAGAGAATCATCTGGGATACGAGCCGCAGTTTGCCCTCTACAAATTTATTGGTATAGTGGATTTTCAACAGGGATCCGACCTGGGGATCCACATTCTTATACGACAACACCGCGCCTTGCGCATTTTTGACTACCGGGTTCCCATGCAGTGCCTGTTTTGCGATGGAATCGTTGGTCACCACGATAAATTTACCGCCAAACAGGGAATAATAAAACGAGAGTTTATCGTTGGGCTTGAAATCGAGTCCTGTGGAAACCGTCAGGGTTGCCGGTGAGAAAAAGCGTGCGATGGGGTTTGCGTCCAGACCGGACACATCCGACAGGAAGTTTCCCGGGTATTGTTTGGTGCCGCGATACGTAGGGGTGACCTGGCTGCGCAGGTTAAAATCAGCGGCATAAAAAAAAGAAGACGTATCCGAAGCCCGGTAGCCCGTTTTAGAGCTGATCCTGAATTCATCTATTACTTTCTGGAATGGCAGCTTACCCCCATTGGCCAGAGGCCCCGACCCCAGGCGCTGCACCCCGAACTGCCAGGAGGCCGTATTATCGAAGGCAGTCCGGCCTTTTTTGCGTTTGGCGAATACCGTCAGGGCGGTACCGGCCCCGATGCGGTTCTGTCCTGCCCCCTGTCGGGGGTTGATTTGGAGAAGTTGGGAAAAATCCAGCCCTATGCCGGCCCCGGTCTGCCAGTCGGTAGGCGCTTTTTTTTTCTGCGTCGAAGTATCGCGTGGCTGGGTACGAGCTGGACAGGCAAAAAATAGGATGAGCCCCACAAGCAGGGCGAAGAAGCGAAACATGGGCTTTGTTTTTTACCCAAAATCAGCGGCTATGAGTATCTTCTATACCCGGCGCTCCGGGTTGGGGCAAGGATGGACGGCCCGCCACAGGGTACTGGTCGGGAGGTCCCTGTTCAGTAGTCCCTCCCTCCTGCTCGGAAGAGCGGCCAAAAACCACATCGGCAATGCGGGTAAAGTAGCGATCTGCCGCATCGCTGACCGTATCTATAAAGCCTTCCGCTCCCCATACATTGTGGAGTATCCGCTCCAGGGCCGATTCGGGCATTTGTTTTTCGTTTTCCTCCAGGAGTTGTTTAAAGTTGTTCATACGCCTGTCTTATTGTTCCGGCACTTCCACCTGTAGGCGGAGTGCCCCTTTTTATTCACTTTCCATTCCCTGCTCTTCCCGCAGTTTTTTGGCTTTTTCCTTGGCCCGCAGGATTTGCATTTTCACTGCACTTTCGCTTTTCGAAGTCAGGGCTGCTATTTCTTTGATTTGCATATCGTCCTGGTACTTCATCAGCAGTATGATGCGGTCGCCCACGGGGAGGGCTTCCAGCACTTTTCGGAGTGCGCGCACTTCCATCTGGAGCAGTTCTTCATCTGGCACATCGTCCGGCATATCCGGGGCATGTTCGAGGTCATCGCTGAAGAGTTCCCCGTGCTTTTTGTTGCGCCGGATAAAGTCAATGCAGTAGTTGTAGGTGATGGAATAGACCCAGGTCGAAAACTGGGCTTTTTCTCCAAACCGGGGTAGGTTCAGGAATATTTTGGTAAAAACTTCCTGTGTCGCATCTTGTGCCTGTGCATCTTCCCGCAGAATAGCCAGGCACTTGCCATATACCTTGGCCGCATAGCGGTTGTACAGCAAGGTGAAACACGAGTTTGAGCGGGTTTCCAGGTAAACCCGGACCACTTCCAGGTCGGGCATTGATTGATCGCAGATGACGTCCAAGAGAACAGGTGGTTGGTGTCCTGCGAAGATATACCAGAATTTAGTGATTTAGATACCCTACACCGCGAAGGCCGAGTTTTTTTTACCCCCGGTGAGCATACTGTTTGCTCCTTTGACGCAGGCAGGGGCGAAAAGTTACATCCAGCTGGTAGCCAGAGGGGCTTTTGTCGGCATTTCCCTCCTATTTCAAGAGTTTGCCAAGTATTTCCTGAATCAACGCGCTTTCGTAGCCTTTTCGCAAAGCCCACTGAAACAGGGCCTGCCCATGCAAATACGGTTCCTCTTCCCCGCTACCCGCTTCGATTTTCGTCTCGAGCAACTGCTCCAGGCGAGCTTTGTAACGGTTTTCATCAATTTCCTCCATCGCTTTTCGCCGACAGTAGTCCGAAATTTGCCGTGCCTTCAGTTCCTGAGCAATCCGGACGCGCCCCCAGCCCTTTATTTCGAATTTGCCGCGCGCGAAGGAACGGGCGAAGCGCTCTTCGTTCAAAAAATTTTCTTCGATTAGTTCGGCAAGGATCTCCTCCAGTACATCGCCATACACCCCCAAATCGAGCAGTTTGCGCCGGGCCTCGAAGTGGCAGCGGTCCTGATAAGCGCAGTAGCGCTGCATGCGCTGCAACGCCGCGTCCCGGCTGATGTATTTTTTTTCCATGCGTTGCCTCCGCCTTTCCCGCAAAGATACACCCGTCCCTTCGTACCGAATCCGATTTTTTTTAAATCCCCCCTTTCCCCTACCATAAAAAACCCGTATATTTGCGGAAATTTTTTCCGGGCCTTTAACTCAGACGGTTAGAGTGCCGCACTCATAATGCGAGAGTCGGGGGTTCAAGTCCCTCAAGGCCCACCCTTTTTTAAATGAAAACCCGTTGCAAATCGCCAGATTGCAGCGGGTTTTTTTTATATTTCCGAAAAAATTTCACGTTATGCAGCATAGAAAGGCCTGGTTTTTCATTTGGGGAATGCTCCTTCACATTTCCCTATGGGC
>CAZSMU010000049.1:0-11917 GCA_964607915.1 uncultured Haliscomenobacter sp.
GGCGAAAAAGGGCCTTTTTGACCCCTTGATGATCCCCCGCGCAACAAGTCTAATAGACTTGTTGCGAAGCTTCAAACAGGGCCTTTTGTTCCCGCCTCCATGACTCCCCTCCCAAGCAGTTTTACATCCCCCTAACCCGCTTCATTGCGCACGGCGATGATCTGCACTGCGCAAACCGCGGCCGTCTCGGTGCGCAGTCGGTTAGGCCCCAGGCTCATCAACTGAAAGCCGGCCGATTTGCACAGCGCCACTTCTTCCGGAGAAAAATCTCCTTCCGGGCCGATCAACACCAGCGCATCTTTTCCCTTTTCATACGCTGAAAACAAATGCGGCGAAGCCGTCGCCTCTTCGAGGTATCCAATGAAGCGGCTTTCCCCGCCGTTGCCGAGCGCAGCGATGAAATCCCTGAAGCCAATCGCCGGGTCGAGGCGAGGCAGAAAGCACTGTGCCGACTGTTTCATAGACGACAGCAGGATTTTTTCAAGTCGGTCGGCCCGCAGGGTGCGCCTCTCCGAGCGCTGACACCAGAGCGGGGTAATCCGGTCCACCCCGATTTCAGTTGCCTTTTCGAGAAACCATTCAAATCGCTCCATGTTCTTGGGCGGTGCTACGGCCAGGTGTACCCGATACGGTCGCCTCGATGCGAGGTGCTCTTGCGAGGTGATCCGCACCAGCGCATTCTTTTTTCCAGCCGACTCCAGAACACCCTCGTACCAGGTGCCCCTCCCGTCTGTCAGACGGATGGGATCGCCCGGCTTCCTGCGCAACACCTGGATTAGGTGGGCGGACTCTTCCGCTTCCAGCACGGCCAGGTCTCCCTCGATGATTTGTGAAAAAAAAAGGTTCATTTAACCGCCTTTGTGCTTTGAACACAAAAATAACACGCAATGTTACCAAGAAGTTATGAACCAGGAACCTGCTTTTTTCCATACATTCGCCTGCTGAAGGCATAAATTCACGAACGATTACCGCTTAAACTTTTGTAAATGGATTACTTAGTAATGATTGGCCAGCTTCTGTTGAGTTTGTCCATCTTGATTATACTCCATGAAATGGGGCATTTTTTTCCTGCGCGTTGGTTCAAGACCCGGGTCGAAAAGTTCTATTTATTCTTCGACCCCTGGTTTTCGCTCTTCAAAGTCAAAAAAGGGGAGACCGAATACGGCATAGGCTGGCTCCCGCTTGGCGGCTACGTAAAAATTTCGGGTATGATTGACGAGAGCCTCGACACCGAGCAGATGAAAGGCGAGCCTCAGCCCTGGGAATTCCGTTCCAAGCCGGCCTGGCAGCGCCTCATCATCATGCTGGGAGGGGTAACCGTGAATTTCATCCTGGGCTTCATCCTGTTTGCGTTCATCCTTTGGAAGTGGGGCATTGAATACCTGCCGACGCGGGAAGCTAAATACGGGATTTTTGTCGAAGACCTGGGAAAGCCCCTGGGTCTGAAGGACGGAGACCAGGTCCTGCGCATTGGTGAAACGCCGTTCACCGAGTTCAACGAACGCATCGCCGGACAGGAAATCGTGTTCAACGGCGCGCGTACGATCACCGTGCAGCGCGACGGGCAGACCGTCGTGCTCGATATACCCGACGACTTCCTGCGCACCCTCACCAGCCACGACAACAAGGACAAAATCATGTTCAGCCCACGGTTTCCCTTTCAGATCCTGGAAGTCGTCAAGGGTACGCCTGCCGACAAGGCCGGCATGAAACCCGGCGACCGCATCATCGCTATCAATGGGGTCGAAACCGCCTATTACCAGGAGGTGCGCCGCGAAACCAAACGCTTCGGCGGAAAACCCGTTTCTATAGACGTGGTGCGAAACGGCAGCGATACTGTCCGACTGGACCTGACGCCCACCCAGGAGGGCACCATCGGGGTACAGACGCAACCCTTTTTCAAGCTGGAAAAGAAGAAGTACACGGCCCTCGAAGCCATCCCGGAAGGCATCGCGCTGGGCTGGAGCAAGTTGAGCTATAACGTAAAAGCCCTGGGACAGATGATCAGCGGTGAAACAAAGGCATCCGACAGCCTGGGCGGCTTTGCGTCTATCGCCAGCATCTATGGCAACCAATGGGTATGGGAGCATTTCTGGTCGGTAACAGCCATGTTGTCCCTGGTGCTGGGGTTCATGAACCTGCTGCCCATCCCCGCTCTGGATGGCGGGCACGTCATGTTCCTGATCTACGAAGTCGTCACGGGTAAAAAGCCCAGCGATAAATTCATGGAAGTGGCCACGACGGTCGGATTCGTACTGGTCCTCGGTCTTCTGTTGTATGCCAATGGCCTGGATATCTTCCGCGCATGGTTCAAATAACCCGGCCATGACCGATTATTTTCAATTCCTGGAGGTCCCGCACCGCTTTTTACTGGACGGAGCAGAGCTGCGTCGCAAGTTCATTGCCAACAGCAAGCGCCTGCACCCCGACCGCTTCACGCTGGACAGCGACGCCCGGCAGCAGGAGGCCCTCTACCTGTCCAGCCTCAACAACAGGGCGTACGAAGTGCTCAGCGATTTTGACCTGCGCATGCAACACCTGCTCCAGCTCCGTGGCCTGCTCCCGGAAGAAGGGGGGAATGCAGAACTGCCCAAAACCTTCCTCCTCGACATGATGGATATCAATGAAGCCCTCATGGAAATGGAAATGGATCCCGACCCCCAGACCCTGGCAGAGCTCACCCAACAGGTGAACCAACTCGAGCAAAGTTTCTACCGCGAAATAGAACCAATCATAGAAAACTACGACCATGTGCACACGTCCCCGGACGAACTAGAACCTGTGAAAAATTTTTTTCTAAAAAAAAGGTACCTGTTGCGTATAATGGAAAAGCTTTCTATATTTGCCAACCGTTAGCCAAAAGGGCTAACCAAAGAGCTAGATACTGTACTGCCGAAGTGGCGGAACTGGTAGACGCGCTGGTCTCAAAATCCAGTGGATAATCTCCGTGCGGGTTCGAGTCCCGCCTTCGGTACAGCTCGATATATTAGACTTGTTGCGAGGGATCATCAAGGGGTCAAAAAGGCCCTTTTCTTCCCACACTGCGCCTTTTTGTGGTCATATAGCTGGGCTATACTCCCACAAAAAGCCTTCGCGTGGAAAGAAAATGACTCTTTTTTCCCACCTCGCTGACCCCTCGCAACAAGTCTATTAAAAACCTAATCCAGGTATAGCCGAAGTGGCGAAATTGGTAGACGCGCACGTTTCAGGGGCGTGTGTCTTCGGGCGTATGGGTTCGAGTCCCATCTTCGGCACCAACCTGGATTAGGTTTTCTCTATTTTGTGCCTTTCCTCTCTTTCTTTCCAGTTTCATCCGAGAAACGCCCTTCAGGCGACCGGTCGAAGATTCGCTTTTTCATAAAATATTTCGCTCCATGAAAAAAAGAATGGTTTTGTTCATGTGTGCCCTTCATTTGCTGCTGCTCGCCAAGGCGGGAGAAGGGATGTGGCTTCCCTTATTGTTGCAGCAAAACGAAGCAGAGATGCAGCGCATGGGCATGAAGATGTCCGCAGAAGATATTTACAGCATCAACAAAGGAAGTCTGAAAGACGCCATCGTGCGTTTTGGGGGAGGCTGTACGGGGAGCATCATTTCCGCTTCGGGCCTGCTGCTCACCAACCACCACTGTGGCTTTGGCCAGATCCAGTACCATTCCAGCATGGAGCGCAACTATCTGGAAACGGGGTTTTGGGCAGGGGCGATGAGCGAAGAACTGCCCAATCCAGGCCTTGGCGCTACCTTTATCGTACGGATGGAAGAAGTGACCAAAGAGGCCTTGAACGGCGTGACTGTCCAGATGGGTGAGCGCGAACGACAAGCCCTCATTGACCGCAATCTTCAGGCCATCAGTGCGAAGGCCTCGCGCGAAAGCTGGCAGGAAATCTCTATACGCCCTTTCTACCAGGGGAATGCTTATTACCTCTTTGTTATGGAAACCTTCCGGGATGTGCGCCTGGTAGGTGCGCCTCCCGCTGCGGTGGGCAAGTTTGGCGCGGATACCGACAACTGGGTCTGGCCCCGGCACACCGGCGATTTCGCCCTTTTCCGGATTTATGCGGATAAGAACAACCGCCCTGCCGCTTACTCCCCGGAGAATGTCCCGTACAAGCCTCGGCATTTTCTCCCGGTATCGCTCGATGGGGTCAGCCCGGGCGACTTCACCCTGGTATTTGGCTTCCCGGGCAGAACGACGCAGTACCTCCCCGCTGCCGCCGTCCGACAAACCGTGGAAGTCCTCAATCCAATCCGCATCGGAATTCGCGACCGGACCCTTTCCATCCTGGACGAGGCGATGCGGAGCGACCCCCAGGTCCGTATCCAATACGCCAGCAAGCAGGCGAACCTGGCCAATTCCTGGAAGAAATGGATCGGGGAAAGCCAGGGAATCAAAACCGTCGGTGGAATACAACGCAAACTCGACTTCGAAGCTGGCTTCACCCAAAGGGTCAATGCTAAACCCGCCTGGAAACAGGAATATGGCTCCTTGTTAGGCGAGCTGCAGACCCTGTACCAGAACATAGAGCCGTACGCCAAAAGCAGGGACTACATCAACGAAATCACAGGGGCCAACGTAGAACTGCTGCGCTTCGCCAACCTGCTCCACTCTTTTGTACTCATACTCAATAACAACGGAGCAGAAGCACTCGCCTCCCGGAAAGAGGCGTTAAAAAATATGTTCCAGTCTTTCCATAAAGACTACCGGGCCGAAGTAGACCAGAAAGTATTCGCCGCTTTAATCGAATCGTACTTCCGCGAATTGCCGCTGGAACACCAGGCGCAGTACGCCCTGGAACAAATGAACTACGCAGGCAAAAATGGCCCTGATTTCGCCCGCATCCTCTTCGTCAAATCCCTGCTCGCCAAGCCCGATACCTGGCTGGAAACCATTGAGCGAGACCCCGCCGAAGCGGTACGCCTGATTCGGGAGGATTACGCCTATCTGCTCGTCCGATCTATAGTCGAGTCGGCTGAGGATAGTGTTTTTAAGCCCTACAATGAAATCCAGGAAAAAATCAACCTCCTGCAGCGCACCTACATGAAGGCGATTGTAGAGGTCATGCCGGAAAAGCGTTTTTACCCGGACGCAAACAGTACCCTGCGCGCCACCTACGGCAAAGTAGAAGGCTACGAACCTAAAGACGGCGTCTTCTACCAGCCGTTCACCCACCTGGAGGGCGTCATGGAAAAATACAAACCGGGAGATTATGAATTCGATGTACCTGCCAGGCTACGGCAACTCCATGAAAAACGGGACTTTGGCCCATACGGCGAAAACGGACGATTGCCCGTCTGCTTCCTGGGCTCCAACCATACCACCGGGGGCAACTCCGGCAGCCCTGTCATAGACGCCCACGGCAATTTGATCGGACTCAATTTTGACCGGGTATGGGAAGGTACCATGAGCGACCTGCTCTACGACCCCGCAATATGCCGCAACATCATGGTGGACATACGGTATGTCTTGTTCATCACCGATAAATATGCCGGGGCGGGCCATCTCGTGCGGGAGCTTAAATTGGTGCATCCTAAGAAGAAGGGGTAATTCTATTGAAAATTGAGCAGGCGCGTCAGGCTCCCTAAGCGAAGGGAATCCATGGAGGGGGCGCTCAACTGCAACCCCGGCCGGATGGCTACCGTACGGGAGCTAAAAACGCCGCGCCCGCCTTCGATATTGGTGTACTCAGGCGTCCATTGGGTGCTCGTAATGCCTGTGTTGGCCTGAGCAAGGCGCAACGCGTTGGCAAATTCTTTTCCTCCGGCCGAAACCATGAGATCCATGCCGTCGAAAATCCGGCGTACGTTGGGCGCAGGCGTCAATTCTCTCGCCAGGAAGGCATAAAATGCCCTCCCTTCTATCGCCACACTCACTCGATCGGTGTTGTCTGTCCGCAGCAGATTACTTGCCAGCACCCAGTCCACCGATTTCTGCACAAAGACCGTAAGCTGCCCCGGGCTGCTTTCCCTGTACCGGATACGCAACAGGACATCGAACACCTGCGCTGCTGTCGGCGCGGTCCAGCTAATGGCTACCTGTCGGTCATAGCCCATATTTACAGGGTTTGAAGGACTCGTCTCACGGGGTGCCAGGTCGGACAGCACCGTGGTTTCGGCTACGGTTGGCGCAGAGATGCCCGGCCGGAGCACGCGCAGACGCAACGTTTCGCCTCCTTGTAGTTTCAGGATATCGCCTTTGATTTTATACAGGTAATTCGGCGATTTCGCGAAGGGGCCTTCTTCCCTCGGGTATCCGTCCAAGGCTCCATCTACCCGGAGCAGGGGGTATCGCTGGCCCGTAGCCACTTTTTCCAACTCGACGTTCAGACTGGAATAGTGCAGTGCATCCGGCATTTGAGCCACCTCTGCTGCATCCTTGCCGCCGGTGAGGAATGCTTTTTCAATACGGATGTAGTGTGCGGTGTCTTGCCGGGAAAGCAGACCGTAGATCACCGGGATATCCAGCGACGGCGCCTCCAAATCCACCGAAGTGCTGCATGATGTAAAAAATACAAACAAAAGGATAATCGCCGAATTTCGAAGCGCCATTTTTGCGGAAAAGATACAACCCTGCAACATTTATACCGAATTTTTAACGTTTCCAGTCTAAATATCTGAACCCGGACAATGCACAAAACGTATATTTAGGGTTCATTTTACAGACTTGTTGCAGGGGTAGAAAGAGTTTTTGGCCTCGCAATACTTCCACCGGCGACAAGCCTTCAAAAAAAACGCTATGTTCAAACCAGCCTGGCGCACTTTAGCCCTTATCGGAATTGCGGGAATCATCGCCTTGTTTTTTGTCTATCAGCACTTTATAGCTGGTGGTACCATTCCCCATCCCGGAAAATCGTATGTAGTGGATATCCCCCGGCAGTCCAGTTTCGAGGATGTGGTACGCATCCTCAACGCACAAGGCATCTTGAAGCAGGAATCGGGTTTCCGCCGCATTGCGGAGTTGCTGAAATACAAAAAAGAGGAGATGCGCAGTGGCCGTTATACGGTAAAAGGAGGTTGGGATATGATTAAACTCGTGCGGCATCTCCGGGGAGGAATACAGACCCCTGTGAATGTCGTATTGAACAATGAGCGGCTTCCCGAAGACGTAGCGGGCAAGGTATCCCGCTTTATCGAGCCGGATTCCCAGGCCTTGCTGGCGTTATTCCAAAATGAGGCGTTCATCCGGCAACTGGGCTACAGCAGCGACGATTTGATGACCCTTTTCATTCCCAACACCTATCAATTCTTCTGGAACACTACCCCGGAAGGATTCATGGAGCGCATGGTAAAAGAGCACGATTCGTTCTGGAGCAAAGACGGGCGCAGGGACAAAGCAAAGGAGTTAGGGCTGAGCGAGAAAGAGGTCTATACCCTGGCCTCCATAGTCGAAAAAGAGACCATCCGCAACCAGGAAAAGGCACGCATTGCGGGCACTTACCTCAATCGGCTCCGCATTGGCCAACCCTTACAGGCCGACCCGACGGCCGTATTTGCCACCCGCGATTTTGAGACCAAACGGGTCACCGCCTACCATATCAAGTTCGATTCCCCGTACAATACATACCTGTACCCGGGCTTGCCGCCCGGTCCTATCACGATGGCCTCTATTCCCAGCATTGACGCTGTGTTGAATGCAGAGAAGCACAACTACTTCTTTTTCTGCGCCGTCGGCGACGAATCGGGTTTGCACAGCTTCGCGGAAAGCTATGACCAGCACTTGCAGAACGTCCGCACCTTCAACCAAAACCTCATCAAAAGAGGCTTGCGCTAAAAGCCCCTACTGCTGGTCGTCCACGATGAACGTAACGGCAGCAGCTATCATAAAGGATGACCCGCCTACGAGCATGGCGTAGATTGCTTCTCCGTCAAACCATTGGCGCAGCAGGTAGCCGAGTATAGAGGCCGCCACGATTTGCGGTATGACGATGAAAAAGTTGAATACCCCCATGTAGTATCCCATTTTCGCAGCCGGCAGGGTACCGGTCAGGATAGCGTACGGCATAGACAGGATGCTCGACCATGCAAAGCCAATGCCCACCATGGAAAGCAGCAAATAGTCCGGGTTCTCTATCGTGAAGATAGAAGCGAGGCCCGCCCCACCGACAAAAAGGCAGAGCGCGTGTGCCACCTTCCGGCTCGTGTATTTGGCAATAACGGGAAGCAGGAAAGCGGCTAAAGCAGAGACGCCGTTATACACAGAAAAGCAGACCGTCACCCAATCTGCCCCGTCGTTATAGGCTTCCGAGGTAGGGTCACTGCTCCCGTAGATGGAAGCGGTTACCGCAGAAGTCGTATAGATCCACATGGAGAAAAGTCCGAACCAGGAAAAAAACTGGACGACGGCCAGTTGTTTCATCGTGCGCGGCATCGTCATAAAGTCGCTCATGATGGTCACAAAGCCGTTGTCATAGGTTCCGCGCTTTTGCAGCCATCCGGAAATCATCCAAAGGATGCCGAAGCAGGTCAGGCCGACGCTGAGGATATATACTTCGCCTGCTACCTGCCAGGTGCTCAGCAGCACGCTGAGGCCAATCCCGACTACAGCCGTGAGGAGGCCTACCTTCCACTGCCGGGCACCGCGCCGGGCGTATCCCTCCGGGCTTTCAGGACCTGCTTCGTGGGCAGACTGTTCGGGGGGGTCAAAGGAGGCCAGGGTTTCGGGGTCGTACTCTTTAGCCCGGAATACCGTCCACATCACTGCTGCGAGGAACGCGAACGCACCCGCATAGAAAGACCATTTTACCGAGGGCGGGATTTCTCCCTCCGGAGCTGTGTTGGCAATTCCGAGCCAATTCGTGAACATCCAGGGCAGGGCGGAGGCGACGACTGCACCCACTCCGATGAAGAAGCTCTGCATAGCAAAGCCCGTCGTGCGCTGTTCCGAGGGCAAGTTATCGCCCACAAACGCGCGGAAGGGCTCCATAGAGATATTGATGGAAGAGTCCATAATCCAAAGCACCCCTACCGCGAAGAACAAAGCGGGCGAGTTGGGCATAAGAATCAGCGCCGCGGTGGAGAGGATAGCACCGATAGCAAAGAAAGGACGCCTTCTCCCCCACTTCGGGTGCCAGGTGCGATCGCTGAAATAGCCTACGATGGGTTGTACGATCAGGCCTGTGAGCGGCGCGGCCAGCCAATACAGCGCCAGCTTGTCGGTAGCTCCACCGAGCGTTTCAAAGATGCGGCTCACGTTGGCATTTTGCAGGGCGAAGCCGAACTGAATACCCAGGAAGCCGAAGGTCATGTTCCAGATCTCCCAGAACGAAAGTTTCGGTTTGGGTTTGTAGGTGTTTGGTGTATGCATAGGTTAATTGTTTCGGTACTGTTCCGGAACCAGGACGAGGACCATGTAGCTCCAGGGGGTCAGGGCGAACTTCACATTATCCGCAAGCTGCATGTTGACTCCGAGGAAGGCTTCGCGATAGAGTTCATCTACGGAGCGATCTTCTATACTTGTCATCACCTCCGTATTGCTGAGGTTGAGTAAGACGATGACGCGGTTGTCGTCTTTTTCCCGTTTGAAAGCAAAGATGCGGGAATCGTCGTTGGTCTTGAGCCGCACGGGTTCACCGCCTTCCCCCATGCTCCAGAGGGCTTTTTGGGCACGGCGAACCCCCAGGAGGGTTTCGTACATGCGCCTGCGGGGATACTCTCCCCAGTTGATCGTATCCTTTTCAAAGAAGCGCAGCCGCTTGTTGAGCCCGGCTTCCTGGCCATTGTACAGCAAAGGCATACCGTCGTACATGGTCGCCAGAACGGCCATGGCATCCTTTGCGGGGCCGAACAGTTCATCTTCGGTACCCGCCCAGGAATTCTCGTCGTGGTTTTGCGTAAAGTGCATATGCAGCCCCTCCGTAAATTTCGCGCGGTCTTCTTTGTACCAGTCCTCAATCGCGGAAATCGGCTTTTTTCCCTGTGCGACATCTTTCATCAGTTGGTGGAAGGACCAGCCGTAGGTCATGTTGAAAAGCTCTTCGTTGCGCAGGGCGGGCTCTTCAGATTCTGCCAGCATAAACAATTCGGGGTTTACGCTGCGGAGTTTCGGGATGGCCTTCCGCCAGAATTCGATGGGCACTTCGCCGGCGACGTCCACGCGGAACCCGTCCACCCCTACTTCCTTGACCCAGAACATCATTGCGTCCAGCATAGCTTCGTGGAGTCCCTTATTTCCGTAGTCGAGGGCTGCCACATCGGTCCAGCCCCAGCTCTTGCCGGTAGCGGGATTGATGGGATCTGTGATTTTGCCATCCGGTCCTTTTTGGTAGAATTCCGGGTGTTGTTTGATCCAGGGATGATCCCAGCCGGTATGGTTGGGCACCCAATCGATCAAGACCTTCATTTCGTTCGAGTGGAGGTCGTCCACCAGGGATTTGAAGCCGGACAGGGTTCCGAATTCGGGGTTTACGCCTTTGTAGTCTGCTACGGAATAGTAGCTTCCCAGATACCCCTTGCGCTTTTCCCGGCTGATGGGGTGAATCGGCATGAACCAGACGACTTCCACCCCCAGCGATTTCAAGCGGGGCACATCGCGGGCAAACCCGGCGAAGGTGCCCTCCGGAGAGTATTGCCGGACGTTCACTTCGTAAATATTTGCGGTTTTGACCCATTCCGGAACGATTACCTCCTGGGTGCAGGCCGTGGTCCCGAAGGCACAGGCTATGACAGCGGCGAAAGCGAAAATTTGTTTTTTCATTTTTAGAGCTCTGTAATTTCTATGCGAAAATAGCGAAAGTCGAAGTCTTTCAGGCTTGACAGACCTGTTGCGAGGGGTAAAAGGAGCTATCAGCCCCCTCGCGGCAAGCCTATTCCACGTCAAATTGCTTTTTAGTGGGCATGGTCATCAGTTGGATAATTTTCAACATACCGGGCTCCCTGTTTTTTGAGTTTTGGGTCTTCACCCAGGACATGGCGGAGCCATCTCCCTGAACCCCCTGCATTTGAAATTCCACATCGCGCATGTCATCTACAGCAGAATCTATGTAGAGGACCCCTCGTTTTTCATACTCGGAAGAGCCTGCTCTCCAGAACCAGGAACCTTTGTCGTATTGTTCTTCCCACTGGCCGCCCACATACGTACCGTCTATGTTGAACTTCCACCAGAGCCCTTTGTTCTGGCGGGCCGGATAGATTTTGCCCTCTTCCCCCGGGATGACGTAAAACTCTGCAACCCAATAGTTTTGAGTCAGCAACTGGGTCTCGGGGGTATTCGGCTGGGTCAGTGGGAGGGCTGCCGTAGCGATGATTGCACCTTCCGCGCTTTGGGGCGTTGACGAGTTGGCTCCGTCTCGCTTACAGGCGGATAAAACCGTGCATACAACAGCGAGGATACATATCCATTGTGGTCTCATACTATTTTTTTTTGCAAAAATAGGAATTTCCACAAGACTTGAGAAACAGGAACGGCTCAGCTATTCATTTTCCCCGATTGCCGACAGGATTTTGAGGAAACGCACCTTCTCGAAACTCGGCAGCACGAGATCTGCCTCGGCCATATCGGGCGAGAGTCCAACGCCCACTACCCAGCATCCTGCCTGCGCCGCCGCCGCCGCCGATGGCCCCTCCGCTGTAAACACGAGGGTTTGCTCTTCGGACACCCCTAATTCGCGCACTGCTTTTTCGTACAGGCCCGCGGTCGGGTTTTCGATGGGAGGCCCGTCGGAGCCCACCCAGGTATGGAAATAGTGGGTGATGTGAAGCCGGTTCAGGATTTGCCGTAGGTTGGGGCAACGGGCGACCACTGCAAGGTTCAATCCTTTGTTTTTCAATTCTTTGACAAACACAAATACCCCGTCTTTCAAGTCGTCGGGCGTAAGGGACTGCAGGTCTCCCTGCATGGTGTCCATATCGAGGAGGACACCCTCCAAATCAAATATACACGCACTAATCATAGTGGAACGGAATTTCGTTTTGCAAGGCGGAAAC